>NZ_JALHRY010000109.1:0-644 GCF_023952485.1 Cupriavidus mimosae | reverse complement strand
GATAACTGGACGGTGAGGCTGCCCCGATGAGAGCACCATCCTGGGGTTCCGTCATCTGCGAGAGAAGCACCCGCTCAGATTCTTGCGCTGGTCAACGACATCCTTCGCGACAAGGGATTGATGCTGCGCGCGGGCACGGTGGTAGACGCGACACTGATCAGCGCACCGGGCTCGACCAAGAATGCGTCGGTGTCGGGCGAACGCGACCCGGAGATGCACCAGAGCAAGAAAGGAAACCAGTGGTATTTCAGCATGGAAGGGCACATTGGCGTGGACGCCGAAAGCGGGCTGGCGCACACGGTGCGGGGCACGGCGGGCAACGTCAACGACGTGGTTGAGGCCAACAGTCTGCTGCATGGCGAGGAAACTGACGCGTTTGGCGATGCGGGCTATCAGGGCGTGGAGAAGCGTCCGGACGCGCGAGCAGGCGTGAACTGGCACGTGGCGAAGAAGCCAGGCAAACGTCGCGTTCTGGACCAAAGCAAACCGCTTGGCGCGCTCGTCGATCAGGTCGAGCGAATCAAGGCGGGCATCCGGGCAAAGGTCGAGCATCCGTTCCGGGTCACCAAGCGGCAGTTCGGCTACACCAAGGTCCGCTATCGAGGGCTGAGGAAGAACACCGCGCAACCCATAACCTTGTTCGT
>NZ_JALHRY010000108.1:0-670 GCF_023952485.1 Cupriavidus mimosae | reverse complement strand
GGGCTCCGACTGTTTGTATGCATGCGGTTTCAGGATCTATTTCACTCCCCTCCCGGGGTTCTTTTCGCCTTTCCCTCACGGTACTGGTTCACTATCGGTCGATCACGAGTATTTAGCCTTGGAGGATGGTCCCCCCATCTTCAGACAGGATTTCACGTGTCCCGCCCTACTTGTCGTACACCTAGTTCCACAACGCTGTTTTCGCATACAGGGCTATCACCTGCTATGGCCGGGCTTTCCATCCCGTTCTGCTAACAATGCTGCTAAAGAGTACAAGGCTCATCCCATTTCGTTCGCCACTACTTTGGGAATCTCGGTTGATTTCTGTTCCTGCAGCTACTTAGATGTTTCAGTTCGCCGCGTTCGCTTCCCACACCTATGGATTCAGTGTGGGATGACCCATTCGGGCCGGGTTTCCCCATTCGGACATCTCCGGATCAAAGCTTGTTTGCCAGCTCCCCGAAGCTTTTCGCAGGCTACCGCGTCCTTCATCGCCTGTGATCGCCAAGGCATCCACCACATGCACTTGTTCGCTTGACCCTAT
This sequence comes from Cupriavidus mimosae, assembly GCF_023952485.1. Lineage (NCBI taxonomy): Bacteria > Pseudomonadati > Pseudomonadota > Betaproteobacteria > Burkholderiales > Burkholderiaceae > Cupriavidus > Cupriavidus mimosae. The sequence goes on along the minus strand of NZ_JALHRY010000108.1, from coordinate 126 downwards.
AACAAGTGTGTCTCAAGCTTGCGCTCAGGACACCGCTCACTACAGGTTGAGTTCTCGCATTTGTGCCGTATTCCAAGTCATCTTTCGATCACTTTAAAATACATTTGGTTGATACAATCACAACCC
>NZ_JALHRY010000107.1:0-671 GCF_023952485.1 Cupriavidus mimosae | reverse complement strand
CTCCATCGACTTCTCCTCCGTTGCTTTGAAACCGGGATGCTGCGTGTTGCTGTGATTGTTCTTTGCAGTATTACGGTGGGGCACGCCAACGGCATTGGCTCTTAAATTTCCGGTGGCGTGCTCCCTCTCCCGCAGGCGGGAGAGGGGAGCAACCCTTCAGGGGTTGATATTCAGACCTTCTTGATTTCCTTGATGCCGTTTTTCTCGTTCACCAGGATCACCTTGGGCTTGTACGTGGCGATTTCCTCGTCCGTCATCGGCGCATAGGTGCAGATGATCAGCTGGTCGCCCAGGTGCGCGCGGCGCGCGGCGGCGCCGTTCAGCGAGATCTCGCCGCTGCCGCGCTCGCCCTTGATGATGTAGGTGGAGAAGCGCTCGCCGTTGTTGACGTTGTACAGCTCGATCTTCTCGAACTCCTTCATGTCGGCAGCGTCCAGCAGGTCCTGGTCGATGCCGCACGAACCCTCGTAGTTGAGGTCCGCCTGCGTCACGGTGACGCGGTGGAGCTTGGCGCGGAGCATGATGCGTTGCATGGGTGATACGTCCTTATATCTGAAGCGAAAGCAGTGGGCGCGCTGCGCCCGTTGGAGTTACGCCGCCTCGCGCACGACCTGGCCGTCCCTGCACATCAGGCAGGCGGCGACGATGTCGTCTTCGAGGTTGAGCGTGAA
>NZ_JALHRY010000106.1:0-690 GCF_023952485.1 Cupriavidus mimosae | reverse complement strand
CAAGCGGCGTCTGATTGAGTTCTGTCTTCAATCGGGAGCATCGGTTTCAGGCACGGCTCTCAAGGCGGGCATCAACGCTAACCAGTTGCGCAAATGGATTCGGGATCCGAGATTCAGCGCAGGCGCAAGGTGCGTTGCCGGCATTCGTGCCGGTTGTCGAGGAGGTTCTAGATTCGCGGCCAATCAAGACACCCGCACAGGTTGTGGTGTCTGGCGATCCGCCACCGCGGCGAGCGCAACCGCTGGCGCTGTTGAGCGCAAAGCTGCCCAACGGTGTATCGCTCGAGCTGGAATGCAGCGAGCGAGACGTTGGGCTCGTAAAGGCAATGATCGAAGCCCTGAGTGGAGGCCATTGATGTTCCGCCTCGACGCTGGGCTGCGGGTGTATCTGCATCGCGACGCAGTGGACTTCCGTAAGAACATCAACGGCCTGGCACTGCTGGTCGAGCAGGCGCTCGGGCTGGATCCGTTTGCATCGGCTGTATTTGTGTTCCGTAACCAGCGGGCCGATCGTATCAAGATTCTCGGGTGGGATCGCAACGGCTTCTGGCTATTGTTGAAGCGATTGGAGGCGGACCGGTTTGCCTGGCCACGCGAGGCGACAGTGGCTATGCTGACGGTCGAACCGTTGCACTGGCTGCTCCAGGGAATCGACATCGAGGCGATGCGCCGGCACCCGCACCGAGAATA
>NZ_JALHRY010000105.1:0-719 GCF_023952485.1 Cupriavidus mimosae | reverse complement strand
ATTTCTCCCCCCCGGGATGTCGGATGGGATCGTTGAAGAATTGAGTAATCGCTATATTATTGACGCGCTCCGGCGACATAAGGTCAACGTCAGGGATATTTCGCTCATTATCGATGCAGCACCCGCCTCACACGAAGCATGTCAAGTATTTTCGATTCCCACTGCCTACCCAACATTGCGCCGCCTCTACAGCCTGAAAGCGAATAGTCCTACAACGTCAGTTATTGGCGTGGTCGAATCCCCGTTCGATCGGCTAGCTTGCTCTGCGAGCTTTGAAGCGACCTACTAAATCATGCCGCGTCGACCCTCGTCGTGATCAGCCTATTGACTCCCACACATGCTCGATATTGAAGTTCAGGAAGAGCCGCCTCATCACCGCATTGCCCCAACAATTTCCCTTTCGGCTGATGCTGAAAATCTCCTGATGCTACCTGTGCATGGCTTAATATTCATCGCTCACCTACCGGGCAGCTTAGACCGGTCGTCGCAAGTACAGAAGACTGGGCAGATTGCAGATTTTCATCTACGGCTTTGGCGGGTGTCGCCAACCAAGCGATTTTTCGAGGTCTGCTATTCAGCTCATTGGCAACGGCCTGAATCTCTCGAGTGCTCCAATGGGCCAGGACAACCGCTCGACCCGTTCGTGACAGGAAGGTTACTTTCAAGCGGCGTCCGAGCGGATCTGTACAACCTTGCCCCATGGCGTTAGTTCGGCGACG
>NZ_JALHRY010000104.1:0-727 GCF_023952485.1 Cupriavidus mimosae | reverse complement strand
GTCGTGTAAATGATCTTGCGGATCGCCGGCGGGAACGTAAAGAACGGGATCACCTGATCCCAGGCGCGACGCCAGGATGCGCCGATCGGTGCATACCGCCGACCCCATTCCCCGTTCTCGAAGGCCGCCAACTCGGCCAGCGCGGCCTCGACGGTGGGGGCCGTGTACACGGGCTTGAGCGCCGCCGCCACGGCGCGGCGCTCCTTCCAGTTGGCGTACTCCAGGCTGTTGCGGATCAGATGCACGATGCAGGTCTGCAGGGTGGTGTTCGGGAACACCGCGGCCAGGGCCTGTTCCATGCCCTTAAGGCCATCGGTCACCGCGATCAGGATGTCTTGGGTACCCCGGGTCTTCAGGTCGTTGAACACCTTCATCCAGAACTTGGCGCCTTCGGTAGTCTCGATCCACAGGCCCAGGATGTCGCGCGTGCCGTCGGGCAGCACGCCCAAGGCCAGGTAGACGGCCTTGTTGCGCACCACGCCGTCCTCGCGCATCTTGACCCGCAGCGCGTCGAAGAACACCACCGGGTACATCACCTCCAGCGGACGGGCCTGCCAGGCGGTGACCTCGTCCATGACCGCATCGGTCACCGAACTGATGAACTCGGGCGAGACCTCGGTGCCGTACTGTTCGGCCAGAAACGCCTGGATCTCGCGCAAGGTCATGCCGCGCGCATACATGGCGATGATCTTGTCGTCGAACCCGGTGAAGCGCCGCTCGTGCTTGG
>NZ_JALHRY010000103.1:0-739 GCF_023952485.1 Cupriavidus mimosae | reverse complement strand
AGCCCGGCGCGGTGCTGGTGGGCATGCTCAATCCCTTCGATGCCGAGAACAACGCGCGCATGTCGGCCGCCAACATCACCGCCTTCGCGCTCGAGGCCGCGCCGCGCACCACGCGCGCGCAGAGCATGGACGTGCTGTCGTCGCAGGCCAATATCGCCGGCTACAAGGCCGTGCTGGTGGCCGCGCACCACTACCAGCGCTTCATGCCGATGCTGATGACCGCCGCCGGCACCGTCAAGGCCGCGCGCGTGCTGATCCTGGGCGCCGGCGTCGCCGGCCTGCAGGCCATCGCCACCGCCAAGCGCCTGGGCGCGGTGATCGAAGCGTCCGACGTGCGCCCCGCGGTCAAGGAGCAGATCGAATCGCTTGGCGGCAAGTTCCTCGACGTGCCGTTCCTGACCGACGAAGAGCGCGAGATCGCGCAGGGCGTGGGCGGCTACGCGCGCCCGATGCCGCCGGACTGGATGAAGCGCCAGGCCGAGCTGGTGCACCAGCGCGCCATCCAGGCCGACATCGTCATCACCACCGCGCTGATCCCGGGCCGCAAGGCGCCGGTGCTGCTGCAGGAAGCGACGGTGCAGCAAATGAAGCCGGGCTCGGTGGTGGTCGACCTGGCCGCCGCGCAGGGCGGCAACTGCCCGCTGACGGTGGCCGACCAGGTGGTCAACCACAACGGCGTGATCCTGATCGGCCATACCAACCTGGCCAGCATGGTCGCGGCCGACGCCTCGGCGCTCTA
>NZ_JALHRY010000102.1:0-753 GCF_023952485.1 Cupriavidus mimosae | reverse complement strand
CGTAAGCGTGGCCCCAGCACCGTCTGTTCATGAAGAGCCATAGGCGGCAATCTGGTTCCCACCAGAATTTGGTGGGAACCAGAAGAAATGGAAATCAAGGCGCGGGGTCGCCGGCGAGGCTCCAAGAACTACTCGAAGGAATTCCGCACGCAGGTCGTGGCGGAAACGCTGGACCCGGCAAGCTCACTGGCAGAAGTTGCGCGCTCGCATGGCCTGAACGCGAATCTCGTGTCGAAGTGGCGGCGGGATTATGAGCGAGCTGCGACGTCAGCATCCGAGCCTTCGGAATTATTCCTGCCCGTTCAGATAGCATCGCCGCCGAGGCCGGAGCCGATTGGATCGACCGGGCTCGTCATCGAATGTCGTGGCATGCGTGTGAGTTTCGAAGGCAAGCCCGAGCCTGATGTCCTGCAGCTCGTGCTGGCGAGCTTGCTGGGAGTGGGTTCGTGATGCCGGGCCTTCCCGCTGGAACGCGGGTGTGGCTGGCTGCTGGTGTGACCGATATGCGCTCTGGCTTCAACAGCCTGGCCGCGAAGGTGCAGACCGTGCTAGAGCGGGACCCGTTCAGCGGCCACGTGTTTGTGTTCCGTGGCCGACGAGGCGATCTGGTCAAGGTGCTTTGGTGGAGCGGTGATGGCATGTGTCTGCTGATGAAACGGCTTGAACGCGGCCGCTTCGTCTGGCCTCGTGCGGATGGAGGTGTCGTCAGCCTGAGCCAGGCGCAGCTCTCAATGCTGCTGGAAGGCATCGACT
>NZ_JALHRY010000101.1:0-780 GCF_023952485.1 Cupriavidus mimosae | reverse complement strand
CTAGTAGAGAGCCTCGAGCGCCTCCACACCCACTACAAGTATATCGATGCACAGATTGCGGAGATCGACAAAAAACTCGTACGTTAGCTTGCCGCCGACGATTTTGGGCAGCGTCTAATGAGGATCCTGGCATTGGGGTTCATTACTGCGAGCGTGCTATCAGCAGGAGCGGGTGACGGAAAGCAGTACCGCAACAGCCGAGATTTTGCGGCATCGATTGGCGTTGTGCCACGTCAGTACGTGCAGGCGGGAGAGCCAATCCGCTGGGGATCAGCAAGCGAAGAGAAAAGAACACCCGACGGCTGCTCTTACAATGTGCGCGGTCGGCGCGTAGACACTAGAGCGTGGTGGCTTGCGCCTTGACCAACAAGCTAGCTCGAGGCATGGGCTATCGCTGCGAAGCACACTCCATTCGATGCTTTTAATCGCCGGCCAGCCGCTGCCTGCATGAAACAAGAGAAGTCAAGGTCCGGTCGTAACCGTCCGACGGTCAGCGTTCTTGACGAGAGGGTTACCTTTAGGTGGCGGTTGAGCGGATCTGCTCTGCGACGCGATTGACGGGGTGGTCGGCGATGCGCGCAATAACGTGGCTCAGGTAGGCCTCGGGGTCGAGACCGTTCAGCTTGGCTGAGGCCACCAGCGAATAGATAGCGGCGCCGCGTTCGCCGCCACTGTCGGAGCCGAAGTGCAAGTAGTTCTTTCGACCGAGAGCAACAGCCCGCAACGCCCGCTCCGCGGCGTTATTGTCGATCTCAACGCGACCATCGCTGGCATACAGCG
>NZ_JALHRY010000100.1:0-795 GCF_023952485.1 Cupriavidus mimosae | reverse complement strand
GTGTCGGCGCTGGCGCTGGCGGTGATCTTCATCTACATGATCCTGGCCTCGCAGTTCGCCAGCTTCTTCCAGCCGATCGCCATCATGACCTCGCTGCCGCTGACGCTGGCCGGCGTGTTCGCGGCGCTGCTGCTGTTCGGCTCGACCCTGAACATGTTCTCGATCATCGGTTTCATCATGCTGATGGGGCTGGTGACCAAGAATGCGATCCTGCTGGTGGACTTCGCCAACCAGGCGCGCCACGGGGTCGACGGCCGCGAGCCGCTGTCGCGCGAGGCCGCGCTGGTCGAAGCCGCGCGCGTGCGGCTGCGCCCGATCCTGATGACGACGCTGGCGATGATCTTCGGCATGGTGCCGCTGGCCTTCAGCCTGGGCGAAGGCGCCGAGCAGCGCGCGCCGATGGGACAGACCGTGATCGGCGGCATCATCACCTCGTCGATCCTGACGCTGGTGGTGGTGCCGGTGATCTATACGTACCTCGACGATTTCGGCGCGTGCTTGCGTCCATTTTGGCGAGACAGAACGCCGTCTTCAGTTGCCCATCAGGCTGGCGGTGATTTGCTCTCCACGAAAGGCGACCCCAAAAAAGCGAACGAGCCTGCAAGATGAACTTTACGCGAGATAGCCATCCTCTTGTGGAGCGTAGTTGTCGTGGACTAACTCCGATTACGAGTCATCTTGGCAGAGGCCATCATCCACGAAAGGTAATGTGCAAAGAATGGCGCCCAACTTGGTGCCGGTGCCTTGGCAAACAGCGAGTTATAGGAAGCGATGAAATTCGCCATGAACGCATAG
>NZ_JALHRY010000010.1:0-289361 GCF_023952485.1 Cupriavidus mimosae | reverse complement strand
TGTCGCGGCAACACGCGCTTCCCCCGCCCGCGTCTCAGTCGGGATCCCTATCTGCATATCAGTCTCCGTTTGGTCCCGTCCGCAAGCCGGACAGGCCTTTGGTGCCGGGCGCCACCTGCCGGATCTCAGGCAAAGGGGCGCCGGTATTGGCGGTGCTACTCAGCGGGGCACTTCCCCTTCCAGCGTGACGCGGTTCAGTACCCGCTCGGCGTTGCCGTAGTCATGCACGGCATAGTGCATGGTGCAGCGGTTGTCCCACATCAGTACATCGCCCTGTTGCCACATATGGCGGTAGACGTTGTCCGGCGTCACCGAGTGCTCATACAGGAAGTCGAGCAGCGGACGGCTCTCCGCCTCGGTCATGCCTTCGATGCACTGCGCGGTATCCGGATGGCCGACATAGAGCGCCTTGCGCCCGGTCTCCGGGTGCGTGCGCACGATCGGGTGCACCGCCGTGGGGACCTTGTCCGAACCAGTCATCTTGGCCAGCCGCGCGCCAGAGAAGCGGGCCCGCAGCCCTTCGATCATGCGCTGCATCGCCGGCGACAGGCGGTCATACGAGACATACTGGTTGCACCACATGGTGTCGCCGCCGACGGGGATGGTCACTGCCGAGAGGATCGAGATCTTGGGCGGCACCTCGGTATAGATCGAGTCCGAATGCCAGGCCTCGGTCGAGGCGGTTTCCTTCGGGATTTTGGTGACCTGGGCCAGTTCCGGGAACTCTGTCAGCCCCTTGAGCAACGGGTTGCCCTGCACCGGCTTGCCCCAACGCCTGGCAAACGCGACCTGGGCCGCAGGCTGAAGATGCTGGTCGCGGAACACCAGCACGCCATACGCGAGGAAGGCTCGGTGCAGGATCTCGAAGCTGGCATCGTCGAGCGGTTGGTTCAGGTCGACACCGGTCACGGCTGCCGCCACGGAGCCGGTCAGCGGCTTGATCTGGATTGTCATCATGTCTCCTCTTGTCTCAGGCTTCTCTGTGGATTCAGCCGATCAGCAATACGATCTTGCCGACGTGCTGGTCTTGCTTCATGTATGCGTGGGCAGCGTCGATGTCGGTCATGGCAAAGGTGCGGTCGATCGGCAGCCGCACGCGGCCCGCGCGCAACAATGGCAGCATGTCCCGGGCGCAGGCCTGGATGCACTCCAGCCGCTCCTGTTCCGTGCGGGTGCGGAAGGTCACGCCAATCAGCTGCAGGCGCTTGAGCCAGAGCTGCGTCAGGTCGATCTGCGCCGTCGCGGAACCCAGCCGCGCGATGTTCACCAGGCGGCCCTTGACCGCCAGGCTTTGCATATTGGCTTCGAATACCGGACCGCCTACCGTGTCGATGATGATGTCGACACCCTTGTTGCCGGTGGCCGCCATGACCGCCTCGACCTGGTCTTCGCGCGACGCATCGATGCCGACGTCCACGCCGAACTGGCTGATCTTGTCCAGTTTGGCGGCCGAGCGCGACGACGCGATCACGGGCCGGGCACCCATCAGCGAGGCGATCTGGATCGCCGCCATCGCCACGCCGCCCGAGGCGCCGTTGACCAGTACCGACTCGCCGGCCACCAGGCGGCCGTTCGTGACCAGTGCGTCATGCGCAGTGATAAAGACGTTCGGGAATGCCGCGGCATCGATCCACGACAGGCCATCCGGCACGGGGATCAGCGCCATCGGATCCGCCACCACGTACTCCGCCTGGCAGCCGCGGCCATGGCCCATCACGCGGTCGCCCACGCGCCAGCCGTTGACACCCTCGCCGACTTCCGCCACCTCGCCGGCGAACTCGACGCCGGTCGTGATGGTATTGCCCGACCGTAGCTCCTTCGCCTGGTTGATTTCGCCACGGTTCAGGCCCGCCGCGCGTACCTTCACCAGCACCTGTCCCGCTGCCGCTGCCGGCACGGGGATATCCTGCACTTCGACCTTGCCGCCCTCGGGGCCCGGCACTACACGGACTGCCTTCACTGCTGTCTCCTTTTCCTGTCTCTCTACGTGTTGCTTGCTGCGTCTGTGTCTTGCGCGAATGCCTGGACTGCGCACTGCGCCGTCGCACGGATCAGCGACAACAGTTCCAGCGCGCGTTCGGCCGCCGCTTCGCCGCCGGGGTGGTTGCCGCGCACGAATGGTGCGCGCGCATCTTCGATCGCAGCCAGGGCCTGCAGCGGGCTTTCCGCCGCTACCGCCAGCCGCCGGAATTCATTGACGGTCAACAGGTAGGTGTGGAACACATCCGCCTGCCGCGACGTGGCGCCGAGCTTGTGCAGCAGCGCGTTGAGCCAGTGCGTGCCGGCCAGCATCGCGCCCTCGATGGTCATCTCGTAGTCCGCGCTGGTGCACTTGCGCAGCGATGCCTCGATGCTGCACGCCATTGCTATGTGCTGTTCAGTGTCCATGGCAATTCCCCTCCAGGCGCGCCTCCAGCAAGTCAAGGCAGCGGCGCAGCGCGGCGTCACAACCCGCCGCAATGTCGGCAGTCGGCGCCAGCCCCTCGCGCAGGCAAGGATCCCGGTGGTGCTCGATGTGCTCCATCGCCTCCATCATTTCGGCGATATCAGCAGGCACCGGCCCCTCCACTTTCGGGCGGCCGACATGCAGGACGTCGCCCAGCGGCCGCAACGCCGCCTTGAGGCTGCCGTCGGGCTGCGGCACCAGGTACACGCCCGGTTGCGTCGGGAAGCAGTCGTCGTCCAGCGTGATGCGGGCCTGGTGCAGTGCTGCATTGACGGCATGGGTACCGGCCGTCATGCCGGCCCAGAACCAGAGCCCGAAATCCTCAAGCGGGTCCAGGCGCGCGCGCAGGGCCTGCAACTTCGCGATCTTCTCCTTGTGTGACATGACCTTCATGTCGGCTTTCTCCGTTGATTCACAGCGTCGATGTTCCGGCGCTGACAACATCGCCGTTGTCAGGACGATAGACAGCGGCCGCATCGATGTCAACAAACTTCTATATAGGACTTACGCTGGGGGAGTAGTGGTTTTCGCTGATAATCCCGATTTTCTCTTGACCGCCCACCGGTAGTCTTTCTACATTGGATTCCAACACCTATACAGGAGTTGATCGAAATGCCACGAGCCATCGTACTGAACCCCGCCGACAACGTGGCCACCCTGCTGGACGCCGGCGAAGCCGGTGAATCCTGTGCGCTCGAAGGCGAGCGGCAAGGCAGGCTGGTGCTGCTGCAAGACGTGCCGTTCGGCCACAAGATCTGCATCGCCGACACGGTAGCGGGACAAACCATCCTGAAGTACGGCCAGGTCATCGGCCGCGCCAGCCGCGCGGTGCGTGCCGGCGAACACATGCATGTTCACAACATCGAGTCGGCGCGCGCCCGCGGCGACCTGCACAAGGGGTAATGCAGATGGCAACAACCTTCCTCGGATACCCGCGCGAGAACGGCGCGGTCGGGGTGCGCAACTGGGTCGCCGTGGTCTCCGTGATGGACAACTGCAATCCGGTGACCCGCACCATTGCCCGCACCGTGGGTGGCTGCATTCCCGTCACCACGCTGTTCGTGCGCGGGCAGTTCGGCGCCGACCTGGACTTTGCCTTCGAGTCGCTGGCCGGCCTGGGGCGCAACCCCAACGTCGCCGCGGTGCTGCTGGTGGGCCTGGAGCCGTCGTCGACCGAAGAAGTGGCGCGCCGCATCCAGCTCAGCGGCAAGCCGGTCGAGCGCGTGCACTTGCAGCCCAACGGCACCGTTGACTGCATTGCCGACGGCACCCGCAAGGCCACACGCCTTGTGCTGGCCGCGTCCCGTGCGCGCCGCGTGCCATGCCCGGTGTCGTCGCTGGTGATCGGCGTGGAGTGCGGCGGGTCCGATACCACCTCGGGCCTGAGCTGCAACCCGGTGATCGGCCGCATGGCCGACATGTTGATCGCCGAGGGCGGGACCGTGATCATCTCGGAAACGTCGGAGTTCATCGGCGCCGATCACCTGTTCGCGGAACGCGCCGCAGACGGGCGTGTGCGCGAGGCCTTCGTCACCGCTGTGCGCAACATGGAGAATCTGGCCATCTCGCGCGGCGTCGACATGCGCGAGGACCAGCCTTCGCCCGACAACAAGCGCGGCGGCCTGACCACCGTCGAAGAAAAGGCGCTGGGCGCCATGGCCAAGGCCGGCACCAGCCCGCTGGTGGGGGTGCTGCGCTACGGCGAGGCACCGCAGAAGAATGGCCTGCATTTCATGGACGCACCGGCCGCGGCAGTGGAAAATCTCACTGCGCTGGCTGCCGGAGGATGCCAGCTGACCTTCTTCGGCACAGGGGTGGGCAACCCGATCGGCAGCATGGTGGCACCGACGGTCAAGGTATGCGGCAACGTCAATACCCTGCATACCATGGCCGACAACATTGACTTCGACGTCAGCGGCGTCCTGCAACGCGGAGAGAAGATCTCCGACCTCGGCGAACGGCTGTACGGCTATGCGACGGACGTCGCATCCGGCACGCGGCTGACCAGCGAGGTGCTCGATATCCGGGAGACCGCGATCAGTCGATTCGCACTGAGCCTCTGAGCAACCATGACCAAACTTAACAGCGTCTCCGACGCGATCATCCGCTCCATCGAATCCGGCGCACTGCGCGAGGGTGACCGCCTGCCGTCAGAAGGCGAGCTGGCCGCCATGCACGGCGTGAGTGTGGGCACTATCCAGAAGGTGCTGATCCGGCTGAAGCACTCCGGACTGATCACGCGCGAGCAGGGGCGGGGTACCTTTGTTTCCGGCACACGCGTGGCGCCCGCGGATGTGCGCTACCTGCGCTTTCGCGACGAGCAGGGCAACGAGCTGCCGTCCTACGTGCACGCCCGCTCTGTCAAGCGCATCAAGCGCCCGGGGCCATGGTCCGAGTTCCTCGGCGGCGATGGCTGGGTGCGCATCGAGCGCGTGATCAGCGTGGGCGGACGCCTGGACCTTTACAGCGAGTTCTGGCTGCGCGACGAGGACTTCGCCCAGCTTGGCGGCCTGGACCGGGACGCGCTGGAGAAGAACCTGCGCGAACTGATCGGCCAGCGGCTGTCGCTGCCGACCTTGCGCGTGGACCAGTGGATCCGCTTCGGCCCGGCGCCTGCCACGGCGGCGCGCGAGATCGGGCTGAAAGCCGACGCGCCGGCCTTTATCATGGAAATGCGTGGCTACACGCTGCGCGACCAGCCGCTTTACTACCAGTCGGTCTACGCCGCCCCCTTTTCAGAGCGGCTGATGATCGTGCGGGAGAAGTCGTCATGACTAAGCGATGGAGCGTCCAGGGCCTGGAGCGCTGGACATCTGCTGTTTTCGAAGCGTGCGGCGTGGCGCGCGAGCACGCTCTTCAGGCCGCCACTGTGCTGGTTCGCAGCGAGCTGCGCGGCTACAAGACCCATGGCATGACGCGCGTGCCGTCGTATGTCGAGCGCCTGCGTGCCGGCGACTTTAATCCGAGCGCCGGGATGTCTCACCGCAGCTTCGCCGGCGGCATCGTGCTGGACGCCGACGGCGCCATGGGCCAGATCGCCGGGCCGCACGCGGTGCAGCTTGGTCTGGATGCGCTGGCATCGAGCGCGTCCGTACTGGTTGCCGTGCAGTCGTGCGGCCACCTCGGCGCACTGGGCATCCATGCCCTGCTGGCCGCCGAGGCGGGCGCGTTCTGCCTGGTCGGTCAGCGCACGCCGCCGGTGCTGGGCATGCAGGGCTTCGCCCGCCCGGCCATCGGCCACAACCCCATCGCCTTCGGCTGCCCCCTGCCCGGCCATGCACCCATCGTGTTCGACGTGGCCTGCAGCGTCGCCGCGCGCGGCCATATACTGCTGGCCGCCCGCGAGGGCAAGGCCATTCCCGAGGGCTGGGCGCTCGACGCCGAGGGCCAGCCAACCACCGATGCGCAGCGTGCGCTGGCCGGTTCGCTGCTGCCCACCGGGGGGCACAAGGGCATCGGCATCGCCATGATGGTGGAGTGCCTGGCAGGCGCCCTCACCGCCACCGCCGACTCGCTCGCCCCCGAGCGCAATCACGTCGGCAGTGCCGGCGCCGTCGGCCGCCAGGGCGGCTTTGTCTGGCTCGTCAGGCCCGATGCCTTCGCCGGCCCGGGCCTGTTCGCCGACTACATGGCCCATTGGAGCGGCAACTACCTTGCCGCCGGCGGCGGCGATGCAAGGCTTCCGGGCCATCGCGGCAACGCCCTCGAGCGTGAAGGGCGCGAGCACGGCATCGCGTTGCCCGACGCCATCGCCTGCGAGCTGACCGCGCTGGGCAGGCAGCTCGCCATCCCGTTCCCGGCCTAGCCGAATCCACGACAACATCACAGAGAACCGGGCCACCGGCAGGCGCCGGCCGCCCCTACGCAACCCCATACTGGCTGATTCCGTCCTATGAACGCTCCAATACTCCCCGACGCAGCCCGGCAGGCCATGGAAGCCGTGTCGATCGACGACAAGTACGCGCTGGAATCCGGCCGCGCCTACATGAGCGGCGTGCAGGCCCTGGTGCGGCTGCCACTGCTGCAGCGGCGGCGCGACACGATGGCGGGCCACAACACCGCTGCCTTCATTTCCGGCTACCGCGGCTCGCCGCTAGGCACCTATGACCAGGCCATGTGGCAGGCCAAGAAGTATCTCGCCGACAATCATGTGGTCTTCAAGCCCGGCGTCAACGAAGAGCTTGGCGTGACCGCCGTGTGGGGATCGCAGCAACTCGACTTCGATTCGGCCAGCAAGAAGTACGACGGCGTGTTCGGCATCTGGTACGGCAAGGGCCCCGGCGTCGACCGCAGCGGCGACGCGCTCAAGCACGCCAACCTGGCTGGCACCTCGCGGCTGGGCGGCGTGATCGCGCTGGCCGGCGACGACCACGTGTCCAAGAGCAGCACGCTGGCGCACCAGAGCGACCACACCCTGATCGCCTGCGGCCTGCCGGTGTTCTTTCCGTCCAACGTGCAGGACATCCTGGACCTGGGCGTGCATGCCTTCGCCATGAGCCGGTTCAGCGGCCTGTGGTCCGGCATGAAGACCGTGCAGGAGGTGGTGGAGTCTGGCGCATCGGTGGTCACCGATTCGGACCGGGTCCGCATCCTGCTGCCAGAAGACTTCGCGATGCCCGCGGGCGGCCTGCATATCCGCTGGCCGGACGATCCGCTCGCGGCCGAGGCGCGCATGATGGAGTTCAAGTGGCCGGCGGCACTCGCCTACGTGCGCAGCAACCGCCTGAACCGCAACGTGGTCGAGGGTCCCAACGACCGGCTGGGCATCATTGCCAGCGGCAAGGCCTACAGCGATACGCGCCAGGCCCTGCTTGACCTCGGGCTCGATGACGCCGCCTGTCGCGCGCTCGGCATCCGGGTCCACAAGGTCAGCGTGGTGTGGCCGCTGGAATCGCTCAGCGTGCGCGAGTTCGCGCACGGCCTGCGCGAAGTGCTGGTGGTGGAGGAAAAGCGCCCGCTGATCGAGCAGCAGCTCAAGGACGAGCTGTACCACTATCCCCCAGACGCTCGCCCGGCCGTCTTTGGCAAGTACCACCACACCGACGGCGTGGGTGGCGAATGGAGCCATCCACGGCCGGCCGACGACTGGCTGCTGCGCGCCAAGGCCGACCTGTCGCCGGCGCTGGTGGCCAAGGCCATCGCCCAGCGCCTCAGGCTGCTCGGCGTGCCAGCCGATGTGGCGGCGCGCATGGACGTGCGTCTGAAGGAAATCGAGGCCAGGGAACGCGCCACCGCCCAGGGCGACTCGCGCGGCACCGACCGACTGCCATGGTTCTGCCCGGGCTGCCCGCACAACACCAGCACCCGCGTGCCGGAAGGCTCGGCCGCGACAGCCGGCATCGGCTGCCACGGCATGGTGGTGTGGATGGACCGTTCTACCACCTCGTGGTCGCAGATGGGCGGAGAAGGCGTGCACTGGATGGGCCAGGCACCCTTCAGCAAGCGCAACCACATGTTCGCCAACCTGGGCGACGGCACCTACAACCACTCCGGCCTGCTGGCGGTGCGCCAGTCCATCCATGCCGGCGTGAACATGACCTACAAGATCCTGTTCAACAGCGCCGTGGCGATGACCGGTGGCCAGCCGGTGGACGGGCAGCTTGACGTGCCGGCGATGTCGCGCGAGCTGGCCGCCGAGGGCGCCAGGCAGATCGTGGTGGTCACGGATGAACCGGACAAGTACAAAGGTGTCGCCAACCTGGCAACCGGGGTCACGGTGCGCCACCGCGACGAACTCGATGCCGTACAGCGCGAACTGCGCGACGTCAACGGCGTCACGGCGATCATCTACGACCAGGCCTGCGCCACCAAGAAGCGCCGCGAGCGCAAGCGCGGCACCATGGCCGATCCTGCGAAGCGCGTGGTCATCAATGAACTGGTGTGCGAAGGCTGCGGCGACTGCTCGGTAGAGAGCAACTGCCTGGCAGTGCAGCCGGTGGAAACGGAGTTTGGCCGCAAGCGCAAGATCAACCAGGATACCTGCAACAAGGATTTCTCCTGTACCAAGGGCTTTTGTCCCAGCTTCGTCACCGTCGAGGGCGGCCAGCTCAGGCAGCCGTCGACAGCAGCCAGGCGCCATCCGGCGCCGGGCGACATCCCGATGCCCGCCCTGCCCGACGCGGCGACGCCGCGACGCATCGTCGTGGCGGGCATTGGCGGTACCGGCATCGTGACGATCGGCGGCGTGCTTGGCATGGCCGCGCACCTCGAAGGCAAAGGCGTCATCACCCAGGACGCCACCGGCATGGCTCAGATGGGAGGTTCCACCTGGAGCCACATCCAGATCGCTGCCAGCCCGGATGCCCTGCATGCCAGCCGCGTGGATATCGCGATGGCCGACCTGGTGATTGGCTGCGACACGGTGGTGGCAGCCAGCAAGGCGACGCTTGCCGCCATGTCGCCTGAGCGCACCTATGTCGTGCTCAACAGCCATGTCACCCCCACCGCCGCCTTTGTCCGCAATCCGGACTGGGACGCACAGACCGCGGAGGCCGTGGGCCGCATTGCGCAGGTGGTCGGCGACGGCCAGCTTGGCAGCTTTGACGCCGAACAGGTGGCAAAGGGCGTGATGGGTCAGTCCATCTACGCCAACCTGATGATGCTGGGCTACGCCTGGCAGAAGGGCCGCGTGCCGCTGTCGCATGCCGCGCTGATGCGGGCCATCGAGCTCAACGGCGTGCAGGTGGACAGCAACCAGGCCGCCTTCGAATGGGGCCGGATGTGCGCGCACGACATGTCACGCGTCCCGGTGCGCGCCGCCGACGCACAAGTGATCCAGTTTGTGCGCAAGCTGCCCGTCGAGGAACTGTTGAAGCAGCACGCCGAGTTTCTGACCGGCTACCAGAACCGGGCTTATGCGGCGCAATACGAGTCGTTTGTCGGCCGCGTGAAAATGGTGGAATCGGTTGTGGGCGGCACCCGCATGACCGAAGCCGTGGCGCGCTCGCTGTTCAAGCTGATGGCCTACAAGGACGAGTACGAGGTAGCCCGCCTGCACACCGGGGCCGCATTCCGCAAGCAGATCGAGTCGATGTTCGAAGGCAAGGTCCGCCTGGTGCACCACCTCGCGCCGCCCCTGTTCGCCAAAAAGAACCAGGATGGGCAACCCGTCAAGGGCGCCTACGGCCCCTGGATGCGCACGGCCTTCGGGGTACTGGCACGCTTGCGCGGCCTGCGCGGCACGGCACTCGACCCGTTCGGCTATACCGCCGAGCGCAAGGCAGAGCGTGCGCTGATCGCCGAATACCGCCGTTGCATCGAGGGACTGCTGCAGAAACTGTCCGAGCAGAATCTGGACCTGGCGCTCGAGATCGCGCGCCTGCCGATGGAGATCCGCGGCTATGGCCACGTCAAGGTACGCAACCTGGCCGCCGTGCGCACCCGCTGGGACCGGCTGATGGGGCAATGGGAGAGCGGCGAGGTCGGGCACGAGGCAAGCGGGCCCGCCGTGGCTGCCTGAAGATAAATGGTGTAGAGGCCCCGCCCGTGGCGGCGCGGGGACCATCAGAGAAAACAAGGAGACAAACCATGAAATCCACACTGCATCGCGTCGGACACGCCCTGGGTGCCATTGCTCTTGCCGCCTGCGCCGCCAGCGCCCTGGCCCAGGGTGGCTACCCGAACCGCCCCGTGCGCATCATCGTGCCGTGGCCGGCTGGCGGTGGCGTCGATACCGTGACCCGGACCGTGGCCGAGAAGATGACCGCGAGCCTCGGCCAGCAGTTCGTGGTCGACAACCGGCCGGGCGCCACCGGGAACATCGGCGCCGGCATGGGTGCCAAGGCCGTGCCGGACGGCTACACGCTGCTGGTGGCCAGCGCGCCCATGGCCATCAATGCCAGCCTGCAGAAGAACCTGCCGTTCGACCTGGGCAGGGATTTCGCCCCGCTGGGACTGATGGCGAGCTCGCCCTACATGCTGGTGGTCAATCCATCGGTCGCCGGCTCGGTCAAGGAACTGGTGGCACGGGCGAAAGCCGAGCCCGGCAAGCTGAGCTATGCATCGGTCGGCCCCGGGACCCAGCAGAACGTGGTGAGCGAGGTCTTCAAGGAGATGGCCCACGTCAGCATCGTCCATGCTCCCTACAAGGGCGGCCCGCAGGCCTTGACCGACATGGTCGGCGGCCACATCCAGATGATGTTCCACGGCGTGCCGGCGGTAATGCCCTTCGTGAAGGGCGGCCAGCTCAGGGGGATTGCCGTGGCGAGCAAGCAGCGCCTGCCACTGTTCCCTGACATCCCGACCATGGCCGAGGCCGGCTTCCCGGGCATCGAGGCAAGCGAGTGGTACGGCCTGGTGGCGCCCGCCGGCACGCCGAAGGAGATCGTCGCGCTGCTGGGCAAGGAAATCGAGAAGGCACTGAATGCACCCGGCGTGCGCCAGCAACTCGCCAGCAAGGGCTACGACCCGGCCGGCAGCAGCTCTCCGGACCAGTTTGCTACCTTCATGGCCGCCGAGCAGAAGAAATGGGCGCTGGCCATCAAGCAGACCGGCTTCCGCCTGGAATAAGGCAGTGGGGATGGCGTGTGGCCTTTCGGATTGGCATCCTGGTGATCCCGGCCAGGTCATTCGGCGCCGCCCGGAGGAGCCGTTGGAACCGCCCCCGCCAACCCGCTCCGATGGACAACCGGCCCCGGATTGCCGGAGACTTCAGGCCTGATTCATGCGACGCCCCCTGGGATATGGACAAGCCTCCGCTGTCACCACACCCCTTGCTCGATACGACGCTGCGCGCCGTTCCGCGCCGCTATCGCTTACCGGAACTCGACGATGCCTTTTCGCCAGCCCTGGATGCCAGTCCGGCAACGACGCTCGCGCTGGTGATCGAACAAGCCCGCGCCGCGCTGGCGCGTCGCGAGACGCCGGATGCAGCCTTGAAAGATCGCTTCACCGGCGCGCTTGCGCGCATGGTGCGGGAAGCGATGCGCGCGGATGGCGGCGATCCGGTGTTCCAGGCGATGGTGCTGCGGCATCGGGCCGCGCCGGTGCGGGAGTATGCGTCGCTGTCCGCGCGCGCGGACCAGGACCGCCGCGCCATCCATGCAGCCGTCAATGCGGTCGCCCATCCCGGCAAGCAGCAACGCCTCGGCCCCGGCCCGCAACGCGAGGCGCTGGCGCGGCTGCATGCCTGCGCGGGGGCCGCCGCCTGGAACAAGCTACGCGACGCCGTGCAGCAGTTGCTGGAGATGCCACAGATGCCTGCACCGGCGGGCGAACCGCAGGCAGCACACGCCCTGACCCAACTGCTGGAGCATCCGGCCCTTGCACGTCTGCGGCGCCTGGATGCGCTGGCGTCGAACGCGCTCGTCGTGGAATACCGGACGCTCTGGGAACGATACGGTCCCCGATCAGGCAGCGCTTCCGCCGTCGCGCAGGGACGGTCCTCACGGCAGCGTGGCGATGCCGCGGAGGCGCAGGCCGCGCTGGCGCTCGAGGCGTTGGCGCAGCGGCTTAACGCCGCGCCGGATGCATCGGCACCCTACCGCGTGGTGACGTCGTTGCGCGTACCGGCTGCGATCCCGGCCGCGCATAAACACGCCAAGAGCGAATGGGATGTGGTGCTGCTCAGGCAATCTGCCGCGGCAAGCGACACCGCCGGCGGCACTCCGGCCTGGGACGTGTGCCTGCTGGTCGAGGTCAAGGCCTCCGTCGATGCTGCGACTACGGATTTTCCGCGGCTGCTGCGCGGCTTGCGGCTGCTTGCGCATGCGGACAAGGACGTCGTTTATCCGTTTGCGACCCGGCAAGGCACGGTGCCGCTGCGCGGCGCCGCGCTGTGCGCCCTGCCCTCGGCATCCGCGGCGCTGTCCCGCACGGTGCTCTATTGCTGCGACGCGCCTGCCGAGCCGACACCACGCCTGCTCAGCGCCGCCAGCCGGATGCAGTTGCTGTCGGCAACGCCGACGCTGGATTTCGCCGCCGCGCTGACGGCGGCACGGCCGGCGGATGAGCGCGAGCTCGAGCCGGTCTGGCATGCGTTGCTGGAAGCGCCCGGCTGGCGTGCCGTGCTCGACCAGTACGCGACGCTGCGGGAGGTCCGTGAACTGATGGTGCATACGGACGACTTGCTGGCTGCGGTGTAGGCAAGACCTGGCCAAGCCAGGCGCGCCAGCGTGATCGACCTACGATCCACTACCGGGACGCGGCGCCAACAGGTCTTCGAAGAAAAACGCCGCCAGCTGGTGACGTCCGTTGACCTTGGCCTTGGCATAAAGATTGGCGGCGTGCTGCCGCACGGTCTTCGCCCCGGTCTCGCGCACGCCGGCGATTTCTTCCAGCGACAAGCCCTTGACCAGCAGTAGCGCGACGTCCCTTTCGGCCGGAGTCAGGCCCCAGCGCTCGAACTGCTCCTGCATCGACTGCAAGAAGTCGCGTGTGGACCGTTGTGCGACCGCGTCGCGTTCGGCAGCTGCGCGCACTGCGGCATCGGCCGAATGCTTGAGCGTTTCGAACGCATGCAAGGCGCGTCGGCGCTCGCCGATCACGATCCCCAGGATCACCAGGAACGCAAACGTCGCCGCTGTTTCGGCATAAAAGTGGAACGACGGCCCGCTGCTGACCAGCTGGTACAGGTCCCATGCCTGATAGAGCGGGAAGACGGCAAGCATGAGCAGGAACTTTGGGGGCATAGGCGTTCGGTCTCGGGCCAGCCATGACAGGCCGGCCGGGAAAAAACGAGCATCACGGCGGACGCGTAATGTAACTGATTCTCAATAACAGGCCAAGACCCGTGGCGGCGAAATCGCGGCCATGAGTGCTCCAGCTAGCACAAAACCCGTATCGGACATATGTCCCGGCTGCGAAAATGTGCCTTAAAGGGCGCCTATATACGGGACAAACGGCCCGCTTGCCCGTGGCAAATGCCACTGACGGGCCGTTATCGCGTTGAGCCTGAGAATGAGTCGCATTAGCATGATTCAGCTGCTTCGTATCCCCCGCATTGCTCACTGCGCTCCCCCGCACTCCACCTGAGGCCCGACTCATGCAAGAGATTTTCGTACTCGCTCACGTACCGACCCCCGCCGTCAACGACGGATTCCTGCCAGCAGCGCGCGCGCTCGGGCGCTCCGTCGTCTTATTGACGGATTGTGCCGATGCCCATCGCGCACACTTTGCCGGCGCCGGCCTGCCCGCCTACCCGGACGACATCGTCCCGTGCGATGTCTTCAACCCGCTGGCGGTGATCGATGCCATCACGCGCCGCGGCGGCAGGCCCGCGGCCGTGTTTTCCAACAGCGATCACCTGCAGGCGGCCACGGCGATCGCCTCGGCGTACTTTGGCCTGCCTGGCAAGGACTGGCGCACCGCCTACGCCGCCAAGAACAAGGCAGAGATGCGGCGGCGCCTGCAACAGTCGGGCATCGACACACTCTGGCACGCGGTCGTTTGCGACAGCGCCGGCCTGGCCGCGCTGGCCGATGTGCCGATGCCGTGCATCGTCAAGCCGCGCGAAGGCGTGGCCAGCCAGCAGGTCAGCCTGGCGCGCAGCCACGCCGAGCTGGCCGAGCATTGCGGCGCGATCTGGGCGCGGCACCCGGGCCAGGTATTGCTGCTCGAAGAATACCTGGAGGGCCCCCTGTACACGCTCGAAACGCTGGGCGATGGCAAGGAGTTGCGCGCGCTGGGCGGCTTCCGCGTGACCCTGTCGCCGCCGCCGTACTTTGTTGAGCTGGAAGCGGTATGGGGCACCGGCCTGCCGGCCTCGGTCGAAGCCGAAGTCCTGGACACCATCCGCCGCTTCGGCATCGGCTTCGGCGCCTGTCATACCGAGTACGTCCTGACCGCGAAAGGCCCGCGGCTTATCGAGATCAACTACCGCAGCATCGGGGACTACCGCGAGTTCCTGCTGTCCGACACCCTGCAGTTCCCGCTGTTCGAGCAGGTCTTGCGCCTGCACCTGGGCGAGGCGCTGCCGGCGCTCGAGGTGCCGAGGCGGGCGGCGTGGATCCGCTACTTCACCGCGCAGGCGGAAGGCACGCTGCGGCACGCGCCGGCACACAGCCAGCATGAAGGCGACGGGCTCCGGCTGACCTACCAGCCCCTGCGCAAGGTGGGCGACGCCATCCAGCTGACCAACTCCAACAAGGATTACCTGGGCGTGCTGCGCGGCAGCGGTCCGGACAGCGCGGGTCTTGCCGCCGCGGTCGAACTGGCCAGCAGCAAGCTCGCGTGGGAGATCGCGCAATGAGCGCCCGCATGCAAGAGCAGCCGTCCCGGTCCGCCACTGCTGCCGAAGCCGATGTCGACTACATCTGCGTGCGCGTCGTCGACGCCCTGCTGCGCGAGGACGTGCGCGCCTGCGCCAGCCGCGGCGAGTTGTACGGCGCTGATGCGGTACCGGGTGCCGCGCATGGTTTCGACGCGGGCCAGCAGTGGCTGCGTGTCCCGCGCCTTGGCGCCGGCACGCTGTGGCTTCCGGTAACACCAACGCGCTACATGCAGGAATGGCGCCTGACCCGCCTGCCCGTGCTGCACGAAGCCGACGGCGCGTTCTCCGCGCTGCTTCGGGTCGACACCATCCTGGCCGCCTTTGCGGACGGATTGCCCGAGGCAGATGCGCGCCTGTTCACCGCCTACGCCGAGGAGTGCCGTGCCGCGGCCGAGCATCGCGCCGTCTCGATGGCCGAGCGCGCACGCTGGTTCGCGCAGGCCGACAGCGCTGGCGGACACGCGCTGCCCGCCTGGAACCAGCGCATGCTGCACTACGATCGCGTGGCGGGCTTTCTCGACCACCCCTACTACCCCACCGCACGCGCCAAGCTGGGCTTTGCCGCCGATGACCTGGCCCGCTACGCGCCCGAGTTCCAGCCAGCATTCGCGCTGAACTGGCTCGCGGTCCCGCGCCAGCGCCATCACGCCAGCGGCGACGCGCTGCCGCCGCACTGGCCGGATTTCGCCGAAGTCGGCCTCGATCCCGCGCTGGCCCGCTCGCATGCGCTGGTGCCGGTGCATCCCTTCGTCTGGCAGCATCATCTCGATGGCTTCCTGGCCGATGCCGGGCTTGAGGGCCAGGTCATACGCGCGCCGCGCGCCTGCCTGCGCGTGTCGCCGACCTTGTCGGTGCGCTCGCTGGTCGTACTCGACACGCCCGCGTGGCACATCAAGCTGCCGCTGACGATCCGCACGCTGGGCGCCAAGAACATCCGCACCATCAAGCCCAGCACCATCGGCGACGGCCATCGCATCCAGACACTGCTTGGCGACATAGTCCGCCAGGAACCCGGCCTGCACGGGCAGGTGCTGCTGACCGACGAAGCCAACGGCGCCCATGTCGACCAGCGCCCGTTCCTGGGCTATATCCTGCGCCGCTACTCCGAGCCGCAGCTGGCGGACAAGACGGTGGTCCCGGTCGCGGGCCTGCTGGCGGAAACCGCCGGTGGCCAGTGCGTGGCCGAGGAACTGGCCGGCCGCTATCACGGCGGGGATCTCGATGCCTGGCTCGATGCCTACCTGGCGCTGACCCTGCAGCTGCACCTGACGCTGTGGCTGCGTTATGGCGTGGCGCTGGAATCGAACCAGCAGAACTCGATGCTGGTCTACGGCGACGACGGCCTGCGCCTGATGCTCAAGGACAACGATGCCGCGCGCATCGACCGCGCCATGCTCGCGCGCCGCTGGCCGGAACTGGCGGCCCGCCTCGACGGGCTGGAAGACCAGCGCATCGGCGTCGACGCGGCGTTGCCGCTGGCGCAGATGTTCGTCACCATCACGCTGCAGCTGAATATCGCAGCGCTGGTGGAGGGCCTGGCGCAGCGTCGCGGCACCGACCCTGCGGTTGGCTACGCGCGCGTGCGGCGCCACGTGGAGGCCGTCCTTGCCGACCTGGCCGCCGCGGGCGAAGACACCGCCTTCGCCCGCCAGGTGCTGCTCGACGACGAGCGGCTGCACCTGAAGTACCTGCTGACCGCCGCGTCGCTCGCGGAAAAGGCGCGGACCGGCGCCACCGACGTCAACAAGTTCTACGGCAAGCGGGCCCCCAATTTCCTCAGGGTGGCCGCATGAGCGCCGGCACGCGGCGGGTGGTCGCGGTGGTGATGCTGTGCCATTTCATCGCCGCATTTGCGGCGCTGGGCATGCCGCCGTTCTTCGCCCTGATTCTGCAGCGCTCGCTGCACAACGACGTGCCGTGGCTTGCGGGCGCGTTCTACGTGGTGCCAACCCTGCTGGCGGCGATCTCGGCGCCATGGTGGGGCCGGCTCGCCGACCGCTTCGGCAAGAAGCCGCTGCTGATGCGTGCGCAACTGGGGCTGGCGGCAAGCTTCCTGCTCGCCGGCTACGCGACCAGCTCGTTTGCCTTCCTGGCGGCGCTGGTGCTGCAAGGCGTGCTGGGCGGGACCTTCTCGGCCTCCAACGCCTACCTGGCCACGGTCGCCAGCGGTACCACGCTCACGCGCAGCCTGACGGCGATGCAGTGGTCGGCGCGCGCCGCGCTGGTGGCGGCGCCGGCCTGCCTCGGCCTGTGGATGGCCGCCGAATCGCCGATCGTGCTGTACCGCTGGCTGGCGCTGCTGCCGCTGGCCGCCGCGGCGCTGATCGCGTGGCTGCCCGCGGGCGACGCCAACGGCACGGCGCAGCGGCCGGCGGCACGCCCCACCGGCGCCGGCACGGCGGCACCGGCGACGCCGCGGCAGATCTATGTGCTGCAGTTCGCGTTCGTGTTTGCCACCGTGGCGACGTTCCCCTACTTCATCCCGGACCTGCAGCAGCGCATGCCGGCCCTGTCCGCGGCCACCGCCGGGCTGCTGTTCGGCCTGCCGCACCTGGTGTACCTGGCGGCGGCGCCGCTGCTGTCGCGGCGGCTCGGGCTGGCACCTTCGCTGACGCTGCTGGCCTCCGCCTACGGCACGCTGGCGGTCGCGCTGCTGGCCCAGGCCGCGCCGCTCGAACTGCCCGCGCTGGTGGCCTGGCGCCTGCTGATGGGCATCGCCATGACGGTCGGCTTTATCGCGCTGCATGCGCTGGTGGCCAGCGTGGTGCACGCGGGCAACGCCGGCCGCACCTTCGGCTGGTTCGAAAGCAGTTCCAAATGGGGTGGCGTCGCGGCCGGGCTTGGCGCCGGCGCTGCGGCCAGCGTGGCCGGCCAGCGCGCGCCCTACCTGCTTGGCGCGGCGTTGCTGGCGCCGGCCGTCGCCTACCTGGTCCTTACCGCCCGCCAGCGGATGAGCCCGCTCTGATCCCTCCCGAGAACGAGGTCACAAGACAATGCAAACGCAAAACAAGTTGGAACCTGCCGGCACGCGCCGCCCCCTGGCTGAACTGGCCGCCGCGCGGCGCTGCCAGGAAACGCTGCTGAACTGCTACTGTCGCGAAGTCGCGGCTCCCGCCGGCCAGTTGCGCGTTGGCCCGCCCGCCGGGCAGAACGACTGGCCCGCCGCCATCGCCATGACCCTGCAGCGCGAGCCGGCGCAGGTGCTGGAAGTGCAACTGCCGCATATCCACGACCGCTTGCTGGCCGTGGTCGGAGGTGCCTGGCTGACCGGCAACTACCGCTATCTGTCGCAGGTATTCCACAAGGCCGAGAACAAGCCGTGGGCGCTGCTCGGCTGGGAAGCGCTGGCTGCGCTGCTGTTGCGCGAGATGGCGCAGCAGCATGAGCTGCCGCCCAACACCGAGCTGATGGAGCAGATCCGCAACAGCGTCGCCGTCAGCACCGAAGTCCTGTCGGTGCCGGTATCCGAGACCATCCCGGCCGATCCGGTCGACGCCTATATCGACTCCGAACAATCGCTGACCTTCGGCCACCCCTTCCATCCCACGCCCAAAAGCCGTCAGGGCTTTTCCGACGAGGACCTGCTGCGCTACTCGCCGGAACTGCGTACGCGCTTTGCGCTGGCCTGGTTCGCGTTGGCGCGCGATGACATCGCGCAGCAGTCGCTGCTCGACGCCAGCTGCGACCAGCTGATCGCGGCGAATGCCCCGTCAGTGTCTGCCGACCGCGTCGCGGTGCCGGTCCATCCGTGGCAGGCGGGCTACCTGCGCGAGCATCCGCTGGTGCGCGCTGCCCTGGCAAGCGGACGCATGCAGGACCTGGGGACGCAGGGCGCAGACTTTTTCCCGACTTCGTCGATCCGGACTCTGTACCAGCCCGGCAATCCGTACTTCTACAAGCTGTCGCTGAACATCCGCATTACCAACTGCGTGCGCAAGAACGCATGGTATGAACTGGAGAGCGCGATGCATGTCAACCGCGTGCTGCGACCGCTGCTGCCGGAGCTGGCGCGGGAGTTCCCCGGCCTGGCGCTGATGGAGGAGCCGGCGTTCCTGTCGGTCGACCTCCGGCACGCCGACATCGAGCAGAACCGCCAGGTCATCGAAGGCTTCGGCCTGATCCTGCGCCAGAGCGTGGATACGCTGCGCGCGCCCGACTGCGTGCCGCTGCTGGCCGGCTCGCTGTTCGGCAACCACTATTACGGCGATGCGCGCATGCAGCGTCTGCTCACGGCGCTCGCCGCGCAGGAAAGGACCACGGTGGATGCCATGACCGAGCGCTGGTTTTCCGCCTATGTCGAGCAGTTGATTTACCCGGTGTTCCACCTCTTCTTCGCGCACGGCATCATCTTCGAGCCGCACCTGCAGAACGTGGTGGTGGGGCTGCGCCAGGACATGCCGGCGCAGCTGTTCCTGCGCGACTTCGAGGGGGTCAAGCTGACGCCTTCGCGCCATCCCGCGTGGTCGATGCCCGGGCTCAGCGAGCGCGCCCGGTCGTCGCTATGGTATGACGAAGAGCAGGGCTGGAACCGCGTCGCCTATTGCCTGTTCGTCAATAACCTGTGCGAAGTGATCGCACAGCTCGGTGCCGGCAGGCAGGCCCTGAGCGCGCGGCTGTGGTCGGTGGTGCGCCATCACCTGCATACCTACCAGCATCGCCACGGCAATGCCGCGTCGGCGCGCCGCATCAACGGCCTGCTGGCCGGCAGCCCGTTTCCGGCCAAGACCAATTTCAGCAACCGCTTCTTCCAGCGCGCCGACCGCGCCTCGACCTACGTGCCGGTCGCCAATCCGATTCCGTTCGCCGGCATGGAGGCGGCATGGCAATGACCGCCCCCGTACTGCGCTGGTCGAACGTCACCGACCACCTGCACCAGGCGCTCGCCGATGCGGGCGCCCCGCTCAGCGCCTACGTCTACGACCTCGAGGCGCTGCGGGCGCACGCCGCCACCATTGCTGGCAGCCTGCCGCCGGGTTTCGAGCTGTTCTACGCCATCAAGGCCAACTCCGACCTGCCGATCCTGCAGACCCTGGCGCCGCTGGCGCATGGCTTCGAGATTTCATCCGGCGGCGAGCTGGCCTGGGTGCGCGAGCACTTCGCCGAGGTGCCGCTGATCTTCAGCGGCCCCGGCAAGACCGATGCGGAACTGGCCGGCGCGCTGGAACTCGGGGTCGAGGCGCTGCATGTGGAAAGCCTGCATGAGCTGGAACGGCTGGCCTGGCTCGCGCGTGAGCGCGGCACCACTGCGCCGGTCCTGCTGCGCGTCAACCTGGCGGTCGACGGGCTGCAGGCTACCACGCTGATGATGGGCGGCAAGCCCACGCCGTTCGGCATCGCCGGCGACCAGCTTCCCGCATGCCTGGCATGGCTGCGCGCGCACCCCGAAATCCGGCTGCGCGGCTTCCATTTCCACCTGATGTCCCACCAGCTCGACGCCGCCGCCCACCTGCGCCTGCTCGATGCCTACCTGCAGCAGGTCAGGCGCTGGCGCACGGAATACGGGCTCGACACGCTGGACCAGGTCAACGTCGGCGGCGGCATCGGCGTCAACTACCGCGAGCCCGAACGGCAGTTCGACTGGGCCCGCTTTGCCGAAGGCCTGCCGGCGCTGTCGGCACAGCGCGACGGGCAGACCGTGCGCTTCGAATGCGGGCGCTATATCACCGCGTTCTGCGGCTACTACGCCATGGAGGTGATCGACGTCAAGCACGCCTTCGACCAGACCTTCGCCGTGGCCAGCGGCGGCACGCACCACTTCCGCACGCCCTATGCGCAGGGGCACAGCCACCCGTTCCGGGTGCTGCCGGTGGCGTCCTGGCGCTACCCGTTCGCCCGCCCCGGCGTGCAGGAGGCGCGCGTCAGCGTGGTCGGGCAGCTTTGCACGCCCAAGGACATCCTGGCGCGGGACGCGTACGTCGACAGCGTGCGCGCCGGCGACCTGATGGTGTTCCCGTATGCCGGCGCCTATGCCTGGCATATCTCGCACCACGACTTCCTGCGCCACCCGCACCCGCGGCACTGCTATCTGCCGGTGGAGGATGCCAATGCTGCAGGCTAACCGTCTCAAGGCCGCGCTCGCGGACGGGTGCGATGTGTTCGGGCTGATCAACTCGCTGCCGTTGCCGCTGATGACAGAGATGATCGGCTACGCCGGCTTCGACTTCGTGATCCTGGATCTCGAGCATGTCGGCGTGAATCCGCAAACGCTCGAGAACATGATCCGCGCGGCGGAGTGCGCCGGCACCACGGCGCTGGTGAGGGTGCCGGGGGCAGCGCCTGACATCATCCTGCGGGTGCTGGATGCCGGCGCGCAGGGCATCGTGGTGCCGCACGTATGCAGCCGTGCGACCGCTGAACTGGCGGTCCACAGCGCGCGCTACCACCCGCTCGGCAAGCGCGGCATCGCCGGAGGCCGGACCACCGGCTTCGGTACGCTGACATTGCCCGAGTACATGGACCGGGCCAATCGCGAGCTGATGGTGGTGGCCATGATCGAGGACCGCGCCGGCGTCGACGCGATCGAAGAGATTGTGGCCGTGCCGGGCATCGACATGGTGCTGGAGGGGGCGATCGACCTGTCGCAAAGCCTGGGCGTTCCCGCCGACGCGCAGCATCCGGCCGTGCAGGCTGCGATCCGCCGCATCGCGCAGGCCTGCCAGGCCCGCGGCGTGCCGTTCTGCGCCATCCCGCGCGCGGCCGGACAATGCGAGCAATGGCGCGAACAAGGCGTGCACGCCTTCCTGCTGGGAGACGATCGCGCCACGGCCTTCCGCGCGATGAAGCAGCTGGTGGCGGGCTATCGGCGTGAGCGTCAGCCCGAATAACAGGGACAGCCGACATCGCCGGGATAGCGGGCGCACGGCAGAAAACCCGACGCCCCGGTGTGGTGGCATCGGCACGCCGGGTTTGCGGCAGCATCCGGTATTCCCCACCTCTTCTTGCAGTCCTGCGCGTAATTTCTGCACCGGCCCCGCCCCCATCGCTCTGGCTGGGGCCGGCGCCGCGCCATGCGTCTGGAACGGGATTTGCACCGGTTCGCCCGCCTTTTGAAAAAAGGAGGTGCTATGTCAACCATCGAAGAGTCGATTGACGTCCGAGTGCCGGTGCAAGTCGCGTATCAGCAATGGTGCCGGTTTGAGGAGTTTCCGCGGTTCATGGAGGGCGTCGAGGAGGTCAGGCAGCTCGATGACCGCCGTCTGCACTGGCGCGCCGAGATCGGCGGCAAGCAGAAGGAGTGGGATGCCGAGATAACGCAGAATGTCGCCGACCAGTGCATCGCTTGGCGCAGCGTCGCCGGGGCGGAGAACTCGGGCCAGGTGAATTTTTCTCCGCTGGATGCGGGCGCCACCCGGGTGTCGGTGCGCATGAATTACGAAACCGAAGGCGTGGTCGAGGCGGTCGGCGATGCCGCCGGCGTGCTGAAACGCAAGGTCGAGGGCGACCTGAAGCGCTTCAAGGACTTCATCGAGGCGCGGGCGTGAGGGCGTCGGTCTGACCTCGCGACCTTTCATGGTGCGCGACGCCTGCATCCATTGCCGCGCCAGGCTGACGCGGCAACAGGCGATCTGAACGCGATGCGCCGGTTTTGCCGCTACGCAGCCACTGCGAACCGCTCGGCCAGGAACGCTGCGCATGCCGCCCACGAGCGCCGGTCGGCCGCGGCGTCATAGACAATGCCGCGCTCCGGGAAGTTGGCGCCCTCGAACGTAAACGCATGCCGCGCATGACCATAGGCATGCAGTTGCCAATCGGCGCCGGCCTGCGTCAGCTCCGTGGCAATGCCGAGCACGTCCGCGGGCGGTGCCACGGGATCTTGCCAGCCATGCAGCAGCAGCACGCTGGCGTCGATGGGGACCTGCGTGCCGATGCGCGGCGGCTGCAACACGCCGTGGAAGCTGACCGCGGCTACCAGGCCCGGGGCGGCGGCGCGCGCCAGGTCCAGCGCGCACAGGCCACCGAAGCAGTACCCCACCGCGGCCATCCGCAGCGGATCCACGCCAGGCAACCGCGTGGCCGCTGCAAACCCGGCCAGCAGCCGCCGGCGCAGCAAGCGGCGGTCGGCCAGCATCGGGTTCATCAGGTGCGCGTTGTCGCCCTGCTCGTCGCCGCGCACGCCCTTGCCGTACACGTCGGCGGCAAAGCAGGAGTAGCCCAGAGCCGCGAAGCGATCGGCGCAGCGGCGCATCGCCGCG
The DNA here is from genome assembly GCF_023952485.1 of Cupriavidus mimosae. Lineage (NCBI taxonomy): Bacteria > Pseudomonadati > Pseudomonadota > Betaproteobacteria > Burkholderiales > Burkholderiaceae > Cupriavidus > Cupriavidus mimosae. The sequence goes on along the minus strand of NZ_JALHRY010000010.1, from coordinate 266,515 downwards.
TTCAGGCCGCTCCACTCATGGGCCAGCACCACGCACGGCGTGCGTGACGCGGCCATACCGGCAGGCCTGGCGAGGTAGCCCTCGAAGACCGTGGTGCCATCCGTGTAGGAGATAAAGCCGCGCTCCGGCGGCAGGCTTGCAGCGTTCATGGTTCCCTCCGTTCAGGCCGCCAGCATGCGGCGGCGCGGGAACGCTGTATTGAACGTTTGGGACGTGCGTGGCCCACTCACAGGTAGAAGGCCGGCGCGCCGGCCGGACGCTGCCCGAAGGACACCGCCAGCGCTGACTGGCCGCTGCGCGCATACGTGCCCGGCGTCTGCGCCACGCGGCGGCGCCATGCGCGGATCTGGTGGGCCTGGTCGCTGTAGCCGTCCAGCGCATCGCCCGTGCCGCGCTGCAGTGCCTGGATGCTGTGCTGCAGGCGTTCCAGCTCCATCAGCTGCTTTGGCCCCAGCCCCAGCTGCTGCGCGAACCAGCGGTTCAGCTGGCGCCGGCTGACCGCCATCAGGCTGGCGACTTCCTGTACCTGCCGCCCCTCGCGCAACAGCGCGTGGGCCGTGCGCATCGATTGCAGCACCGCCGGCTCCCGCAGCGCCGCGAGCCGCCGCAGCAGCCACGCATCGAGCCGGGCAACGATCCGTGCCGGCATCCAGGCGGCGCTAAGGTCGGCGCTGAGCGCATGGCTGGCCCGGTCGCCCAGGTACCCCGCGAGGTCCAGCAACTGGTCCTTGCACTCAGGCCCGACGCCGGGAAACAGCCGCGCCAGCCCGGCGCCGCTGAGCATGGCCATGACGAAATACGTATCGGACCACGACCGCCAGCGCCGGCTAGCCGACTGCAAGCCCAGCAGCGACACCGTCGGCACGGCAGGGCCGCCCACCATCGCGTTCGGACGGCCGAAGTTGACCGACAGCACCGCACCCGGGTACGGACAGGTGGTGATATCGCTGCCGGCGCAGGCGCCTTCCAGGTCCTGTACGAACCAGTAGCCGTCGACATAGGGCGTCAGGGATGGGCACGGGGCGAGGATCTGGAACATGACGGCGGCGCGTATGGGAGGCGCTGGGGTGGGCACGGGCATACCTTTATCACAGGCGCCCCGCTCCCGTCGCAAACACCCGGCCCCATGAAAAAAGCGGGCTTCCGAAAAAGCCCGCCTTTTGTTGCTGCGAAAGCCCTGCAATGACTGGCGTCGCCGCCGTCATCCCCGCTCAGGCCGGTACCTGCGATCCGGCTGCCGCCGCCTCCTTCGAGAACAGGCTTCTGGCGGTGGCAACGTGGCTCTTCAGCACCGGCCGCAGCACCATGATCGCCAGGAAGGCCGCGGTCAGGTCCATCGCGGCCACCGTGTAGAGCACGGTGGACCAGGTGCCGGTCGCTTCCATCATCAGGTTGCCGATCGGCACGAACAGCGCGCCGATGCCCTTGGCGGTGTAGAGCACGCCGTAGATCTTGCCGATGTGCTTGGTGCCGAAGGCGTCGCCGGCGAGCGCCGAGAACAGCGAGTAGACCTCGCCCCAGGCCAGGAACACCACGCCGGACAGGATCAGGAACGCGTACGGGTTGCTGCCGAAGTAGCCCAGCGCGATGATGCCCAGCCCTTCCAGCGTGAAGGCGATCACCATGGTCTTTTCGCGGCCGATATTGTCCGAGATCCAGCCGAACAGCGGGCGCGAGATCCCGTTCATGATCCGGTCCAGCATCAGCGCCAGCGGCAGCGCGGCCATCACGAAGAAGTGCAGGTCGACCTTGAACTCCTTCACGCCAAGGTCCTTGGCGATCACGCCCAGCTGCGCCACGGCCATCATGCCGCCGGTGACGACCAGCACGAACATGACCAGCATCAGCCAGAACAGCTTGGTGCACAGCGCTTCCTTGAGCGTGTAGTCGCGCGTGGCCTGGACCAGCTTGGCCGACGCCTTGACTTCATGCGATTTGGGCGAACGCAGGAACCACGCTGCGACGAAGGCGAGCGAACCCTGCAGCAGGCCAAAGAACAGGAAGGTGTGCTGGAAGCCCTGCGACTCGATCATCGCCGCGATCGGCAGGATGGTCGCCGCCGAGCCCGCGCCATAGCCGCCGGCGGTCAGGCCCACGGCCAGGCCGCGGCGGTCCGGGAACCACTTGAGGGCGTTGTTGATGCAGGTGGCGTAGATCGAGCCCACGCCCAGCCCGCCCACCGCCGCGCCGACGTAGAAGCCCATCAGCGTGGTCGCCTGCGAGTTGATGCACCAGGCCGCGCCGATGAACACCGCGCCGAACGCCACCATCATGCGTGGCCCGAACTTGTCGATAAAGTAGCCTTCGATCGGTGCCAGCCAGGTCTGCACCAGCACGAACACGGTAAACGCGACCTGGATGCTGGCGCGGGACCAGCCGTAGGTGTCCTGGATCTCCGGGACGAACAGGGTCCATGCGTACTGGATGTTGGCGGTGGCGATCATGCAGACCACCCCCACGATCAGCTGCATCCAGCGTGTGCCTTCCGGGACCTGGTGATTGACGCCCATCCCCATTGCCGATGGATTACTCATTGCGCGCTCCTTGAATAGATTGGCCATTAACTCGCGACAGGGCGGAGGAATATACGGTCGCGCTGCGCCTCAGCTTAGGGGTGGCTGCTGGCATTTCATGTCTCCTAATGTCATTGGCATTTTTGCCTCTTATCTCGACGCGACCTGAGGTCTCCGCCCTCACCTCTCTCTCAAACTTAGGAGCGGCGATGGGATACACAGTATGTGATATATCAACGAAGTCAAGCGAAAGCCGGGGCAGGGTTTTCACTGAATTAATGCGAGCCCTGGCTGGGCGCCGGATATTCACGACAAAATCGCATCAGAAGCTGTATGCAAAATCACGCCGCGGTGCCGGCTGATGGTCGCAATCCGTTTGCTGGAGCGGAAATCCGGCGCCCGCTCCGGGATCGATGAGTACTTTTTCTGAATCCACCGCGATTACAATGGCGCATTATCATTACAATATTGTCATGATGACAGCGGCGTCATGATTACAGAATTGTCATGATTATCTAGCCGCCACCCCAGGCGAATCAGGCTAAATGCCTTTTATCAATCTCGCGCCGACATAAAAAAAATGCCCGCAGGCGGACCTGGCGGGCTGAGGCATGGTGCGTGACATCGGCCGCAACATGTAGCTGCAGTTATAGGCGATAAATGACGCCGGTCAAATACCGGAAATGGATTTTACGCGGGTTAATCCACAAACTCAGAGAAAACCCTGAGCATGTCCTTCAGCCGCGCCGTCGATTATGTGGAAAACCCAGCCGATTATGACAAGCCTGTCATTTTGAATCGGCGCACCGAACCCGCGGCGTTGGCGCGGCGCTGGCTGCCGCATGTAGACGAAAACGTCAGCGCCGGTGCCTGGAATAGACAAAACAGCAAGCGCAGTAGAGCGCCTCGTAAAGCCGACCTGCTGGCTGACCGGCCTGCCCCGTTGTGCGCGTGCATCATAGATGGAATGGATGAAATCCTGGTCGAAGTAGATGTTTTGGTAAGCCCGGTAGAAGCTATGGTAAGCTCCGCGGGCATCTGTCCCAGCTTTCACCCGTTCCCTGCATGGCTCATGCACCACTAGGCTACGATGCCCTGATCCGCCAGTTCGGCCTGCGCGTGCCGCCCTTGCGTTGCACCTCCGCGCTGGGCGACAAGACCGGCGTGCTCAGCACGCATACCGGCCCGGACGGCACCACGCGCACGGTCTACCCGCGCAACCGCTACCGCGGCGGCGACACCACGGTGGACCACCTCACCTTTGCGCTGAGGAAGGAACAGCTCGACCTGACCGTGCTGGCGGCGCTGTTCGAGCAGCCGCAGGCGGTGCAGGATGTGCGCGCGTGGCTGGCGGCCATGCCGACCTCGCGCTATGCCCGGCTGAGCGCCTTCTATGCCAAATGGCTGGCCGGGGCGCAGTTCGATTACAAGCTGCCGGCCGGCGCGCCGCGGGTGCTGGCGCTGGATGAGGCGGACTACGTGACCGGCCCGTCAACGCCAGACCTGCAATTTGGCATCCAGAACAATCACCTCGGGCCGGCGGCATTCTGCCCGGTGGTGCGCCGTACCGAGAAGCTCGCGCGCTGGATTGCCGCCGACCTGCCCGGCCGCGTGGGCAGTGCCATCCGGCGCCTGGAGCCGGAGTTGCTGGCGCGCGCGGTGGATTATCTCTACCTGGCCGAGACCCGCTCCACGTATTCGATCGAGCATGAGATTCCCGATAACCAGCGCGTCGCCAAGTTCCGGCGGCTGCTGGAATATGCCGGCCAGCGCGCGCCGCTGACCGAAGCGCAGCTGTGCGAATGGCAGAACGAGATCATCTCGGGCCTGCGCGCCGAATACAGCTTCCGCGACCAGCAGAACTGGCTGTCGCGCGGCGGGCGGCTGCGCAATATTGCGGACTATATTCCGCCGCCACCGGCGCAGCTGGGCGCAATGATGGACGGCATTGCCGCGGTCGCGGCACTGGTCGAACACCACGCGGCAAACCCGATCGTGGTGGCGGCCTGCGTCTCGTTCGGCTTTGTCTTTGCGCACCCGTTCTATGACGGCAACGGCCGTCTGCATCGTTTCCTGATCCACCACCTGCTGCGCCAGGCAGGCGTCACGCCCGAGGGCGTGGTGCTGCCGGTGTCGGCGCGCATGCTCAAGCAGATCGACGTCTACGCCGGCCTGCTCAAGGCCTATTCCGGGCCGCGTACCGCGCTGCTCAATTACGCGCTGGATGCCGACAGCGACACCATCCTGATCAAGTCGCCGCAGCCCTACTGGCTCTATGCCTCGTTCGACGCCACCGCGCTGTGCGAATTCGTGTTCGAGTGCATCGAGCAATGCGTCGAGCAGGACCTGGCGCAGGAAATCCAGTACTTGCGCGCCTACGACGCCAGCGTGACCCGGCTCGAAAGCTGGCTCGACCTGCGCCAGTCGCGGCTGTCGAACCTGATCGACCTGATCGTGCAGAACCACGGCGAGCTGTCGCGGCGCAAGCGCAGGCTGTTCGAGGACATCACCGACGACGAGCTCGCCCGCATCGAAACGGTGGTGCGCGACGAGTTCGCGGACTACCTGGAGCACCACGGGAGCCGCTGAAGCGCGGCGCGCCAGCTGCCCTATCGCGTCACGTCCAGCTCCCAGCCTGGCTCCAGGTGGTCCGGGTTGTCGGCCAGCCGATAGCGCGGATTCAGGTTGATCAGTTCGCGCAGCGCGAAGTTGGCCACCTGCTGGTCCGGCGTCATCGCCTGCGCCCGGGCCTCGGCCTTCTGGCCGTCGGACAGCAGCGTGTCGAGATGCGCGCCGGCGATGCCCCATAGCGTGGAACCGGCGACGTCGTCCGGGCTGTAGGGCTGCACCCGTACCGATCCGGATGCGGGGCGCTCCCTCGGGGTCTCGCTGGGCGGTTCTGGCGGGGTCTCTTTCGGTGGCTCCTGCGGCGCCGCCGGCGGGGTCGAGGGGCCGCCGCTGGGCGTCGGCGCTGGCGTTGGCCGCGGCGCGCCCTTGTCCTCGTCCTTGAGCAGCTCCACCAGGATCTTGGCGCCGAAGTTGACGATCACGCCGCCGCCCAGCAGCACCAGCCCCTTGGGCATGGCGCGGCCGAAGAAATCCCATTTCTGCGCCAGCCATGGCGTGACCGGCTTGTCCACGGCGTCGGGATCGGCGGCCTTCGCCAGCCGGTTTTTCTCGGCATTGATCAGCTTCTGCTCGTTGCGCGACTGCAGGTGCGCACCGATGCCGAACACCGCCAGGCTGCCCGCCTCGATCGCGCCGACCACGCCGCCGGTATGGACCATGTCAGCCACGGCCAGCGGCACCGCGCCGACCGAATAGGCATTCATCACGAACTTGCGCAGCCTCGCACCCAGCAGCGCGGGCTGGGCCAGGCCGGTGTGATAGCCCGCACGGGCGGCAAAGTTGGCCGTGCTCAGCACCGAATTGGCCGCCAGGAACACCGCGCTGCTGTAGGTCAGCGGCTCGCCGATCTGGGTCACGCCGTGCTCGCCGAACCACAGCATGGTGTTGCCGTTGTTGATCGCCAGCGTGGTCAGCTGCAGCGCGTCGTTGACCTGGCCGGCCCGGGTATCGGGCGTCAGCAGCGAGGCGCCGATGGTGCCGATCACCGCCTGCGCCTCGCGGATCTTGTCCGCGGCCTCGGGCAGGTCCTTCTTGTCGGCGTGGTGGGCGTAGGCATCGAGCTGGTCCAGCGCCCTGGCAAATTTCTGCTGGTTCGCATCGTTGATGCCCCACACCGCGGTGCCGGGCTTCTCGGTCAACGCGCGGCGCAGCCAGGCGATATCGGCCGGCGTGTGCGTCCCGGCGCGCCGGATCACCTTGCTGGCATGCACGGTGCGCCCCATCGCCACGCTGCCGCGGTAGATGAAGCAGCCGGCGCTGGTCAGCACCAGGTTGGCACCGGTCTGCGCCGAGATCGCCGCGGCGCCGGAGGCAGCGGCGAAGGTGCCGGCCGCCGATACCGCCAGCGCGGTGCGCACCTTCCACGGCCGCGGGCCATTGCTGCCGGGCGGCGGCGCGTTACCGGCCGGGCCGTGCGAGATGGTGGCGCGCACCACTGCGCCCTCGCCGCCCTCGCGGCTCTGAGTGCCGTCGCCACCCCGGGCACGCGCTGCCTGCTGCATCCGGTCCAGCATGCGGTACACCGCGCTCCCTTGCGACGCATCCGAGCCGGTCTCGACATGGGTCAGGTCGGCCACCTTGACCGTACCGTCCGGGAACAGCGCGAACTCCACGTCGCCCAGGTGCAGGCTGCGCGTCTTCATGGTGTCGACCAGCGCGGCGATATCGTGCGCCGAGCGGTCGTTGAGCAAGGCGGCATGCTGCGGCCGCAACTGGCCGGCGGCGTCGAACAGGTCCTTGGTGCTGGCCGCGTAGCGTTCGTAGCCGATGGCCGGGCGCCCGAACGCCTCGAACGACGCAGGCCCGAAGCTGCGCACGGTTTTGAGCCCGTGCGTGCCGGCGGCCTCGGCCATGGCGGCGCGCTCGCCGTGCACCATGTCGCCGAGCCAGGCCTCGTTGGCAATGCCAACCGCCAGGTCCTTGCCGAGCGCGAACACGGTCTTGGCGCCGCCGCTGCCCAGCCGTGGGCCGAGGTAGGTTTCCAGCTGCACCCGTTCGCGGGTGCCATCGGGCCGGCGCAGGAACACGTTGCCGTGGTGGTCGATCTTGAAGCTGTGGCCGGCGTAGGGATCGGGCTGCGGCGACAGGCGGCGCCAGCGGCCCGGCTGCGCCAGGTCGATCTGGCTCCTGGCCGGGTCCTGCGCGTAGGCGCCGCGGCGCAGCGCGAACTCCGGCACCAGCACCTCGGTGCCCATCACGTCGGCCACCTGCTGCGCCAGCATGCGTCCCTGCGGCGCATGCGCGCCGTCCAGCGCCAGCACGATGGGCTGGCCCGGCTCCCAGTCATGCGCCAGCTGGAAAGCGAGCTCGTGGGCGCCGACGCCCTCGCCCCCCTCGCCGCGCAGCCCGCCCTCGGGGCGCACGGCGCCGACCACCACCAGGTGGTCCCTGGGCGCGTTGACGCGCACCGCCGGTTCGCCCAGCGCCAGTTCGGCCCAGCGGTCCGGCGCCTGCCGCCAGCTGGCCGGCACCGGATCACCCGCGGCGCGCGCGCCATGCTGGCGCACCGGCTTGCCGCCGCCGGTGACCGCCACCACCGGCAGCGCCGGCATGGCGCCGTGGAAACGACCACCGTCCTGCACATGCACCGGGGCACCCGAAGCGGCCATGGTGGCGGGGTCGGCGGCCACGCGCAGGCGTGCGCCATAGGCCAGGTCGCTGCCCGGCGCGCGGAATGCTTCCACGTCGAGCCGGCCGTCGGCGCCGTAGACGCGCGCGTTCAGGCCGGTGGCCAGTTCCTGCACCAGCGACACCGCGCCGTCCTGCCCGTAGCAGCCGTACAGCACCACCGGCATGCCTTCCTGGTAATCCGGATGCGCGCGGATGCGGTCGATCACCGCCGGCGCATCGAGCAACGGCTGCCCTCCATCGACGCGGCCGCGCCCGGCCCGCATCGCGATACCGCCGAACAGCCCCTCGGCGCGCACGGTGAAGTGCCCGGGAATCTGCGGTACCGACACCGCCACCGCCTCGTCGCCAAAGGTTTTCTGCCCGGCCTGCTGCGCCAGGTCCAGGTCCGCGCGCCCGCGCGGAAACTGCTCCAACCGGGCCAGCACGTCGATGCGGCGGCCGTCCTGCTGGCGCACCAGCGGCTGGCCGGCGCGGAAGTCGTCGGGCAGCGCGGCGCGGATCTCGCCGTGGTAATCCGGATTCAGCGCAAACCCGTCCGCATGCGGCTGGTGCCCGCGCAGCGACAGCGGTACGGTGCCGATCACGCTGCGCGCGTCGACCGCGCCGTGCCGCGCCGCCTCGCGCTGCGAAACGATGGCGATGCGGAAGTTGCCGCCCGCCTGCAGCGCGGGGCCAAGGTCGCGCATGGCCTGCTGCAGCGACAGGAACGATGCTTCCGGCAGCCCCGCGCGCAGCGGCACCGACAGCCCATCGCCATGGGTCACCACGTAGTGCACGCCGGCCAGGCGCCCGCCGGAGGCATGGATGCCGTCGACCGTGGCCTCGATCGCGCCGCGACTTGGCGCGCCGTCGCGCACCGACCAGCTGCCGTCGCGGATCTCCGGCCGCGCCGCGGGCATCGCCGCCGGCTGGCGGCCCCCGTCGTCGGGGCGGCTTGCGGAAGCAGCCTTGCGCGGCAGCTGCCCGCCGTGCGCGACCACCGCTTCGGCGGCGTCGGCCAGCGGCGTGCGCGCCAGCGCCGGCCCGCCCGGCAGCGGTGCGCGCGCGGCACCCGGTGCGCGCGGCTCGCCGCCGGCGGCAGCACGTCCGTACAGCGTGATCACCGCCTGGTGCACCTCGGTCGAGAAGCCATCCACCGTTGCCACCCGCTCGCGCGAGACGCCGTCGACGGCGCCGGCATCGGCCGCGGCCTGCAGCACGCGGCCCAGTTCCTCGGGGCTCTGGAAGCGCTCCGCCATATTGCCCCGGCGCAGCAGCAGCGCCGACACCGCGTACGCGCCCCAGTTAGACACGCTGGCGGTGACCACATGGTCCACCGGCACCACCGCGGCGATATCGCTGCCGTCGAGCGCGCGCGGGATCAGCCCGCCGACGCCGCCCATGCCGGCCTCGTTGCCGCCGTCGCCCACGCCCAGGGTCTCGATGCCGTCGATGGCGTTGGCTTCCAGCACGAGCTGGTCCAGCGCCGGGTTGAAATCGTCGATGCCGATGCCGCGCATGTTGTGCTTGGTGCCGCGGGCGCTGCGCGATGGCAGCTCGATTGCCATCACACGGTCGGGGCCGATCTCGCGCAACAGCGCGCGCGCCGGTTCGGCCGCGCTGGCAATCGGTTCGTCGAACACGCGGATATTGTCCAGCGGCTCGCCCATCTCGCGCAGGATGCCTTCCAGGATCGGCCGGTTGGCCGAATCCACCACGTAGGTCACCTGCTTGCCGCGCAGCCGCAGCGCGCGGCCCAGTTCCGCGGTGCCCGGGGGCCCGTCGGTTTCCGGCATGTCCTTGGCCACCGAGAAGCCGGTCACCAGCATCACGTTGCTGGCATCTTCCAGCGACGACGCCGCGCGCTCGGCGCCGCCCGGCATGTAGAACTCGCGCAGGCCGCGGCCGATGTAGTTGAAGCTGACGCGGTCGACCGGCGACAGGTGGCGCCCGCCGTCGACCAGCGCCAGCGCTGGCGACACATCGGCGGCCTCGCCGAAGGCGGTCTTGAACACGCGGATGTCGGGGCGCCGCCCCATCGCGTGCGCCAGGCCGGACACCCGTGACGGCTGGCCGGTGGTGAAGACGATGGTCGGCAGGGTTTTGTCGTCGGGCACCGCCGACGGGTCCAGCGGCTGCTCCAGCAGTGCGCCGCGGTCGATCAGGCCCTGGTCGACCAGCATCTCCACGCCCTTGCGCGCCTGGTACTGCATCGGGTCGATCAGCCTGACGTCACTGCGGCCGATGGCATCGAGCTGCTGGCGCACCAGCGTCTCCAGCGCGGGATAGTGGGTGCAGCAGAACCACAAGGAGGTGGCGTCGGCCGGGATCTGCTCGGCGTTGATGTACTTGGCCACCAGCCCCTTGAGCTGTTCCAGCTGCTTGCCGTCGGCCAGGTGCATCAGGTTGTTGACTGCATCGGCCCACTCGGTCGCGCCGATTTCCTTGACCGTGACGCTGCCGCCGCTGGCCTCGGCCACCGCTTCCAGGTAGGCGTGCAGCTTGACCGTGCCGGGCGTGGCCACCACCACCGGCCGCGCGCCGCCCTCCGTAACGATCTTGGGCGCGGTCTGCATGATCAGGTTGACCACCTTGGCCTGGTGGGTGCCGGCCAGCGCCTCGGGAAACGCCGTGCAGGCGGTGTTGCAGGCAAACAGGTCGACCGCGCCCCTGGCCTTCTGCGCCGCGACCACGCCGGCATGGACCAGGTTCACCAGGTCACCGCGCTCGCGCCCGCCGTAGGTGCCGGCGGCATGGTCGGTAAAGGCCACCACCTGCACCGCCTTGCCGGTCATGGCATAGGTATGGCGCGCGATGTTCTGCGCGGCCAGCAGGCCGCCGTTGCTGGAATCGAAGGCGGTGATGACGATCGCATCGTCCTGCACGCGGATGCCGAAGTCGGCCGGGTCGATGCCTTCGGGCAGGAAGCGCCGCTGGATGCCCTCGAACAGCTGCGCCATGTCCAGGCCCGCGGGCAGGCGCTCGGACGCCTTCTGCAGCAGCTCGTAGACACCCTTCTGCACGGTCTTGTCGTAGCCGCGCACGCTGGTGGCGCCGACCTCCAGCGTGACGCCGTCGCGCGCCTTGTGGCGTGCCATGGTGTCGAGCAGCGCGCCCACGGTTTCCACGCTCGGCATGCCCCCGTCCCGGCCCAGCGCGCGCTGCACGCCGAAGCCGATCGCCTGCGCCGCCAGGTTGGAATTCATGCCCGTCACCAGGTGGTCGGCGCCGACGTCGGACCAGCTGTCGGCCAGCTGTTCGGTCACCGCCATGTCGCGCAGCAGGCGGTCGCGCGCGGCGCGCATGCCGGCCTCGTTGCCGTGGTCGCCCACGGCAATGGTGACCATGTCGGCGATGTCGTTGGCGTCGATCAGCAACTGGTCGAGCATGGCGTTGCCGCGCACCCGCTCGCCGTTCTGCAGCCGGTATTCGTTGTTGGTGTTGCGCCCGGCCACCTCTACCGCCACCACCGCCTGCGGCTTGTGCATCGCCAGCAGCGCGCGCGACTGGCGCCCGGCGCTGGCAAAATCCCGTGCCGAGAAGGTCTCGACGCGCGCATTGGGCTGGTTCAGGTCCTGGCGCAGCATCTTGCGCAGCGTGCGCGCATGGGCGCGGTCGGTGACATAGACCACGTCCTTGCCCAGCGAGGCCAGGTAGGCGCCCAGCGAGGCCGCGCCAACCGGGCCGTTGGTCTCGGCGCGGCCATGGGCGGTCAGCGGGCCGGTGACGATCATTACCGAGTCCAGGTCCGCCAGCGCGCGCGCGGCCATCTCGGCGCCGTAGGGCACGCCGATGTTCTCCATGCTGCCGTCGATCCACAGCACGTTGTCCAGCGGCGAGATCGCGTTCTGCCGCAGCGACATGCGCGCGGGCGCTTCGGGCCCGTCGGCATGCGCCACCGCCGCGGGGCCGTGGCTCACCGTGCGGCGCTGCACGCCGGCCTCGCCCTCGCCCATGGAGTGGCGCGGGGCGCGCGCCAGCGCCGGCGTGCCGTGCGTGCCACGGCGGCGCGAGGCCGGCACCGGCGCGTCGGTGCGGCCGCCGCCGCGCTCGCCCGACGGGTTGCGCGCGGCGGATTCCGTCACGTAGCGCGCCATGGCGCGGCTCATGGCGCGGTCCATCATGCCGTGGATCACGCGTTCCTGCAGCATCGCGCCGCGCGTGACCGCCATGTCGAAGGCCGCGGCGGTGCTGAGCCTGGCCGATTGCCAGGGCGTAAGGCGGTGCGGGGTGCGCAGGTCGCGCGCCGGCGTGGCAGCGCCGTCGGTGGCCGGCCGGGCGCCGTTGCTGCGCGCCGGCGTCGCGGGCCTGGCCGCGCCCGGGGCGGGTTCACCGTCGGCCTGCCTGCCGGAGCGGCCGGACTGGCCGTCGGCATCGGTGCGCGCGAGCGGCTGGCCCTCGGCGTCGCGGCCGGCCGGGCCCCGGCGCGTGGTCGGCCGCGTCGCGGCGGGCACGCCATCGCCGTCGCGGAACGCGCCCAGCGCTTCCGGTGCCACGCCACGCGCCGGTCCGCCGATGCCGGCCGGATCGCCCGCGCCGCGCCCGCGCATGGTCTGGTAGCCGTCGCGCACCGACTCGCCGATGCGCTTCTGCACCGCCATCGGCAGCATCTGCGTGGCGCCCATCAGCAGCATGGCGCCGTTCTGCAGCTTCTCCGACACGCTCATCTCGCTGCCATGCTCGGCGAACATGGCGGCCTGCTGCAGCGTCTGCACGCCACCGATGCCGAAGCCCACGCCATTGAGCACGCGGCTGGCGCTGCCGTAGTGGCCGGCGCTGTGGGTCAGCATGCCGCCCGCCATCTGGCGCAGCGGGTTGGTGCCGCCGGCCAGCCGGGTGCCGGCGTTCATCGCCAGCGCGCCGGTCTTGGCCAGGCCCATGCCACCCATGCCGGCCAGCGAGCCGGCGACGTTGAGCCACTGCGCCATCGCTTCCTGGCTGGCGAAGGGATTGACCGAGCGGCCATGGTCCGAGATATTGTCCAGCGCGGCCCACGAGGTGCCGACGCCGTAGCCCATGCTGCCCACCATGCCAACCCAAGCCGCGGCCACCAGCGGCGTCAGCGTGCCGCCCGAGGCCACCGCCAGCACCCCGCCCGCGACCGCGCCGACGGCGGCCACGCCGAGGTTGACCCAGCCCCACACCTTCTCGCTGGTGGTGACGATATGGGCGTCCATCGCGGCGTAGTCGACGTGGCCGTCACGGCCAAGATCCAGGTTTTCGGCGAAGTAGACCGTGCCCTTGTCGGAGAGCAGGTTGTTTTCCTGGAAATCGCGCTTTGCGTCCAGCTCCTCCTTGCCGTAGACCGCGCCCTGGTCGTCCACCCACAGGGTCTTGCCGTCCTTGCCCTCGAACTCGAACACCGCGGTCTGGTACGGCACCCCGCCGGGGCCGGCCACGTACATCGGGATGGCCCTGACGGTGGTACCCGGCTTCGCATCGTCGGCGATCTGTTCTCGGATCGCGCTGGCGTCGCCCTGCGGCGCGCCCAGCGCAATGGCTTCGGACAGCCCCTTCTCGTCCGAGGCCTTGGCGCTGAGCTCTTCCTTGCGCATCGCCAGGCTGTCGAAGGTCTGCCGCAGGATCTCGTCCTTGTCGAGCTCGAAACGCTGGTTGGCTTCCTTCGCCTCGTCGGTGCCGGCGTAGTCCTCGCTGCCGCGCTGCACCGCGTTGCGCAGGTAGACGTCGGACATCACCGGCGCCTCCTTGCTCGATTTCAGCGACTGCTCGAAAGCGGCCGACAGGCCGATGTGGCCCTTGGCGGCGGCGTCCTGGGCCCCGCCGTAGATGCGTCCCTGGCGCGACGAGCCGCCCTGGTTCATCATCATCAGCATGCTGACCTCGTTGTCGCGGTCGGTCAGCCAGCTGGCCGTGCTGGTCGCGGCGGGGGCCGTGCCGGCCTGGGCCTGCGGATTGCGCGCGTAATACCCGGCATCGGCCGCATCGACCACCGCCGACAGGCCATGATAGAAGTCGTCCCAGTCGTTGTAGCCCGGCGACTGGCTGTTGTTGCGCCCGGTCCAGTCGTTGCTGTACTCGGTCTTCACCGTATCGAGCAGCGTGCCGGCGTCTTCCTCGATCAGGTGCGGTGCCACTTCCTGCAGGTAGACACCGACCTTGTCGGCATACATCTTCTCCTGGCCGATGATGGGCCGACCCTGGTCGTCGTGGGTCTTGTTCTTCAGGTCCTGGTCCATCGACGCTTCGATCTGCGCCTTGAACAGGTCGCCGCTGAAGCGGTCGTTGTGCACGTCGACGTAGAGCTGCCGCTCCTCGGGCGTCTGCGCGGCATCGGCGCCGGCCTTGCGCATCTGCAGCGCGCCGGTGACGTCGCCACGGTCCAGCTTCTGCGCGATGCCGCGGGTCATGGCGTCCACGCGCAGCGGCACCGAGCCCTCCATGAAGCCGAGCATCCGGTTCAGGCCGCTGGCGGCCTGGTCACGTTGCGCCTGGCTCAGCCTGGGGTCTTCGCTGCGCGCCTTGAGCTGCTCGACGGTGTAGCCGAGCAGGCCTTTCTCGGCGACGCCCTTGTCGTAGGCGATCCGGGCCGGATCGGTGGCGGGCAGCTCGGGGGCCGGCACCAGGCTGTCCGCGCCCAGCGCCTTGTACATGACGTAGCCAGCCGGGTTGTGTTCCATCAGCGCGCGCTCGGCCTGCGGCAGGTCGCGCGGCGTGGCGGAGTTGGGATCGGTCTTGGCCTGGGGATCCAGCGTCAGCCCCTGCGCCTGCGCCATCGCCAGCGTGGTGGGGTCGTTCTGCGCCAGCTTGCGCTCGAACTCGGTGGACGGCGTCAGGTGCTCCATCTCGCCGGCGATGCGGCCGCGCAGGTCGATCCGGTCGATCAGCTGGCCCATGCCGCCGTCGGTGCCGTAGCGTGCCTTCAGATCCTGCACCGCCTGCTGGCGATAGCTGTCCGGCACCTTGACGCCCTGGCCCGATGCCAGCGCCTGCAGCTGCGCGTCGGCGTCGCCGACCTTGCCGTTGGCCAGGGTCAGGTCGTACGAGCGGTCCGCCATCGAGAGGGTGCGGTCGTGCGGCTCGTTGCGCAGATCCTTCAGCGCCTGGTCGGCGCCCTGCTTGTAGCCGTTCGCCGCAATCGTGTCGATCTCTTTCTGCATGGCGGCGAGGAAGGTATCCTCGGCCTTTACCCGTTCCTGCTGTGCTTGCTCGTGGGCGTCGCGCGCGGCCACCAGCTGGTCGTCGGCCTCGAGCTCGAAGCGCCGGATGCCGCCCGGAATCTTCAGGTACGCGGCCTGTTCCTCGTCGACCCTGGTGGCGGCCTGCTGCTCTTTTTCCTGCGCCAGCACCACGTTGAAGCGCGCGCCCTGGGTGTCGCGCGCCGCCTGGGTGCTCTCGTTCTTCAGGAATTGCGTCTTGGTCTCTTCGATATTCAGCGCGACGTTGGGATCGTCATAGCGCTTGCGGATCTCCTCGGCCTTGGCCTCGACCGCGGCCTTGACATCCCCGCCGGTGGCCGCGGCGTTGTTGGCGGCCACGCGCAGCTCGTTCTGCGCGCCGCCCATCACGTTGCCGTACTTCAGGCCCAGCGGCTGCCACTGCTTGTCGGTCATGGCGCGGCCGTCGAGGTCGGCCACCACCTTGTCATAGGCGTCCTGCGCTTGCTGCTGCCAGCCATCGGTCAGCGCCTTCGCATCGTTTTCCTTCTTCTTGCGCGCTTCCTCGGCGGGGTCGGTCTTGGGCTTCTCGGGCGCCGGCGCATCGACCTGCGTCGCCTTGGGCGACTGTGCGCCGGGGGCGTTGGCGGTGTAGAGCGCCGGCGTCACCACCACCGCCTGCGGCTTGTCGGGCTGGTCCGCGGGCCTGGCCTGCTGATTTTGCTGGGTTTGTTGCGACTGTTGCGCCTGCTGCGTGTTCTGGGTGTCTTGCTGGCGCTGGGTCTCGCGCGCCTCGGCGGCGCGCTGGGCGCGTTCGGCGGCTTCGCGGGCGGCGCGTTCGGCCGCCTCGCGCGCGGCTTCGGCGGCGGCGCGGGCCGCGGCCTCGGCGGCCGCGCGCGCGGCAGCCCGGATGGCATCCATGAAATCCAGCATGACGCAAGTCTCCTGGCGACGCCGGCGCGTGCCGGCAGGTCAGACGGTTGCCGATGCCCTGGCACGCGGCCGCGGCCACGCGCCAGCAGCGGGCAAGCCGCGGGCATCATGCGCGCCGATTCTGCGCGCGTCTGCGGCGCAGGCCAACTATGGGAATTCGTAGGGCCTGCGCGGGGCAGGTTGGCTACAGGCGGTTGTTGTCCAGGTCGGTCACCAGCATGCAGCCGGGCGCATGGGTGATGCAGATCTCGGGCCGCGCCTCGCGGATCACCGCCTGGGGCGTGACCCCGCAGGCCCAGAACACCGGGATTTCATCGGCGTCGAGCGGCACCGCGTCGCCGTAGTCGGGCGATTCGATATCCTCGATGCCGATCAGCCGCGGGTCGCCGATATGCACGGGCGCGCCGTGCACGTCGGGGTAGCGCGCGGTGATCTCGGTGGCCAGGATCGCATCGGCGGCCTTGAGCGGGCGCATCGACACCACCAGCTTGCCCGACAGCCGGCCGGCCGGGCGGGTCTCGATGGCGGTGCGGTACATGGCGACGTTGCGGCCCAGGTTGATATGCTTGAGCGGCACGTTGGCCGCCAGCAACGCCTGCTCGAACGAGAATGAGCAGCCGATGGCAAAGGCGACGAAGTCGTCGCGCCACAGCTCGGTGATGCCGGTGGTCTCGTGGTAGGCGCTGCCGTTGCGATAGACCCGGTACATCGGCACGTCGGTGCGGATGTCGACGTCGCGCCCGAGGTTGCGGAACACCGGGTCGCCCGGGTCGGTCACGTCGATCAGCGGGCAGGCCTTGCGGTTGAGCGCGCAGAACTGCAGGAAATCATAGGCCCAGTCGCGCGTCAGGATCACGATATTGGCCTGCACGTGGCCGCGCGCCAGGCCGCTGGTATGGCCGTGGTAGCGGCCCGCGCGGATCAGCTGGCGCAATGCGGCGGGGTCTTCGGGCAGGAGCGAGGCGGCGTGCTGGAGCGGCTGGTTCATGGTCGGCAGGCAGGCGCCGGGCGGCGCGCAAAGTCGGGTTGACCTGCCGATTCTGGGCGCCCGCCGGCGCCGGCGTCCAACAAATCTTTCGGATCGAGCGCGATAAAGGAATCCGATGACTACGAGCCCGCGTGGGGCCCCGCGGCTTGCGGCTGCGCCGCCACCGCCATGTCTTCGCCCACCTCGGCACAGAACTCCGCCACCACGCCGGTGGCCAGCCCGACGATCGACTCGTTGACCTCCAGCCCCGCGCCGATGCGCCACGAGGCGACGATGTCGAGCGCGGGCGGATGGTTCTCCACGTCCACCACCGACAGCGTGCCGTCGGCCAGCTCCTTGCGCACCAGTGCCGGCGGCACCGCGCCGATGCCGAAGCCGTCGCCGATCAGCCGGGTCATCGCCGCCACCGAGTTCACGCAGTTGATGCGCGGCGAGGCCACGCCGTTCAGGTGGAACAGGCTCAGGATGTCCTGGTGCGGGCGCGAGTTCTTGACGAAGGTGATGACGCGTTCGGCGGCGAGCTGCTCGAGCGAGGCATAGGGCCGGTCGCAGGCGGAGCCGGTGGCGACGATCCAGCGGATCGGGTAGCGCGCCAGTTCGATATTGCGCACCGTCTCCAGCCGCAGCAGGTCGGTCTGGAAGATCACGTCGAGATAGCCCTTCTGCAGCTGGTCGCACAGGTTCAGTGCGGCGTCGGCGGTCAGTTCGATCTCCAGCGCCGGGTAGGCCTGCATCGCGCGCTTGACCACGGTCGAGAGCCAGGTATGGATCACGGAATCCATCGCGCCGATGCGCACCCGCCCAGCGATGGCGCGCGAACGGTCCAGCGACTGGCGCATATGGTGCATGGTGTTCACCATCTTCTCGGCATACTCCAGCACGCGCTGGCCTTCCGGCGTCAGCGTGACGCCGCGCGAATCGCGCAGGAACAGCTTGACCCCCAGGTCTTCCTCCAGCACGGCGATGCGGCTGGAGATCGAGGCCTGCGTGCTGAACAGCTTCTCCGCGGTCAGGCGGAAGCTGCGCAGGCGTGCCACCCAGACGAAGGTTTCGAGAAAGCGCAGGTTCATGGGCGATGGGAGGCGGGACAATCGCTGCGGCGGCGCATCAGGACAGAATCCAAGCCACAGAATCTACGCGATGGCACGGAGGCAAACAAGCGTTTGATAGCAGCGCTCGGGAGCATGCCATGCTGCCGCGCCGCATGGCCGGCGCGCCGCGCTCACGCCCCCAGCGGCGACGGCTGCGACGGCGTCGGCGGCTGGCGCGGCGGGATCAGTGCCGGACCGCGCGCGGCCTCCTCTTCGGCCTCATGCTGCGCCGCTTCGGCCTGCGCCTTCAGGCGCTGCAGCGCGGCCAGCATGTCGTCGCCCAGCGCCGCCGGATACTCGGCGCGCGCGCCGTCGGGTACGGCCGACGGGTCCAGCCACATCTGCCAGGTCACGTGCGTGGTGCCCACGTCCTGCCCCGGCGCTGCCTGCAGCCGCCCGCGCGTATGGCTGGAGAGCTTGCGGTAGCTGTAGGAGAACGGGCCCCTGTCGGTCAGCACGTCGACCGCAGGCAGGCCGCCGGCCTTGTGGGCCATGCGGCGTACCGTGCCCGGGCTGCCGCTGCCCAGCACCACGCGGCAGTCCTTGTAGAGGCTGTCCCAGTCCGGCACCGCGCAGTAGCCGCCGGCCAGGTCCCAGACGCGCGCCGGATCGGCCAGCACCTCGACCGAGCGCTCCACGGGGATCAGCTGCGCGTGCGCCGGCGCCTGCCACGCCAGCAGCAGCGCAGGCACGGCGAGCCGGAGCGTGGACAGGGTCAGGCGGGCAAGCATTGACATAGGCTAGGCGGCACGCGCACGGTCGGGGCAATGGGTGCAAGCCTAGCCGAGCCCGGCGGCATGTGCCATTACCGAAGGCTCGTAGCGGCCGCGCCGCGCACCGACCGGCCCTACGTGTTTCCGTAGGGCCGCGGCCAACCCGTGCGCGCTGGCGCGCCGTATGCTTATGCCCTCGCGGCTGCGCCCCGCGCACGCCGCCCCGGCATCGGGGAAAACCCGCGGGCCGTGGCGATGGCGCCACGGGACGAAACGGCGCCAGCCGCGCATTCACGGGCGTTCAGCACAGGAATCAATTTTTCTTATCGGTTGCCGCCCGAAAAACTAGTTGGACGCGGGCCGCCGTGCCTTTCAAGAATGCTGTCAGCGGGCGCACCGCAGGAGACGCTGCAACCGCGCACTGCCGCGCCATCGATGCGCGCCGGCGGCAAGCCGGCAGCGCACGCCGGGACATCAAGGCTGGCGCCGCGCCCAGCGCGCCCCGCCAGGGCCGAGCCAGACATAGCACGAGAGGAATGCATGGAAACGCAGATCGGCAGTATCCAGAGCCCCCCACCATCATCGCCCGCCAGCGCCGAGGCCGCCCCGTCGCGCGGCTTTTTCTCCTGGTACCGCGACATCACCGCCAACGAGCGCCGCACCTTCTGGAGCTGCAAGGTCGGCTATGCGCTCGACGCCATGGACACGCAGTTCCTGAGCTTCGTCATCCCCACGCTGATCGCCACCTGGGGCATCAGCCGTGCCGACGCAGGCTTTATCGGCACCGCCACGCTGCTGACCTCGGCCGCGGGCGGCTGGGTCGCCGGCATCCTGTCCGACCGCATCGGCCGCGTGCGCACGCTGCAGCTGACCATCCTGTGGTTCGCCTTCTTCACCTTCCTGTGCGGGCTGGCGCAGACCTATGAACAACTGCTGGTCGCGCGCGCGCTGATGGGCTTCGGCTTCGGCGGCGAATGGACCGCCGGCGCGGTGCTGATCGGCGAAGCCATCCGCGCGCAGGACCGCGGCAAGGCGGTGGGCATGGTGCAGGCTGGCTGGGCGGTGGGCTGGGGGCTGGCGGCGCTGCTCTATGCGCTGGTGTTCTCGCTGCTGCCCGCCGAGACCGCGTGGCGCGTGCTGTTCCTGATCGGGCTGCTGCCGGCGGTTTTCGTGATCGTGCTGCGCCGGCTGGTCAAGGAGCCCGAGGTCTATACCGAGCACAAGGCACGCGAGGCCCAGGCCAGCGAGAAAACCTCGTTCGCCGCGATCTTCTCGCCGCGCCTGCTCAGCATCACGCTGCGCGCGGCGCTGCTGACCACCGGCGCGCAGGGCGGCTACTACGCCATCACCACCTGGCTGCCGACCTTCCTCAAGACCGAGCGCGGCCTGACCGTGCTCGGCACCGGCGGCTACCTGGCGATGGTGATCGTCGGCTCCTATATCGGCTACGTCACCAGCGCCTACCTGACCGACCGCATCGGCCGCAAGCGCAATTTCATCCTGTTCGCGCTGGGCTCGATGACGATCGCGCTGGCCTATACGCACATCCCCGTCAACGACACCGTGATGCTGCTGCTGGGCTTTCCGCTGGGCTTCTTTGCCTCGGGCATCTTCGCCGGCATGGGCGCGTTCCTGACCGAGCTGTTCCCGACCAGCGTGCGCGGCTCGGGCCAGGGCTTCTGCTACAACGTGGGCCGTGCCATCGGCGCATTCTTTCCGTTCCTGATCGGCCATGTCAGCCAGCAGATGTCGCTGGGCCATGCAATCGGCATCTTTGCCGCGGCCGCGTATGGCGTGCTGATCCTGGCGGCGCTGACATTACCGGAAACGCGCGGCAAGGCACTGGAGGCGTAGGGCGCAAAATGACACCGCCGCGGCCCGGCGCCGCGGCGCGCGCAGAACACAATAACAATCACGGCAGCCCCCACGCTGGGCCTGCCCAGTTTTCTTCCGACGGGAATCGGGTCAGCAGTATGTCGGGCTTGCCAGCTCGACGGCAGTGCAGCGCAGCCGCGATACGCGCTGGCGATGGCCAGGCTCCGTGCAGCATCCGGCGGACCGCCACGACCGGCACGACGCACCGCGCCCCGCAGTGCCGCCGCGCAGGCCAGCCCCATTTGCGCGCGTGGACCGGCTCACAAGGCCGTGGTCGCACGCCAAGACTCGTTGTCGGAGGCCTACATGATCAAAGATGTGGAAGTCGTGCCGTACCGTGACGCGGGGGCGTCCGGGCATGGCACCGCAGCAACCACCGCACGCCCCACGGCCCGCCCGGCCACCGCGCCGGGCACCGCCCCGGCGCTGGTGGCCAACAACGGCATCAAGGTATTCGGCGAGCGCCACCTGGTGCCGGTCAGGCAGCGCGTGCGCCACGGCGCTACCCCCGGCCTGGTGACCGCGCTGCAGGCCGAGCCGACCCACGAAGGCCGCAGCGCCGTGATGCAGTCCGCCATTCGCGCCATCGGCTTCGACTGGCTGGGCTACGCCACCGCCGCCCATGTCGGCGGCCAGATGCAGCCGCGCACCTTCTTTGAAAGCTATTCGCCGCCGGGCTGGCGCGAGCGCTATTTCCGCGAGCGCTACTACGAGATCGACCCGCGCACGCCGCAGCCGGGCACGTTCTGCCTGCCCACCGTGTGGGATGCGGACGACCTGGCGCAGACGCCGCTGGGCAACGTGCCGCCGCTGCGCCGCCGCCGCTTCCTGGAAGACCTGCGCGACGCCGGCGTGCGTAGCGGCATCTTCCTCAACCTGCCGATGCCGGGCAACAGCGAGTTCGTGCTGATCAGCTTTATGTCGGGCATCGAAAGCCGGCGCTGGATCGGCGATTCCGTGGTGGGCCAGGCGCTGGCGATGGGGCTGGCGCTGCATGAATTCCTGACCTGCCACGTCGAGATCCCCGCATTTGCCGGCCGCCATCGCGAAGGTCTGTCGGAGGTGCAGCGCGATATCCTCGCCTGCCTGGCGCAGGGCCTGTCGGACAAGGAGATCGCGCGGCGCATGGACATGTCGATCTTTAACGTCGACTACCATATGCGCCGGCTGCGCAGCCACTTCGGCGTGCGCAACCGCGTGCAGCTGGCCAGCGCGGCGACATTGCTGCGGCCGCCGGGGGCACCGCTGTCGGTGGACAGGGAGAAGGATGCGGCGGGGGTGATCGCGGCTTAGTTTGCTGGTGTTGGCTTGAGTTTCGGCTTGGCTTTGGCTATCGCGTCAGCTTTTGGCTCGACCGACGGTGTGCTCCCTCTCCCGCTTGCGGGAGAGGGTTGGGGTGAGGGCCGGAGCATCAACGAAGTGAAGGCCGTCGCTATTGCACGCGCCCGCCCTCACCCCCGCCCCTCTCCCGCAAGCGGGAGAGGGGAGCAAACCCGCAGAGCGGCAGGCATCCTTCCCTTCCCGCCCCGCCTCTCACTCCCCCTTCGCCCACCGCATCAACTCCGCCACCCGCTCGAACAACGTCCGGTCGATAAACCGGTCCAGCGGAACATTCAAATACAACCGCTGCGCCAGGTCCGAATCGAAGGCCGACGGTACCAGGTAGTCCGCCGCGGCCTGGCGGATGCGCGCCGCCACCTGGCCGCTGCCCTTGGCCACCACGCGCGGCAACGTGCCGGGGCCGTCGTAGCGCAGCGCCACCGCGTACTGGGTGGAATACACCACCGCGGTCGACACCCGCACCCGCTCGCTGACGCCGAAGAAGGCGGCCTCGAAGAACGCCGCGCGGCGGCGCCCGGCCATGATCGGGTCGCCCTGGGTCTCCTTGTATTCGCGGCGGTACTCGTCGACGCTCATGCGCTGGCGCTTCATGAACTGGTGGCGCTCGTGCACGTAGTCCACCACCGCCATCACCAGGTAGATCACCGCGGCCCAGCAGCACATGCGCAGGATGATGTACGCGACCAGCAGCAGGATTTCCGCCGGGCGCGCGTAGCCGGTGCGCACGCCGTCCTCGATCGCGCCCAGCGCCAGCACGTAGACCAGCCCGGCCAGCAGCAGGATCTTGACCAGGATCTTGGCCAGGTTCACCAGGTTGCGCACGGCGAACATGCGTTTCAGGCCCTCGGCCGGGTTCAGCCGCGCCAGGTCCGGCTTGATCTGCTCGAACGCCACCAGCGGGCCCACCTGCAGGAACGCGCCGACGATGCCGCACACCAGTGCCAGCGCAACGATTGGCAGCACGCCCATCAGCAGGAAGCGAGCCGCGGCCTCGCCCAGCACCAGCATCTGCTGGTCCGCCAGGTGCTGCGGCACGCTGCCCATGGCGCTGTGCCACAAGGCCTGGAACAGCCGCACGAAATAACGGCCCAGCAACCACAGGCCCGCCAGCACGCCGAGGAACACCACCGCCGAGGTGACGTCGCTGCTGCGCGGCACCTCGCCGCGCTTGCGCGCCTCGTCCAGCTTGCGCCGGGTTGCCTCGAGGTTCTTTTCGCTGTCGCTCATCGGGTATCGATATGCCGCCGCCGGTGCTAGCGTGCCGCGCCCCGGCGCAGCATCTCGATCAGGATATTGTCCGGGCGCAGGAAGCCCTGCAGCGTATCCACCATCACCGCCAGCATCAGCACCAGCATCAGGAACGCCACCGAGATCTTGACCGGCTGCGCGAACTGGAACACGTCGAACTGCGGCACGAAGCGCGCGATCAGCGCAAAGC
Organism: Cupriavidus mimosae; assembly: GCF_023952485.1. NCBI lineage: Bacteria > Pseudomonadati > Pseudomonadota > Betaproteobacteria > Burkholderiales > Burkholderiaceae > Cupriavidus > Cupriavidus mimosae. The sequence continues at coordinate 243,270 of NZ_JALHRY010000010.1, read as the reverse complement.
CCAGCTCGACGATCACCAGCAGCAGCAGGATCGGCGCGGCCAGCTTGACCACCCACGAGAACAGCGTGCCGGCGTAGAGGTTGGCAAAGCCCATCGACGCCAGCGACATTTCCGGCCCGAACGACATCACCGGCCAGAACGCAAACGACTCGACGATCACCCCGGTCATGGCGATAAAGCCGCCCAGCGCCGCGAACAGCGCGATGCCGAAGTGCGACAGCAGGTTCTCCATGGGCCCGTCCTCCTGCTGCGTCACGGGATCGAAGAAGGTGGCGTTGCCCGAGCCGGTCTGGAAGTCGATCAGCTCGCCGATCATCTGCAGCGCGACGAAGAACAGCCCGAACGCCATGCCCAGCAGCAGCCCGATAAAGGCCTCCTTGAAGATCAGCACCAGCCACAGGCCACCGGCGACGGCGTCCAGGTCGATGCGCGCGCCCGGCGACACGAACAGCGCGATGGCCAGCACGATGCCGTTGCGCGCCACCCCGGGGATGGCCTGCTGCGACAGGAACGGCAGCACCGTAAACGCCGTCAGCAGGCGCGGCATCACCATCACGATCGGCATGATGACCTCGCGTCCCCACTGGAACAGCAAGGCGGGATCGAGCAGTTCGCCCTGCATCTCAGGCATGCCGCGCGTCGTGCCGATCAGCGTGCCGATCAGCGTGCCAAGCGCGCGCCGCGGCTTCGTCGATGGCCTCGTCCTCGCGCCGCCCGGCGCCGGCGCGCAGCGCGCGGCGCTCGCGCAGTGCCAGTTCGCGCGCGCCGTCCAGCCGCGCCTGCGCGCGCAGCAGCGCGCGGCGGGCCTCGTCGAAGGCGGCGCGCCGCTGCGCCACGTCGTCCAGCACGGTGGCCAGGTTGGCATTGGCACGGGCAATGCGGGCGTCGAACGCACTCTGCCAGCCCTGCGCATCGAGCAACCCCGATACCGACACCCCGCCCTGCGACGCGCCCTGGCGCAGGCGTTCGATAAAGTCCGCGCGCTCGGCCAGCGCGCCCTGGACCGCCTGCTGCGCGGCTTCGGCCTGCCGCAGCGCCGCCATCACTTGCGCGCGGTGCTGCTGCAGCGCGCGCAGTGCGTCTTCCTGGCGGCGCTGCCGCACCGCCTCCAGCTGGCCCAGGCGCGGGTCGGCGCGGCCGCCCGTCATCGCGCTTCTCCCGCAGCGGGTGCGGGCTCCGGCACGCGCAGTGCCTGCGCCAGCTTGTCGACGGCGCCGGCAAAGGTATCGAGCCGCGCCGCCGGCTGCGCCAGGTAGGCGCGGATAGCTGGCATCGCCGCCACGGCGGCGTCGGCGACGGGGTCGGCGCCGGGCCGGTATTCGCCGATCTGCAGCAGCAGCTCCAGCTCCTGGAACCGGGCCAGCAGCTGGCGCAGCCGCGCCGCGTCGCGCGCGTGCGCGCCGGCCACCACCTGCGGCATCACCCGGCTGACCGACTGCAGCACGTCCACCGGCGGATATTGGCCGGCGCTGGCCAGCTTGCGCGACAGCACGATATGGCCATCTAGGATGGAGCGCACCTCTTCGGCGATGGGGTCACTGTCGTCCTCGCCTTCGGTCAGCACGGTATACGCCGCGGTGATCGAGCCCTGCACGCCGGTGCCGGCGCGCTCCAGCAGCTGCGGCAGCATCGAGAACACGGACGGCGGATAGCTGCGCCGCGTGGGCGGCTCGCCGCTGGCCAGGCCGATCTCGCGCTGCGCGCGCGCCAGCCGCGTCAGCGAGTCGACCAGCAGCAGCACGCGCCGGCCCTGGTCGCGGAAATGCTCGGCGATAGCGGTAGCGGTATAGGCGCAGCGCACACGCTCCATCGGCGAGCGGTCGGAGGTGGACACCACCAGCACCGTGCGCGCCATGCCGTCGGAGCCCAGGTTGTATTCGATGAACTCGCGCACCTCGCGGCCGCGCTCGCCCACCAGCGCGACCACGTTGACATCGCTGGACGCGCCCCGCGCCAGCATCCCCAGCAAGGTGCTCTTGCCCACGCCCGGCGGCGCGAAGATGCCCACCCGCTGGCCCTCGCCCAGCGTCAGCAGGCCATCGATGGCGCGCACCCCGGTGGCCAGCGGCTCACGGATCAGCCGGCGCGTGAGCGGGTCGGGCGGCTCGTTGTCCACCGGCACGCGCGCCACGCCGTCGAGCGCGCCCTTGCCGTCGATGGGTTCGCCCAGCGCGTCGAGCACGCGGCCCAGCAGCGCGGCGCCGGCCGGGCACTGGTGGCCGTGGGCGGACGGGATCACCTCGGTCAGCGCCGACACCCCGGTGGTGCGCCCCAGCGGCGTCAGCAGCGCGGTCTGCTGCACGAAACCGACCACCTCGGCCAGCAGCGGCGGCTCGCCGGGCGTGACCAGCTGGCACAGCTCGCCCACATGGGCCTGGATGCCGGTGGCGTTGATCAGCATGCCCACCGCCTTGCTGACGCGCCCGCGCATCGCCACCGGCGTGAAATGCTCGAACGCGCGTTCCAGGTCGGCCGCGGCATGCTGCAGCGCGGCTTCGATATCGGAGGCAGGGAGTTCGCTGGACATGGGTATCAACGTAGGAATCAGCCCGCCCGCAGCCGGCGCGCAAAGGCTTCGAGCTGGGCCTGCAGGCCTACTTCCATGGTGCCCGAGGGGGTCTGGATGCGGCAGGCATCGGGTTCCAGCCCCGGCTCGACCACCACGTTGGCGCGGCGCGGCCACTCCTGGGTCTCGGCGAGCCGGTCGAGCAGGCTGCGCACGGCCTGCTCGCGGCCAAGCGGAATCTGGATGGTGATGAAGGGCTCGGCGCGCACCAGCGCCTCGACGCGCTGCAGTGCCACCTCCAGGATGATGTCGGGGTCGAGCTCGCCGGCAATCTGCTGCACCGCCTTCATCACGATCTCGGCCATGGTGCGGCGCATCGCGCCCAGCTGGCGCTCGGCCTCGGCGGCGGTGCTGACCTGCGCCGCGGCGTGGTCGGCGTGCGCGCGCGCCCAGCCTTCGCGGTAGCCGTGCTGGCGGCGCTCCTCGGCCTCGCGCTGGGCTTCGGTGCGGATATGCATGGCCTCGCTGCGCGCGGACTCGATCACCGCGGCAGCGTCGAGCAAGGCCGCATACTCGGCCTCCTTGAGGACCTTGCGCTCTGACAGCAGTTGCAGGTTTTCGCTGGTGATCAGAAAAGCCAGTGCCATGCCGGGAACCGTTCGGGGATCAGGTTGAGCAGCAGCAGCTCGCGCAGCTGCGCGGCCTGCGCCGGGGTCAGCGGTGCCGGCGCCAACGCCGCCAGGCGCCGGGGAAACTTGCGCCGCAGCGCCTGCAGCAGCGGCGCCGCGTCTTCTTCGTGCCGCGCCTCGGCGGCCAGCAGCCCGCACAACAGCCGATAGCCGCGCTCGGCCATCAGCCGGCCGGCGCCGGCCGGATGCGCGCGCAGCGGCGCCAGGTTCATCGGCAGCGCCGGCAGCGCCGGCACGCGCTTCAGGATAAAGGCCACGGCGTGGCGGTCGAGCCGGCGCGCGGCACGGCGCATCGCGCGCGGCGCGCTGCCGATCAGCGGCGCCGCCAGGGCCCCGGGCAGCGGCGCGATGCTGTCGGCCAGCTGCGCCGGCAGCATGCGGCGCTCACTGGCAAAGCCCGCCTGGTGCACCGCCAGGCCCAGCCACCACGCCAGCAGGCGCAGGTCGCTGCGCGGCATCAGCATCAGCCGCGCCAGCGAAGGCGGTGCCCCGAGCAGGCGGTGGATCACGGCGTCACGGGCGGCGTTGGCGCCGGCCAGGCCCAGCGGCTGCGCCAGCACGTCGGCGGCGGCGGGGCCGAAGCGGTCCGCCCGGCGCCAGGCCAGCGGCCAGTCGGCCGGCAGCCAGCTGGGATGCAGATGCGCCAGCGGCCGCTGCGCCAGGTCGGCCACCGCGCGCGCCAGCGCCGGATCCGGCAATGCCGGCGGCGCGGGTGCCAACGCGGCGGCCAGCGCGCCGGGCAGGTAGGCGCCAGGCGCGGCCTCGGCGGCGGCAACGGTCGATAGCGGCGTCAATTTGCGCTCCGCGGCGCACCGCGCCGCTGCGGCCAGCGCAGCGCACCGCGCTGCCACGCCACCACGGCCGCCAGGGCCAGTGCAATCGCCACCGCCGCGCCAACCGCGATCGCGGCGAAGCGTCCGACTGCGAAGCCGGCCGCCGGCCCCGGTGCGCCCGCCTGCGGCGCGAACGGGCGCGCCTCGACCAGCGACAGCGACACGTTGTCGTGGGTAACGCCTTCGATGCTGTGCGCCACCATGTCCTTGACGGTCGGCACCAGCAGGCGCAGGTCGGTATCGGCGCGGTGCTTGATGAACACCGCCGCCGACGACGGCCGGATCTTGTCCGAGAGCGGATCGGTGGCGGGGATCACCACATGCACGCGCGCGGTGACCACGCCGTCGATATTGCGCAGCGTCTCCGACAGCTCCTGCGACAGCGCGAAGATGTAGCGCATGCGCTCTTCGGTCGGCGTCGCCACCAGCCCCTGCTTCTGGAACACCTGCCCCAGCGACGCAAAGCGTTCGCCCGGCAGGCCCTCGCTGCGCAGGATCTCAAGCGCGGCGGGCAATTGCGATTCCTCGACGCGCACGCGCCACTGGCCCTCGCCGGTGCCGCCGCTGGTGTCGGCGCGCGCCTTTTCCGCGTCGATGCCCTCGGCGGTCAGCGCGGCCAGCACCTGGTTGGCCTCGGGTTCGTTCAGCGACGCGTACAGGTCGACCTTGCACGCGGCCAGCGCCAGCGCCATCAGCGCCGGCGCCAGCCGGGCCGCGCGCGCAAGGCGCCGGCACAGCGGTGGCGTGGACATCATTGCTGGTTCTTCAGCAGGCTGTTGAACAGGTTGGTGCCGGCGCTGCCGATGCTGGAGGTCACGTGGATCGACGAGAACAGCTCCAGCGACTGCGTCTGCAGCAGCATGGCCTGGTAGACCACCTCGCTGGTGCTGCCCTCGTAGATCGACGCGAACATGCCGTCGCGCAGCTCCTGCAGGCGCGCGGCCTGGCGCGCCGATTCCTCGCCGGCCGAGACATAGCTGGCGCGGATGGCGTTGCCAAGCGTGGTGGAAGTCGGGTCTGCCGCCTGGGTCACGTGCGCGGTGCGCGAGCCATCGGCGGCGCGGCCCTGCTGGACCATCTGCGCGAACTGCCGGGCATCGGCCGGGTCGGGCTGCGCGGCGGGGGCCGCTGCCGGCGACTGGTGCGCGGCGACGGTGGCGCTGTCGGGCGCGGCGCCGGCGGCGGTGGCATTGGCTGCGGCAATGGCGGCGGTCGGTTCCATCATGGCTCTCCTTGCAAGGCGTTGGGCGCCCCGGCATGCCGGGGCGCGTGGCAGGGGCCTGCCGTCAGTTGGTGCGCGAGGTCTGCTTGACGTCCTGCATCGCGCCCTGGACCAGGTTGGCCTTCTGCGTGTTGTGGGCCATCTCGCTGCTGACCACCGCGTTCTGGCGCGTCAGCGTGTCCTGCAGGCCCAGGATGTTCACCGAGAACTCCTGCGCTTTCTGCTGGATTTCCTGCATCTTGGCATTGAGGTCGACTTCAGCCATGACAATCTCCTTCAGGTAGGTTGGCGTCAAACACCTGCCCTCCGGGGGCAAGCGGCATCTGCGCCCGCGGGCGCAAATCCAGTGGCACGGCGCCGGCGTGCGCCATCATCGCCGTGCCTGCGGCGGCACCGGGCTGTCCTTCAGCACCACGCCGTCCGCGTCGATCCGTTCAATCTCGGCGCCGTTCTTCAGCACCGCCCCTTCGAAATAGCGCGCACCGTTGGCCAGCTGCACCGAGCGCGTGCCGTTGCCGTCCTCGGTAATGCTCACCACGCGCGCCGGGAACACTCCCTGCCAGTTTTCCATGTGGCCGTCGCGCACCTGCCGGCGCCGGCTGTCGGCGCTCTCCCGGTAATCGATCTTGTCGGACACCAGCACGCCCGGGTGCAGGTCCTCGATCACGCGCCGCACCTTGTCGCGCCCGTGCACCGGGTCGGCGGTGCCGCTCAGCAGCACGCGGCCCTGGCCCTGGTAGGCAATGCCCACGCCGGGCTCGTCCAGATAGCGCTGGATATGCTCGATCAGGTCGTCGGCCGAGCGCACCTGCTGCTGCACGCCGCGGCCGAACGGCGCCAGCGCCTGCACGATGCGTTGCCGGTCCACGCGCGAATTGACGAAGCCCTTGACCGTGACCGTGCCGTTGGGCAGCGACACCACCTCCAGCTCCGGATAGGCCGCCACGGTCTTGCGCACCGCGGCGGGATCCGCCTGCTGCGTGCGCGGCGCGAGCCCGCCGTTGGCATAGGTGGCAGCAACCCAGCCGGCGCCGATGAGCCCCACCACGCCGGCCACGCCCAGCGCCGCCAGCAGCGCGCGCCCGGGCCGGCGCCCGCCCTGCTGCTGCGCATCGGCATCGCGCGCGGCGCGCCGGCCGGATTCGGCCCAGGCAAAGAGCGTGTCGGTGGCCTCCGACATGCCCGGCTGCGCCCGCAGCAATTCCACGTCGAGCGCGCCGATGGTGAGGATATCGCCGCCCGCCAGCGCAAACGCGCGCTGCGTGGTGGCACGGCCGTTGACGTCGACCGCGGCCTCGCCGACGCGCTCGGCCGACACCGCCAGCTCGCCCACGTTGAGCACCAGGTGGCGCGGCTGCACCTCGGCGCCGGGCACGCTGATGTCCACGTCCGCCGCCGTGCCCAGCACATTGGCGCCGCGCCGCAGCGTGACCTGGCGGCCGTAGACGTCGCCGCCGAGAAAGCGCAGCGTCCAGCCCGAAGCGTGAGAATCGCGCAGGTCTGCCATCAGCTCATCCCCGGAATCACCAGGCGCGGCGTCAGCAGGTAAAAGCGTTCCATGTTGTTCTGGCGCTTCTCCTGGTACTTGAACAGGTTGCCGATGATCGGCACGTCCTGCAGCAGCGGCACGCCCGACGAAGCGTTGATCTTCTCTTCGGTGGTGTAGCCGGCGATCAGCAGGCTCTTGCCCTCCTCCACCATTGCCTGCGTGGTGATGGAGCGGCGCCGCACCACCGGAATGCGGTCGACGGTCTCGCCGGACAGGTTGCCGTCGGCGATGTCGATGGTGAGCATCACCGCGCGGTTCTGCTGCTCGTCGACCACCAGCGGGGTCACGCGCACCGCCGTGCCGGCGGTGACGTTGAACAGGCCCGCATCCTGGAAGCCGTCGACGCGCACATAGAACTCCTGCAGGTTCTCCAGCGCGGCCTCGGTGTTGTCCAGCGTCAGCACCTTGGGCCGCGCCACGAAGTTGGCCTGCCCGCGCTCGGCCAGCGCCTTTACACGCGTGAGCAGGTAGCGGGTCACGTCGCTGCCGATGGCGCCGGTGAACTGCAGCCCGCTGCCGATGGTCGCCGCGGTGGTGCCGGCTTCATTGGCGAGATTGCCGAAGCTCAGCCCGGCGTTGCCGTTGCCGCCCCCCAGCTGCAGGTCGACATGGGGCGTATGCAGGCGCCAGTCGACACCCAGGCTGTCCAGGTCGGCCTGGCTGATGTCCATGATGGTGACCTCGATCTCCACCAGGCGCGGCTTGACGTCGAGCGATTCGATCAGGCGCCGGTACTGCGCCATCTTGTCCGGGGTGTCGCGCACGATCACCGCATTGAGGCGGGTATCGGCCTGGAACTGCGGCAACTGGCCGCTGCCCCAGTTGTTCTGCATGCCCAGGCCGACGCCACCGCCGCCCATGGCATCGAGCATCTGCGACGGGTCGGCGCTGGGGATGCCCATGCCGCCCCCGCCGCCCTCGCCCATGCGCAGCTTGGCCTGGCGCGTGGCGCCGCGGCTGGTGCTCAGGCTGGGACCGGTGCCAGTTGCCAGCGTGCGGTTGCGGCCGTACAGGTTGCGCAGCACCGTGACCACGCCGGGCACGGTCATCTCCTTGCCGGCGCGGTTGATGCGGAAGTCCGAGGCCCATGAGTACTTGAGCGAGAACAGCTGGATCTCGGCGCGCTCGTCGGCGATGGAGCGGTCGTCCACCGCGCGCACCGCGGCGCGCACGGTCTCGACGTAGCGCTTGGGCCCCGACACCATCAGCGTGCCTTCCGCGTCGTTGATGGTGATGGGGTAGCGCGAGTCGGGCACCTGCATGCGTTCCAGCGAATCGCGCAGGCGCGCGCCGGAGCCGCGCGCGATTGGCAGCACCTCGCTGCGCGCCTCGCTGGCGACGTCGATATAGAGCAGCGAGCCGTCGTAGTAGTAGGTCAGCCCGAACATCGAGCACACGCTCTTGAGCACGTGCTGCGCGGATTCATTGAATTTGCCGCTGATGGTCCCTTCGACCTTGGGATCGATCACCGCGGTGGTGCCCTGCGAGGCAGTCAGCTCGCGCAGGAAGTCCGCCAGCCGCTTGTCGCTGGCCGAGGCCTGGAACGGCTTGTTGGGCCAGCGCAGGTCCGCTGCGCGCGCCGCCTGCGTGCCGCACAGCAGCGCGCCCGCCAGGCACAGCAGCGCCGCGGCGGCGCGCCATGGCCGCCGTGGCGCGCCTTGCCGCCATGCCGGCCGGCGCATGGCGCGGCCCGTCGATCCGTGTTCCCCGTGGTGCCCCAGCATCATGTCAGTTTGCTTGTCCGTTGTTCCTGCGTGGTTGCCTGCATGGATCCGCCCCTTACAGGAAGGTCAGCATGGTCTGCAGCGCGCGCTGCGCGAAGCGCATCACCTCGCCGCCCAGCCAGCCGCCCAGCAGCACCAGCGACACCAGCACCGCGATCAGCCGCGCCGAGGTGCCGATGCTCTGGTCCTGGATCTGCGTCACTGCCTGCAGCACCGCCACCACCAGCGCCACCAGCGTGCCGATCAGCACCACCGGCAGCGTGACCCACAGCACCACCAGCAGCGCCTGGCGCGTGATGTCGAGGATGGTGTCGGCGCCCATCTCACTCTCCGGCCGGGTTCTGGATCCAGCCCACCGGCACCAGCGTCACGTCTTCATCGACCTCCTGGTATGACAGCACCGGGATGCGCGGCGCGACCGGCTCGATCAGCCGCTTGATATAGCGGCGCACGTCGACGCTGACCACCACCACCACGCGGGCGGCGCCGGCACCGCCCGCCGCACCGGCCTTCTCTGCAGCCTTCTCCAGCAGCACGCGCAGCTGCTCGCGGATATCGCGGGTGACGTCGTGGCTGAGCAGCAGCAGATTGCCGCGCGCCGCCTTCTCGATCGCGCCCTGCACGCGCGCTTCCAGCGCGGGCTCGAACAGCACCGCGTCCAGCGAGCGGTTGGCGCCGACATGGCGGCTGGTGATCAGGCGCCCCAGGTCCACGCGCACCAGCTCGGTCAGCGCGATCGCATCGGTTTCCTTGGGCGCCCAGGTGACCAGGCTTTCGAAGATGGTGCGCAGGTTGCGGATCGGCACGCCCTCCTGCAGCAGCCGGCGCAGCACGTCGGTGACGCGCTGCAGCGGCACCACGCGCGCCAGTTCCATCACCAGGTCCGGCGCCTCGGCCTGGATCACGTGGATCATCGACTGCACGTCCTGAATCCCCAGCAGCGGCGCCGCATGCTGCTTGATCACCGCACCCACGTGCACCGCCAGCACTTCCTCGCACGACAGCGTGCGCACGCCGTCGGCGGCGCCAGCCTCGGCCGGCACCCACACCACTTCCGCAAACGGGCCGAACGGCGCGCCGGGCTCGGCCACGCCCTGGTCCACCCGCGCGCGGGCACCGGGCTCCAGCAGCCGCTTGCCGGGGCGCAGCACGCCGCCGGAAGCCACCACGTCCTGCACGCGGATGGCATACGCATCGGGCTCGCCCAGCGCGCGGTGCTGGATGCGCAGCCGCGGGAACACCATGCCCAGTTCGGCCTCGACCTCGCCCTTGGCGGTGGTCATGCGCTGCTCGAACAGCCGCAGGTCGATGCGCCCGCGCAGCGCTTGGTCCAGCTCCAGCGCCAGCGCCGGCGCCACCGCGGCCTGGGTGCCGGCCGCCGCCGCGCCTTCATCCGCGTCGGCCATCTCGATCCAGGTGACGGTGCCGGTGCTGCGCTGCGCGCGGCGCAGCAGCAGGTAGCCGCCGCCGGCCACCACCAGCGCCATCAGCCCGAAGGTCCACTTGGGAAAGCCCGGCACCACCAGGAACACCGCAATGGCCAGGCCCGACACCACCAGCGCCTTGGGCTGGGCCAGGATCTGCTTGCCGATGACCTCACCAAGGTTGGGTGAGCGGGTGCGCTCTTCATCGGACGAGACCCGGGTGATCACCACCCCGGCCGCGATCGACACCAGCAGCGACGGGATCTGCGACACCATGCCATCGCCGATGGTCAGGATGGCGTAGCGCTGCAGCGCCTCGCCGATGCTCATGTCCTTCATCAGCGTGCCGATGGCGATGCCCGCCAGGATATTGACCAGCGCAATCACCACGCCGGCGATGGCATCGCCCTTGACGAACTTCATCGCCCCATCCATGGCGCCGTGCAGCTGGCATTCCTGCTCGAGCGCGCGGCGGCGCTCCTGCGCCTGCGCGGCGCTGATGGTGCCGGCGCGCACGTCGGCGTCGATGCTCATCTGCTTGCCCGGCATCGCATCCAGCGCAAAGCGCGCGCCTACCTCGGCCACGCGCTCCGAGCCCTTGGCGATGACGATGAACTGCACGATGGCGATGATCAGGAACACCACCCCGCCGACCACCACGTTGTTGCCGACGATCAGCTTGCCGAAGGTATCGATGATGTGGCCCGCGTCCGCGTGCAGCAGGATCAGCTTGGTCGAGGCGATGTTCAGCGACAGCCGGAACAGCGTGGTGAACAGCAACAGCGACGGGAACGTCGACAGCGACAGTGCCGACGGGATATAGGTGGCGACGATCAGCAGGGTCAGGCTCATGCCCAGGTTGATCGTCAGCAGAAGGTCCAGCAGGAAGGTCGGCAGCGGCAGCACGAACAGCGCGATCACGGCAAACAGCAGCAGCGTCAGCGCCAGGTCTGACTGGCGCGACGCCGCCGCCGCCATCTGCTGCAGCCCCGGCGCACCCGGGCCGAGGCCGCGCGGGAACGCTGGGAGGTTTGCCGGGAGTTTCGCCATCGTCCTTGCCGGTGGGATCAGTGGGCGCAGTGTATGGCCGGCCCCGCACAGCGACCAGTACCGAGGATTCGTAGCGCGTGCCGCACATCCGGCCTGCGCGGCCGATGCGCGGCGGCGTCTCGCGCCGGCCTACAAGGCTTCGTAGTGGACGCAGCTGCACCCCGCTGCTTATCGTTGCGTCTCGAGCAACCGAGCCTCCCAACATGTCTTCCGTCCTGCCTCGCCCCGGCCGCGGCCCGTCCGCCCAGGCGCCCGCCGCGGCGCCGCCCGGTGACGCGCGCGTGCTGGTGCACAGCGCCGCGGCGGCGGCTCGGCTGGCCACCGCGGGGCTCGATGCCACCCCGGCGCTGCCGCATATGGAGCCCGATACCGCCCGGCTGTCCGGCTGGCTGGCCTGCCGCGCGGCCGCCGTGCCAGTGCGAGCGGGCGGCCAGGACTGGCAATTGCGTTTTGTCCCCGCCGACCCGGAGATCGCGGCGCGGCCCGGTGCCGGCTATGCCTTGACCTTTGGCGCCAGCCACGGCGTGCTGCGCTGGGATGTGGCCAGCGAACGCCTGCTGCTTGCGGCGCCCGGTGCCGCCGAAGCGCTGCCCGCGCTGCTGCGCTACGCGCTGATGGCGGACGCGCTGGCCGAAGCGGTGGCGGCACTGGGCCATGCCTTGCCCGACGCCTTCAGCTGGCAGCCCGATGGCGCCCGGGCGCAGGCAGTGGCTGCGGCCCATGCCTTTGGCTTCGAGCTGCGGCGTGAGGCATCGCCGGCGCGGCTGCGCGGCACCCTGCAGCTGGACCAGCCCGAGCGCCTCGCGGCGCTGCCCGCAGGGTTGCCCGCGCCGGCACCGGCGTGGATGGAGCGCCTGCCGGTGCCGCTCGCGGTGCGCATCGGCACCACGCGGCTGGCGCTGGGCGAGATGCACGGCATCGAGCCCGGCGACATCGTCGGCATCGACGACTGGCATTCGCAGGGCAGCGCGCTGGTGGTGCGCTGTACCACCGGGCGCCACGGCCCGGGCTGGACCGCGCTGGCCGAAGGCCGGCGGCTGGTGGTACAGGCCGGCGCCGACAGTACGGACGTTTTAAACGGAGCGCATATGGAAGAGCAAGATCCCGCACGGCAGGCCCAGCCCGTGCCCCATCCCGACGCGGCGCAGCCGACGCTGTCGCGGCTGGACCGCCTGGAGGTGACGCTGCGCTTTGAAGTCGGCGACGTGGCAGTGCCGCTGGCCGAGCTGCGCGCCGTGGCCCCGGGCTATGTGTTCGAGCTGCCGCAGCCGCTCAAGCAGAGCGAGGTGCGCATCGTCGCCAACGGCAACCGCATCGGCACCGGCACCCTGATCGCGGTCGGCAACCGTCTGGGGGTGCGCATCACCACCTTTGCCGGCGGCGACGCATGAATCGCGGCAGGCCGCCTTCTTCTGTTCCGCCCGGGTGCATGCGATGAACAGCGGACTCTACAATCCGGTCCTGATCCTGACCATCATCCTGACGTTCGGCATTGCGCCCTTCGTCGCGCTGATGGTGACCAGCTACACCAAGCTGGTGATCGTGTTCGGCCTGCTGCGCGCCGCGCTGGGCCTGCAGCAGGTGCCGCCGAACATGGTCCTGAACGGCATCGCCATCATCCTGACCGCCTACATCATGGCGCCGATCGGCTCCGACGCCTTCGACGCCATCAAGCGCCGCGCCGACGCCAACGCCGCCTTCAACGTCAACGACGTGGTCACCGTCTACGACTCGGTCAGCGGCCCGCTCAAGGAATTCCTGGTCAAGCACACCGAGGAGCGCAACCGCACCTTCTTCGTCCAGTCCGCCAAGCGCATCTGGCCCGAAGGCCGCGCCGACGACCTCAAGTCCGACGACATGATGGTGCTGATCCCCAGCTTCACGCTGTCGGAGCTGACCCGGGCGTTCCAGATCGGCTTCGTGGTCTACCTGGTATTCGTGGTGGTCGACCTGATCGTCGCCGCCATCCTGCTGGCGCTGGGCATGTCGATGGTGGCACCGACCACGATCTCGGTGCCGTTCAAGCTGCTGCTGTTCGTGATGCTGGAGGGCTGGACGCAGCTGATCCAGGGGCTGGTGCTGTCGTACCGGTGAGGGTGGGTGCCGTCGCTCTCATCCCACTGCGACTGCGACAAGTCAGGGACGATGTGTACGAAGCCAGTCCTTCAGGGCGTCATTCATCCGCGTTTGCCAGCCGTCGCCACTGGCGCGGAAGGCGGCCAGGACTTCGGCGTCATAGCGGATGGTCACTGGCTCTTTAGGGTTGGCCAGCCTGGGTCGACCGCCTCGATTCTTGAGCGGCTGCATTTGCTTCATCTCCTCTGCGCTTATCTCGTAGGTATCAGGGTCGGCGGCAATGCCACGGTTGATCGCCGCGTCCTCTTCGGGCGTCGGCAGGATGACCGTGCGGCCTGACCGGGTCTTAATAGCTTGCGGCATAGTCCTGTACCTCTCGCGTGTTTGCCTTGCGCAGGCTGATTACGTGGAAAGTCTCGCCCCGCTGCGTGAACACCACGCAATAGGGGCGGTCCCCGATGAAGCCGAATCCGATCTCGCGCAACTCGCGGTAGTCGCTTCGGGTGTCCGGCCTGGCCATTACATCCGACCAGTCGATCTCGGCCGCCATGGCAAGCGAGATGCCGTGCTTGACGGTGTTGGCGACATCCTTGCCGGGGTCGAAGCTGATTCGCACGGTGTTATTGTAGTTACACAAACTAGCCTGGCGCAACAGCTTTTTGTGGTTACGGATTCATGGCCTTGGCCGAGTGGCCAGGTGCGCCGTCCAGGCATCTTTCCGGCGGTACCGTGCCGGTGTTGAACGTCGTGCTTGACTGAAGCACGGCGGCAAACCTGCATCGTTGCCGACATCCGCTCGGCCGTCGAGATTTGGTACCGCATTGTGTCTGGGCTATGCACCACCACCGCCCGTGGTCCGACCCCGACCCCGCCCCGTAGCTAGCCCTTCACCTCAAATGACTCGTGATACCTGACCACGCCCGAGGGCACGTGCGGGCCGAGCGCAATGGCTTGAAAGTACTCCGCCGGAACCCCGGGTAATACGAGCGTCGACTGTGCCGAAAATCCAAAGCGGGAATAGTAGGCCGGCTCCCCGAGTACTACGCAGCCTTGCGCGCCTGACTGTCTGAGGCGATCCAGGGCCGCACGTATGAGCTGCGAGCCCACCCCAATGCCTTGATGAGCAGGCAGCACCGATACCGGACCGAGTCCGTACCATTGTGCACTTCCGTCTGAGATGTCGACCGGGGAAATGGCGACATGGCCGACAACCTGGCCAGACAGCTCCGCGACAAGCGAGATCCGCAACTGTCCCGCGGCCCTTAGGGCCGTGATGATGAGTTGTTCCGTGCCACTGGAGTGGGTGGCGACTGCGAAGGCGGCCTGTGTCACCTCGGTAATCGCGTGTACGTCGTCCGGACGCTCGCTCCTGATCAGGAGCGCATCAGTCGTGGTCATTCAGTTTCCTAAAATCGATACGCATGGAAGCCCAACCGAAAGGCACCGAGTGTTGTGCCAAACGTTTATCGCCCTCGCGATCCCGCTTGGGGCCTGATACCGGGCGCAGTGTCATCAGCATGGGCGGCGCCCTGCATAAAGAAGTCCAGGGCTTTGCCAAGCTCGTCCTCCAGGTGCAGGGCCGGGTCGCTCAACCAGGCCATGACGGCCCCAAGGTATAGGAAATGCAGATAGTGCGCCAGGCGCTCGGCCGCAGTATCAGGCCGGAGCTCTCCGGCCTGTTGTGCCTGTTCGATGAGTTGCACGTACAAGGGGAGCATGTCCGAACTGGTCTGCTGCTCCATGCCATCGCGCACTTGCTGGAAGCGGAAGCGGATATACGGCGCCGCATACTGGCGATGGTGTTCCCACCAGTTGGCCGAGCCATGCCACAGCGTTGCCACACGTGCAACGAAGGACTCGCGACTCAGAACGTAGTCCTCCACCGCCGCTTGCAGGTCTTCCTCGAGTTCATTGTGCATCCAGTGCACCAGCACCGCCTCTTTGACGGGGAAGTGGTTATAGACCGTGCCTCTCGCAACATCCGCCTCTGCCGCGATCTGTTCCATCGTTACCACTTCATAACCGTCGCGTTCAAATAACGCATGCGCGGTGGCAGCGATGCGGTCACGCGTCTGCTTTCTCTTACGGGCAATCCGATCGTCTTCGCTCATGGCAGTTGCGACTTAATTGGACATTGTCTAGGATTGTACATTGTCCAATCTCGCAAGGGGAAGTCGTCGATGCGCGCAAGGAAAGAAGTGCCCACGGTGGTCATCGGGGCTGGGCTGTCAGGACTGGCCGCCGCGCTTTCGCTGTCTCGTCGTGGCATCCCGGTGATGGTCGTGGAGGCGCAGCAGAGCGCGGGCGGATGCTGTTCCACCGAGGTGTCCGACGGATATACCTTCAACAATGGCGCGGTATACGTGGCCGTGCCCTCATTGCTTCATGCAGCCTTCGGGCGCCTGGGCCTGAGCTTCGATGAAGAAGTCGAACTCGTCGGCATAACCAGGCCCCACGCGACTTATCTGGACAATGGCACTGCAGTGCACCTCTCGACAGCGGAACACTCGTACGTGGACGGCGCCGACCACCACCGCCGCACGCAGGCGCTGCGGGACGGGCTGGCCAAGCTACGAGACGATTGGCGTCCGATCTACGCAACCTTGGTCCGCGACGTGCTTCCGGAAGAACCGTCGCTGCTACGTACGATCGGCAAACTCTGGAGGCACCTGCTGCGAATGGGCGGGCACGTAAACGGCCTGATCGCGTCCTATTTTCCGGACCGGGATCTGCAGGCTGCTGTCGCGTCCACGTTGCTCTACACAGGCCTCGCACCCGACCGGCTACCGGCGACACAGATCATCGGCTTGCTGGCCTTGCTGGAGGAAGGCTTTCACCTGCCGCGCGGCGGCATGGGCGCCATTAGTGCTGCCCTGCTGCGAGCCCTGCAGGGTCAATCCGTCTCGGTGCGTTTCGGTACCAAGGTCAGGGAAATCGTCGTCAGCGACGGTCGGGTGCATGGCGTTGTGCTAACCGACGGAGAACACATCCCGGCCTCGCACGTCGTCGCCACGTGTTCGGGATTGGGTGTCGTGAAGAACCTGCTGCGTGCCGCCGATATCCCGCGAAGCCTGGCCGCAAAGGCGGATAAGGCTCCGTTGTCACACAGAGCCATCTCCATCCAGATCGGATATTCCGGTGCTGCGGCAGCCGACGCGTTCATCGTCAACCATGTACCGGCGATGGAAAATCAAGGTGCCATGCATGTTCCGAGATCCGACGTCCCGCCATGGATTGCGTACACGCAGCCTACGCGGGTGCTACCGGAACTGGCATCAGGAGGCAGGCATATCATCGAGCTGTACGCGCCCGCCAGCGATATTCGCTCGGTATCCGAATGGAATCCGGCATGGAGCGATTCGGCACTGGAGAGATACCTGGACGCGTTGCAGAAGCGAGTCCCCGGCATGGCCATCGAAAGGACCCGCGTGCTCGACCCGCAGGACTTTGCCCGGGAACGACAACTGTATGAGGGTGCGCTGTATGGAATTGCTCCGGGTTCTCCACCCCACCGCTTCCTTCCGCATCGGACACCGATCAGCGGGCTATACCTGGGCGGACAGACGACGTTCCCGGGCTATGGCGTGCCGTCGGCAATGCTGTCTGGCATTCAGTCCGCGGAGTCGCTGGTTGCGGACTTGTCTCGGTCGAGCTGACTTCATTGTCCAGGGTGCACCGGCCAGGCGCGCGGACGCCTGGGAAAGATGCGAGACGTCAGGGCGCTGCGCTGCTCGAGCGCTGCTCCCGGGTGTGCACAGCCGTTGCTAGGGGGATCCACTGCAGATCCCGCCCCACGATCACCTTCCCCGAAAAGCCCTTGCTGGCTGATTCCCACCGACTGGGATCGTTGTCCGCAGGCGCTAGATGGGACA
The DNA here is from genome assembly GCF_023952485.1 of Cupriavidus mimosae. Lineage (NCBI taxonomy): Bacteria > Pseudomonadati > Pseudomonadota > Betaproteobacteria > Burkholderiales > Burkholderiaceae > Cupriavidus > Cupriavidus mimosae. Next base: position 226,325 of record NZ_JALHRY010000010.1, on the reverse strand, counting down.
GAACAAGCGTTTTGACGCCAGCGGCTTCCGCCACGGCGCCCACTTCGGTCGCCGCGGTATGGGAATGCACCAGGTGGTGCGCCTTAGCCTCCTGTGCGGGGCTTCGGGGCTTTGGATACAAGGCGTCAACCCACGCGGTGTCGATCACTTCGTGCACCAGTATGTCGGCACCGCGCGCCAGCCTGATCAGGTTCGCATGCGGACTCGTGTCGCCGGAGAAGACAATGGAGCCGTGAGCCGTATCGAACCGGTACGCGAATGCCGGAAATACCGGTGCATGGTTGACTAACGTTGCTGTGACCTTGACGTTCTCGTCACGGTAGACCTCGAAAGGCTCCATCACAGGAGCGGGATCCCGGTCAAGATCCACCCTGAGACTAGCCGGCAGCGCGATGTCCATCACGTCGACACGGGCATGAGGATTCGGCTTGCGACTATCCAGGATGTTGTCATTGATGTCCGCCGCAAAGGCCCGATAAAGCGCCTCCGTCATGGCAACGGTGCCAGGCATCGGCTGCTCGGGGGCAACGATTTCCGACACCCCTTCTTTGCCTCCACTCGCAGGCGGCAACTTCCCCCGTGGGCCCGGACCGAACACCTTGAGTTTCTGACGTCGCTCCGCCAACCCGTCGGATGCGCCGAACAGTACCAGCGACGGATAGTCCACGATGTGGTCCGCATGCATATGGGTGATAAACGCGGCCCGCAGCGATTCAAGCCCGCGCCCCGGCGGCGGTGCTCCCAGGCCCGCCTGAAAATAGCGTCGCAGCCATCCCGCGCCGAAGTCGACAAGGTAAACCTGGCCGTTGACTGCCAGGGCGGATGAGATGCCCGCCGATTGCGAGCCCCGCCATGATGTCCGACCGCCTGCCGTTCCCAGAAGGACAAGATTGGGACCAGGATCGGCCAACGATGGCGTCTTCGGTTGGCTGGCTGGATCGGCATGGGAAGCCGAGGCCAGAACGCCGAGCGCCACCGTGGCCGCGACACAAAGTTGACGAAGGTAGAGAGCCCGGCCAGCCAGTACCCGGGTTAGAACGATAGGCATATGTTCTCCGAAGGAAGGTTTAGTGGTGGCGTACCGTCATTCCGGCTTTACGCCGGCATCGGCAATCACCTTTTCCCAACGGAGCTTCTCGGCCTCGATGAACTTCGCGCCTTCCGGCCGCGACATCGGCATCGGATAGGTGCCCAGATCCTTGAGCCGATCGACAAATGGTTGCTGCTTCAAGGTCTGATTGACAGCCGAATTGACGCGATCCAGCACTGACACCGGCGTCCCCTTTGGCGCAAAGATCGTGAACCATCCCTTGGCCACCAGCCCGGGCGCGACATCCTTCGCAAGCGGAATGCCTTCCAGTCCGGGCAAACTGGCGTCCGACGTCACGGCAAGCGCCTTCAGCCGTCCACCACGCACCAGAGGCACCAGCGGCGCAATGCCGTCGACGTAGACGGGGATATCGCCCTTGACCACCGCCTGGATCGCCTGCGTCGTTCCGCTGAAACTAACCTGGCGGAACCTGGCCTTCTGCAACTGCCCCATCATTTCCGCCGTGAGATGCGGAACAGAGCCACGCGTCGGACTGCCGATCACAACATCGTCCGGCCGCCCTTTGGCGTCCTTGATCACCTCGCCAAGGCTCTTGTACGGAGTGGCCGGTCCCGCCACGAACATCATCGGCGTGTACGCCAGCGTGGCAGCCACTTCCGTGTCACGCTGGATATCGAACTTCGCTTCCTTGTACATCACCGGCGTCGTGACGGCCGCCGCTGCGTGAAACAGCACGAGCGTATAGCCATCGGCCGGAGCCTGCTTCAGCGCGGTCATTGCGACGATGCCATTGCCACCGGGCTTGTTCTCGACGATGACCTGTTGCTTCCAGGTATTGGCGAGGCGCTCGGCAACCTGGCGCGCAATGATGTCCGGCGCACTGCCCGCGATGGATGGCACGAGCAGCCGAACCATCTTGTCGGGGTAGGTGCTGGCTGCGGCCGGAAGCGCCATAGCCAACAGCGTCAATGCGAGAAAGGGGCGTTTCATGTTGTCTCCACGTCTGGCGTGCCGGCGACCCATCGTCGCCGCACTTATTTGATACACAGTCAAATAAGCATTTTAGTTTTATTGACTGCATCTCAAATAAGGAGATACCACTAGGGACGCGGTATTGCGCGCGATATACCCCCTCGGGCGCTAAGCGGAACGAACGCTTTTCTTCCTTGCAGGCTTTGCGTCGCGTTGCCAGGCTTCGATGCCGTCAAGCGTGATGCGCAGCCCTTCCTCGAACGCCGTATCGGACGACAGATGGGAAAACGACTTGCTCACGAAGCGCGCGCCGGGATACTGCTCGGCGGAGACGGAATCCAGCTTCTTCTGTATGAAAGCCTGATGGTATGCCGGTAGCTGGCGCGAGGCTTCCGCCATGCTTGCCGCAACCAGGTACTGGGCGAGCAAGTGGTAGCCCAGCGCGACCTGTTCGGCGGAAAAGCCCCCCTGCATGATGGCCGACGTCATGCGGTTGAAGAACTCCAGGCCGTAATCGGTTTCGCCCGGTTGCACATCCTGGAACAGGCGATACCTGTTGTGCGACGCCACATAGTTGCTGACGCCCGGATTTTCCACAGCGACCTGGAAGCTGAGGCGCGCGATGCGCTCGACATCCGCGCGCCAATCGCCTGTCAGCGGCGGAATGCGCAGCGTGCGCTGGCGATAGTAGTCGTTAAGGACGCCCGAAACCAGTTGATCGCGGCCACCCAGGTAATAGTGAATCAGCCCGGGCGCAACGCCAAAATCCTTGGCAAGCTGGACCATCGAGATCTGGTCCAGCGGCACCGTTTTCGTCAACTGAATCGCATGCTGCAGGATTGTGGTGCGGCTGAGCATCGGCTCGGCACCGATCGGCGCTTCTGTCTTTGGCGGACGGCCACGGCGGCGCGGTGCCGCGGCGGTCGTTTGCTGGGGGGCGGCCTTTGAGACGGGCGACTTGCGGGCGGCAGGCATGAGCGTGGGAGGATGGAACCAGCGGAAATTGGTAGTCTGCCAATTCTATCCGCTAATCCCGTTGACGCCATCGTCTGCAGCGCTATGCAGACGCGGCTACCGGTGCCCCCTCCCCTGGCGCGCCCACGCTGTAGCGCCCGAGCGACAGGACGAGCATGGCGGAGATCACTAGCATGCAAGGCAGCACAAGCAGCGGGACATCGTAGCTGCCATGCCGGTCAAACCAAGCACCCAGGGCAATGGGTCCGATGACCGCGCCCAGACCATAGCCAGAGAAGGCGATACCGAACAGCGAGCCGAACGACGAAAGCCCAAAATATGACCGCACCAGGTAAGAGATCAGATCCCCCTCGGCGCCGATGGTCAGGCCGATCAGCGTCGCGGCGATCAGCAGCGCCGTGTAATCGTGCGCCCCGCGCAACAGGAATACGCCAATGGCGCCACCAACAAAGAAAACGCTCGCTACCAGCGGTGCATGAATCCGGTCGATCAGCAATCCCGTGAGCAGACGGCCGACCAGCAGTCCGACGCCAACCATTGAGGCGCTGCGCGCGGCCATGCCAGCATCAAATCCGCGATCTGCGAACAGCGACGGCAGATGTGGTCCCAACGACAACGTGGCTGCCGAGCTCAACACAAAGACCAGCCAGATCGCCCACAGACGGTAACTGCGCAACGCTGCCGCCAGTGGAATCCCCTGCGGCGCGACTGCCATCGCATGCATTGCGTTGCGCGTGCCAGGGAATCTTTCACGCAGAAGACTGCAAGCTACCAGCGACAGCAGGATCGAGCCGATGCCCAGCCCGACGTACGCCATGCGCCAGCCGAAGCTCGTCACCAGGAACTGCGCGGTGATGGGCAATATCACCGTACCGGCACCGAGGCCGCACATCGCAATCCCCAGGGCAAGGCCCAGGCGACGGTCGAACCACTGTGGCAGCACCGCGAGGTACCCCAGCACCGACGTCGCCGCGCCGGACACGCCGACGACGATCGACAGGGCGACCCACATCAGCATGCTGCCATTCTGCAGCGCCATCGCCGCGGTGGCCAGCCCGAAAACGATTGCCGAGCAGCCGATCACCCGTCGAATGCCGAACCTGTCCATCATGGCGCCGACGATCGGGCTGACGATTGCAAGCCCAAACATCGACGCTGCGTACGACAGTGAGGCCTGCGAGCGTCCCCAGCCGAACTCGGCAGACAACGGCCTGACGAAGACGCCGGCCGTGGCATTGAACAAGGGCGCGTAACCGGCCAGCATGCCAAGGGCTGCGCCGAGGATCACACTTGCGTAAATCCGGCCCGATACGCGGGGCAATCCCGTGGGGGCGTTGTGCATGGTCTCGTCTCCGTGGTCGGGGCGCCGCTTCCGTGGGCGCCTGCCTTGTCGTTGTGGGTACGTTTATCGCAAACCGGTCTGGCTGCCCAGGTAGGCACCTGCCCCAGGTGCCGTCGCTTCCAGACCAAGCCTGCGCAACATCTGGCGCGCAGTACAGGCTGCCGTGGACGTCACCGGGATGCCCAGCGCTTCCTGCGCGGCCTCGAGCGCCGCGAGCGATGGCATCTGGACACAGGCAGACAGCACCACGGTATCCACACCCCGGGTATCCAGGCGCTTGACGTCCTCCAGCAACTGCAACGGATCCCGCTCGCCAACTTCCAGATTGTCGAGAATCGAGAAATTGATCACGTCCTTGACCTCGATGCCCTCGTGCTCGATGTACTCGACCACGGTTTTGGTCAGGGCATCACTGTAGGGCGCCATCAGCGCAATGCGGCGTGCCCCGAAATCCTTCAGTTCATCCACCAGCGCTCCCGCCGACGTCATGATCTGCGGACGGTACGGCGCGTCGCCGATGACTGCGCCCAGATCATCGATGACCTGGCGGTGATAGCCGTGACCCATGCACATGGTCGCCACCAGGCACGCCGTGCTCATCACGTCGACGCGGGCGTCTGTCAGTTCGACGGCGCAGCGGCCCATATCCCGGTTCATCCTCTCCAGCTCCTCCGCCACCACGCGATGCATGCGAACGCGGCTGGAGTGGAAGCTGAACTGTTCCGGCCGCACCTGCATGCGCGCGTTGAAGATGGCCGGCACTTCGCGCTCCATCGTGATATTGGAGCTGGGCACGATTTGCCCGATTCGATACTTCGACATTGAGGGTTTCCAGAACAGTTCAGAGAGCTGGCGACAGGAAGCGGTTGAGCACTGCGCGCAGCGAAGCGGGGATGGGAGTGCCTTCGCGTCGGTCCAGCCGTACGCAGATCGGCGAGAACATCGCGTCGAAGACCGGTGTCCCATCCGGACGCCGGGCCATGCAGCGAATATCGAACGACCTCGTACGAATGGCTTCGACGCTGCAGCGGATGTCGATCACGTCGTCGGGCCAAAGCGTCCCGATGAATTCGAAACGCATCGCCTTGCATGGCGTTCCCACGCCATGCTCTTCTCCCAGTCTGCCGTTACCGCCGGCCATGTGGGAGGTGTAGAGACCGACTGCCCCTAGCAAGTAATCGGTGAACCGTCCGGTGTAAACCACTCCCGCCGGGTCACAATCGCCCCAGCGTACAGTTCGCCGTACCACAAACGGGGTCTCACTGATGACGTACTCCGTGGCGCGGATCATGGCTGCCCTTGCGCCGCCACCGCCGTGACACCGCCCGCGGCGAGTTCGGCCATCAGGGCCGGAAACTGTGCCCGCAACCGCTCGGCGTCAACCCGGCCCGTACGGGTCATGAAACGGAATACGAACTCGTGCGGCGTGGGAAGCTCCATCCACTCGCGGATGCGCTCGTACCAGTTGTACGAAGCCTCGGAAGCACTGATCAGCTTGGCCTTCTCCGGCTTGCGAACGGCCTCATATTGCTCCAGGGCGGCGGCGACATTGCCGGGATTGGCCACAATGGCGTCCGCCAGCGCCATCGCGTCCTCCATGGCAATCCGGGTACCCGATCCGATCGAAAAATGGGCGCTGGTCAGCGCATCGCCGATGAGCACCTGGTTCCCGACATGCCAGTTGGCATTCAGGATCACCGGAAACTGCCGCCAGATCGAATTGTTGGAGACCAGGCCGTGCCCGCCCAGCTCCGGAGCAAAGACGTTCTCAAACAGTGCCTGGCGCGCTTCGGCACTCATTTCTTCCATGCCAAAGTCGACCCACGTCTGATGATCGCACTCCGCCACGAAGGTGCTCATCGAATCGGAGTACGGATAGTAGTGGGCCACGAAATAGCCGCCTTCGTACTTGCGAAATACCAGCGCGGGGCTGGCGAATGGCTTCGCCACGCCAAACCAGGCGAAGTGGTTGGTCAGCGTGCGGCGGGTCGTGCCAAAGGCGGCCTCATTGGCCGTGCGCACTTGCGAGCCGATGCCGTCCGCCCCCACTACAATGTCGGCGTCCAGCCCATCAAAGTCCGCGATGCGTTTGTTGTAGGTAACCCGTACTCCCAGTTCCTTCGCACGCTCCTGGAGCACCGAGAGCAGGCTGATACGCGGAATCGCACCACCACCCGCGCCGGGCTTCTTCATGACAATCGGATGTTCGTGGCTGATGATCGAATGCTGGTCATTGAATCGCATCACCTTCGCCAGGCGATCCACCACCAACGGTGAAGCCGAGCGGAGGTTGGACAAACCAGTATCCGCAAGAACCACGCCGAAACCAAAGGTCGCATCCTCCGGATTCTGCTCGAATACATCGATGTCGACCTCTGCCATCCGTTCCTTCAGCAGGATCGATAGGAACAGGCCCGACGGTCCGCCGCCAATGATTGCGACCTTCATTGCGCGTCTCCCGGAGCGACCACCAGGGCATCCATGTCGAACTGGCGAATCTTGCCGGCCAGTCCGCCCGTCAAGGCGCCGTACCACACCGCTGGCTTGAAGCCGAGTTCCTTGCGCCGGAATTGCAATGCCGGATTGCCATCGATGCGTACATAGCCGTTGCCCAGCGCTGTGGTCTTGTAGCCTTCCGTGTTGCGCGCCACATCGATCAACGGCGCAAACTCGGGCACATCCAGCACATACACCGACGCCTTTTTGCCATCAGGCACGGCCTGCTCGATCCGTTCGGCCTTGCGCTGCCAGACCGGTTCGATGGAGCCGAAGGCCGCGCCCTTGTCGCGGGCGCGTTCGAGTTCAATGGCGGAGTCGATGGTAAAAGCAGCGTCCTGCTTGTCGGCGCTGCTGAACGGGCGGACCTGCCAGGTGATCTCGATCGGATAGCCGTTCGGGTCGTTGAAGTAGATCGATTCGATGACTTCGTGGCGGATCTGATAGCGCAAGGGAATGCCAACCGCCTCAACCCGCTGGCGCCACTGCAGCAGTTCCGCCTCATCGCGCACTCGCCATGCGGTGTGCGTGGCGCGGTCCTGGTAGTGCTCGCGGACGGTCAGCCAGTCGGGACGTTCCGTACCGATGTAATAGAAGAACGCGATGGTGCTGCCGTTGCCGCTATCGAAAAAGAAGTGCAGGAAGTCGGCATGGTTGTCGGGACCCCAGCCTTTTGCGGAAATCGCGTGTACCAGAGGCAGGCCAAGGAGGTCGCGGTAGAAGTGCACGGTCTCTGCAAGCTTCCAGGTCGGCCGGGCCGTGTGATGAACGCCGTGCAGTTCAACAACGGGGGCGTTCGCTTGCGCGCCTTGGGTGGATTGGTTCATGTCTCGTCCTTCCTCACTTCGCTTGTTCAACGGTGTTCTTGTCTGCTTCCGCGCGCAGCATCTGGACGATGCGGTCACGCAGCAGCACCTTGCTGAGCTTGCCCGATGCGGTCAGTGGAAACTCGGGAATGATCTCCAGCCGCTCCGGCCATTTGAATTTCGCCAGGCCGGCCTGCTGCAGGTATTGGGTCAGTTCGAGCAATGTGAGGCCCGCTGCGGCCAGCGGCGGCTTCAACATTACGAACGCGCATACCCGTTCGCCGTACACCTTGTCCGGCATGCCAACGACAGCCGAGGCCATGACCGCAGGATGCAGGTTGATGACGTTCTCGAGCTCTTCGGCGTTGATCTTCTCCCCGCCACGATCGACCACATCCTTGATGCGACCACGGAAGAAGTAATAGCGCTTGCCGTTCACCACCTGCGACGACATGAGGTCGCCCGATCGGTAGAAGCCGTCAGCGGTAAAGCGCGTGACGTCCTCCTGCTCTGACTTGTAGTAGCCACGGATCGTGTAGGGGCCGCGGAACAGGGCCTCGCCGGTCTCGCCTTCGGCCACATCGTCTTCCGTACCCGGATGGACGATGCGAACCTCATCTGCGTCAGACACCGGATAACCGACCGACTCCTCACGTATTTGCGCGGGATCTTCCGGGCGCGTGAACATGATCACGCCTTCGGTCATGCCGAAGATGTGATGCGTGGGCGAGCCCGTGAGGCGTGTCAGGTTGGCCCCGTTTTTCGGGGCAATGAAATTGCGCCGCGCCTTGTCCGTCGCCGTGCCGCGAACCAACTCCGGCGCAATGCGGTTCAGGATCGGCCCGGCCACGCCGAACCAGGTCGGTTCATAGTCGCGGACCAGGGACTGCAAGGTGTTTTCGCCGATATCCGGCGCCACCGTCACCTTGGCGCCGCAAAGCAGAAACGGCCCGAAGAAGCAGCCCATGTTGAGGTTATGCATGTACGGCGTGGGGAAGAACAGCACGTCGTCCGGGCCGTAACCGTTACATGCGGCGACCGCACGCATGTTGTACAGATATTCGTTCTGGAAGCGCGGAATGATCTTGGGCACGCCCGTGGTGCCGCCGGATAACTGGAACACGGCCGCCTGGAACGGCTCGTGCCTGACCTCTGACAGGATCTGCTGCGCACGCCCCGGCGACATGTCGCGAATCAGGTCAGCCAGCAGGACGGCACGGCCCCGGCGCTCGCCGCGAGCCTGCAGGATGAACTGCAGACTTGGCACTTCGGCTTGCATTTCTTCCGCAAAGGCCACGTCATCGAACTTCGGATCATCGCCTTGCACGAAATGCAGACGGGCCTCGCAGAGGTTGCCGAGGTAGCCAACTTCGAGCTTGCGGAATGCCTGAAGCGAGCACAGAGGAATGATGCCGGCCTTCAGGCAACCGAGGAATGCGAACAGCAACTCGTTGCTGTTGCCACATTGAAAGACGGCCCGGTCCAGCGGCTTGAGACCCAGGGCGAGCAACGCGGCACCCAGGCGGTCCGTCTGTTGATCCAGCTCTCCGTAAGTGAATTCACCCTCGGGACCTACCAGCGCCAGACGGTCACGATGTTCTTGAAACGATTGGCGCAGGGCTCCGACCAGCGTCTCGGCCGTGAGGTAGCCCTCGCCCACATATCGGCGAAGACGATCTTCATCGGGGTAGCGCACGCCTTCCAGCAAGATGGACGGGCGCACATGGGGGGGTTGCAGCATGTTTTGTCTACCTCTATGTATATATGTGGTCCAGCGTAGTGCGCTCAGGCCATCGTTTCGCGCAGCCATTCGACGATGTGCCGGCCGGCGACTCGCTGCCCGGGCTCTTCTTCGCGGCTCAGTGCCATGCCGTGGTGATTGCCGCGCACGCGGATGTGGCGCTTGTGCTGCGCCGGAATCTGATCGTAGATGGCGCGGATATCGGCGGGAAAGGTGCACTGGTCGCCGGTGTATTCAAGCAGCAGCGTCGGCTGATGCAACGCGCCGATGGTCTTGTCCAGTGACGCATTCGACGACAGCCCGGACCATGTGGAAAGCCAGGACTCCGGCGTGACGACACGTCCAAAACCCACGCTGCCCCAGTTGGACACGAACGGATCCTTACCCCAGAGCGAACCGGTCTTCCGGTCAGACGGGTCCAGGGAGATGTCCCAGGAACGCAGATCAGCATCGGTACGCCAGACTTCGAAGATCGGCGCGTGGGCGGCCAGGCGTCGGTCGGCACCGGTGCGCGAACCGGACTTCACCTGTCGCCGCGCTTCGAGCTTGGCACCCAGCATGGCCTTCGCCCGGGCGTCGATGCGGGCCACACGGTCGACCTGCGCGGCGCGGTATCGTTCGATGAACGCCGGTGCATAGGTTGCCTTCCCCGTCTCGACATCGAAGCCATTGCCCCTGGAGAAAGGGTCAAGCGCTGGGTCCGTCTGCATCGGGTCGTCTTCATCCGTGACAGACGGGTCGATGCCGCTCATCAGCAGCTTTCCCTGTCCTGGATGGGGCGAGACCAGGATGAAGGCGTCCACCTCCGGCATATGCAGTTCGCCCAGGTTGGTCGGGCGGCCACCCGGCGTGCGGGCGATGCGCATTTCGCGTGGCGTCAGGGACTGCTGGTTGTAGAACGTGTACAACCCGGCGCCACCCGAGTTTCCGAGCAGCACGATCTTTTCATAGCCAAGTTCGCGCAGATGCGTCATGCCGGCGGCAACGTCGAACAGCGCGATCTCATGCTCCAGGCGCAGGTCGTTGCCGATGGACCGAGGGCCCTGCACCCAGCAGGCGCACCCGGCATCGAGCACAAATGGCACGAGGTAATGGGTGATGGCCATCTCGCGCGGGTGCATCAGGGAGACTACCGTCTTCTCCTTGCCCGTCACGCTGAACAGAAAGCCGAGCGTACGCTGTCCGTCGGCCGTGCCAAGCGCATACGGCACCATCTGATACGGGCGATCCATCAAGCGGGAGTCCCATGATGCACCCCGCATCCCTGCCGTCACCTGCGTTTTGTCTTGTTCGGTCACTGTGCCTCCTTCGTAAATGCCACCGTCTCAATAATCTAGTCATTATTTGATATGCTGTCAAATAATTCCGTATGTCTGACGGAACTGCCCAGAACGTGAAACAGAGTGTGCCGCGAAGGCGGCACACTGCCCGACGCCATTTCGCCGGCAGATCCGGCAAAAACGATCAGAAGTTGTGCCGCAGGCCGACCACCGCGCCGAACTGATTCGCGCCTGGCACCACGGAGCCATCGTACCCATTTGCAGCCAAGACGGAACCTCCCTTGTTCAGGGTGTACGAGGCCGTCAGATAGGCATCCGTGCGTTTCGAGAACCGATAGTCAGCCGACATGACGATCGACATGGGATCCCTGGCCGAGGTCCGGTCATTGGTCTTGTAGACCGCGCCAGTCAAAGCGAACGCCTGGCTGAAGTTGTAGGTCGCGCCGGTCCAGTACAGGTCAGTGCGCGACATCGACGCCAGCAGCTGGCTGACGAGTCGGCGGTAGCCGAAATAGGCAGTCACGGGACCGAAGTCTCCCGCGATGGCCGCTACATAGCGTCGCTCAGTCGCGCTGGCCGTGGCCACCGAGCGCCCGTTCAACTGGTCATAGACGGCGCCGAAACGTATGTTGCCCATGCCATAGGAGAAGCCGGCGCTCATCTCACGGCCCACACGACTGTTGCCAGGTACCTCGCTGCCGTTTGCGATCGTCGAGTCAACGCCAAAACTGTATAGCGCCGATGCCGTCAACCCGCCGAACTTGCCGGTGTATTTGACGGCGTTATCCGTTCGTCCGGCGAGCCAGGAATCGTGTGAGAACGACGAGTACTTCGGCGCGAAGTACATCGGGTCGAGCGGAATAATGAGATCGAACGTCAGGTTGTGATGGCGGCCCATGGAGACCTGACCATATGGCGTGTCGAGGCCGACGTAGGCACGGCGCCCGAACAGCCTTCCGCCCTGGGCGGCCATGCCGGAATCGAGCACCATGCCGCCTTCGAGCAGGAATACCCCCTTCAGTCCGCTGCCCAGATCTTCCACGCCCCGCAAGCCCCAACGGCTGCCCGCGATGTTGCCCGAGGTCATGCGCACCAGGCTTGAAGCTTGCCCGGCGGAATTCGGTACATGGTTCAGATATTCGATACCCGCATCCGCAACGCCGTATAGCGTGACAGATGACTGGGCGTGCGCGGTCGCACCGGTGGCCAGCAGCACACCGGCGATGGCCAGGCTTCGTGTCATTTCTCCTCCGTAATTTGTCTTCGCTCGCGGCCATCAACGGCCTGCGATGTGCTGTCTTTTGCGGGCCGCCATGGGGGCATGCTCACCGCATAAATTGATACCAGCACAATTAAATTACGTTGTTTTTGACACCCAGTCAAATAATGGTTTTCCCGAGCCGACCTGAACCAGGGCTACCGGCCAGACCGACCAAGCGGCGTAAGCACGCGCGCTAGGACGTTGCCGCAGGCGCTGTCGCTTCTTCAGGCATCGTTCGTGTCGTGGGGTTGGTGTTTGCTGCGCTCGTACTCACCACGGCCCTCGCCTCAGCCACTTCCCCCTCGTGCGTATGGTCCACCACCGCCACCTTGGCCAGCTGCAGCGCACGCACGCGCGGCCCGGGCACGCCGAAGCTGCGCGCCAGTTCATCGATGCGCAGCGCGGGCAGCGGCTTGCGGCGGTCCAGTCCGGCAAAGCGATACTGGTTGTAGAGCGCCCACGACAGCAGCACGATGCCGTTGAACAACCCCACCAGTACGTAGACCGTCAGCGTGCCCATGGTAGGCAGCAGCGCCGCCCAGAACGGCACGCCGGGGCCGGCGGACGCTTCGTTCAGGATGGCGCGGATGCCGCTCGCGCCGAGGTAGAAGAAGCCGGCCCACGCCAGCGCCGTGAGCACGACGTCGAACAGCCAGCGCAGGCGCGAGCCGCGGGTACGGATGATCATGGTTTCGGCTTTCATCACGGCCTCATGGTGTGGATGCCCCGGTCGGGGCTGGTCCAGCGCGCGCGCTGGCGCCGGGTCTTGAGCATGACCTTGGGAAAGGCCAGCAGCGTGGTCAGCATGCCCACCATCCAGTACGCCAGCGGATACCAGATGATCCAGTACAGCGTGCGCGCCAGGCGCGGCTCGTAGCGGCGGTCGATCAGCACGCTCAGGGCAAACTGCAGCAGGCACACCGCGGCCAGCACCATGCCGGTAAAGCCGGGCGGCATCAGCTTCTGGATGCGGATATTGGCCGGCAGCTCGATGAAATGCCCCAGCGCCCACAGCAGGATCGACATGGCGAAGGCAAAGGCCCAGCCCGCCGACAGGCAGTACTCCGCCATCAGCGGCCACAGCCGGCGGTGGCGCCAGATCCAGATCGACCGGACGTTCTTCATGAACACCTCGGCGCCGCCCTGGGCCCAGCGCAGGCGCTGCTTGAGCAGGCCGCGCACGGTCTCGGGCATCAGGATCCAGCACAGCGCGCGCGGCTCGTAAAAGATCGACCAGTGGTCGCGCTGCAGCTTCCAGCTGATGTCGATGTCCTCGGTGATCATGTCCAGGCTCCAGTAGCCCACGCGGTCGAGCGCGCGGCGCCGGAACGCCGCGACCACGCCCGAGACGGTGAAGACCTGGCCGTAGACGCGCTGGGTGCGCTTGATCAGGCCGATGATCGACGAGAACTCGCCGACCTGGATCCGCCCCACCAGCGTCGAGCGGGTGCGGATGCGCGGATTGCCCGTGACCGCGCCGACGCGCGGATTGGCCACCATCGGCGCGACCAGGTAAGCGGCCGCGTCGGGGTCCAGCGCGGCATCGCCGTCGATGCAGACCAGGTATTCGCCGCGCGCGGCCAGCGCGCCCATGCGCAGCGCCATGGCCTTGCCCTGGTTGTGCGCCAGGTGCACCACGCGCAGCCGCGGATGGCGCGCCGCCAGTGCATCGAGCAAGGCGCCGGTGCCGTCGCGCGAGCCGTCGTTGATGGCGATCACCTCGAAGTTGCGGTAGCGCTGCGCCAGCGCCGCCAGCAGGGTTTCCTCGCCGTTCTTTTCCTCGTTGTAGCACGGCACCAGGATCGAGATGAAGGGCTCGCCGGACACCGCGGGCGCCTCGCGTTCGGCGCCCCAGCGCCACTGGCGCTCCCAGTGCCACCAGAAGTACAGGCCGCCGGCGATCCACAGGCCGGACATGAACAGCGGATAGAAGAACACAAAGGCCAGCAGCAGGTCACCGGTGGCAAGGGCGGCCAGCGCGAACGGCAGCGCCAGGGCAAGGCACAGGATGACCAGGGCAAACAGTCGTTCGATCATGGTGCGGGGTACCAGGCATTGGACAGCGCCGGCCGGATCAGCTCGAGCCGGGGCTGGTTGTTGTGGAAGTCGTCCGGGTAGTAGCCGAAACTGCGCGCGCCACGGCGCTGCAGCCGCTGCATCCAGCCGGCCAGCACCGCGCTGTCGACCGGACGGGCCGCGGGACCACGCCAGTCGCGCGCCTGCAGTTCGAACACGGTGCGCCGCAGCGCGCCCGGGCGCCGGGCGATGGTGTCGACCATGCGGTCGAGCCATGCGTTCTCCTGGCCGGCCGGCACCTGTTCCATGTATGGCATCGCCATTGGCGCGGTCCAGTCGTAGGCGGCGAGGAAGTCGTCCAGGTTCTGTGCGAACCACGCCTCGCTCTCCGGCTGCAGCACCGGCAGCGCAAAGATGTTGCGCGCGGTCTTGATGGCGGGCCCGCGCACCTCGCGCACGCGCGCGGTCAGCTGGTGGGTAAAGTCCACCAGCGCCCGGCTCTTCATGCGGGTCCAGCGCTGCATCTGCTCGGGGCCGGCGCGCAGTTCGGCGATCGAGCCGGGCAGGCCCGCGGCGCGATACGCGGCCAGCGCCGGCGCGCTGGCATCCTCGAAGTCGCCCAGCAAGGCGTCGTCGTGGAACAGGATGCCGTCGAAGAAGGCATGGCGCGCCAGGTCTTCATACAGGTCGCCGATACGGGCCCGGGCCACCGGATCGAACGGCGACAGGCGCCGGTACTGCTTCGGGTCGACCGCCACCGCGCCGGTGGCCGGGTCCCAGCGCGCCACGCGCGCCAGCGACGGGTCGAGGTCGAAGCTCAGCACCGGCATCCATGCATACACCTTCACGTTGGCGCGGTTGTCGAGCTGCCACGCGACCCGGTTGAACAGGTCGGCGCGCACCGGCAGCCAGCGGTTGGGGAAGTACACCGACCTGACCAGTCCGTCGCCGTCGTCGTCGGAGAACGCCTGCAGGAACACCGTGTCGATCTTCAGGTCGGCGATGCGCTGCACCAGCAGGCCCAGGTTGCGTTCGACCTGGGCGGGATCGGGGTCATAGACATAGTCCAGATCCACGTGCGCCACGCGCATGCCGTTGGGCTCTTCCATCGCGACCACCGAGCGGGCGAAGCCGCGCAGGCCGGGATCGTCGCTGAGCAGCAGGCGCGCGCCCGACATCATGCGGTCCACCGTGGCCAGGCCGTCCTCCAGCGTCAGCGCCATCTGGTAGCCGTTCTCGGCGACGATGCGCAGCGCCGCGCCGCCCTCGGCGCCGTACGGCCAGATCCACACGCGCACCGGCTTGCCGGTCACGGCGCGGATCTTGGCGGTGATATGGGCCACGTCGGCACGCAGCCGGTCTTGCTGTCCGGCATCCGATTCATAGCGCCCGGTGGCGGCATCGAAGACGCGCACCGCCGCGGCCGGCTCGGTGTTGCCCTGCGGGTTGGCGCGCACGCCGTAGTGCAAGGCATCGGTATGCGCGCCGATTTCCACCAGGCCCGACGCGGCGATCTCCCGCACCTGCTGCCAGTCGAGCAGGCGCTCGCGCGCCGTCGGCGTGCCGCCGAAATCCACCGGCTGCCCCGGCGGGGTATCGAGCCAGCTGCCCACTGGCGCCAGCACGGCCGGCCAGCGGTAGGCCTTCAGGATTGGCAGCACGCGCGTGTAGAAGCTGCGGTAGCCATCGTCGAAGGTCAGCAGCACCGCGCGCTCGGGCAGCGGCGGCCCGCCGCGGCGCGCCGCCAGCACCTGGTCGACCGATACCGCGCGGTAGCCGTTCTCGCGCAGCCAGGCCAGCTGGCCGACCAGGTGGTCGGTGCGCACGCTCAGGTAGGCCTGGTCGGGGTCCTTGTCTTCGACGTCGTGATAGGCCAGCACCACCACATGGTTGCGCGGCCACGGCTGTTCGGCGGCCGCGGCCGGGCGCTGGGCCGGCGGCGTGAACACCGGGATGTCCTTGGCGCAGGCGGCCAGCAGGCACGCGGCCAGCGCCAGCCAGAGCAGGCGGCAGGCGCGCCGCAGGGTTGCGTTCATGGCTTGCATTCCTGTTCAGAAGCGGTAGGTCATGTCAAAGACGATGCGCAGCTCGCGCTCGCGCTGGCCGTCATAGGGGCGGCTGGTGCCGGTCACGGTGGCGCCGACCTCGAACACGTCGTTGGTTCGGAAGCGCTGGCCGTAGCCCACCAGCAGGATCGCGCCGGTGCCGAAGCCGCGCTGGCTGTAGGCGCCGGTGCCGGCCAGGAACTGCTGCTCCCAGACGGTCTCGTAGCGCCGGTACAGCATGTGCGTCAGGCGCACCGACGGCAGCACGGTCAGGTCGGAGCGCGGGTTGTAGTACGGCGTGTCGGCACGGCTATTGCGCGACGCCCACAGGTCGACCAACAGGTCGGCCTTCAGGTGCGGCGCGGTATAGAAGCGCTGCACGCCGGACACGCCGGCCTCGAGCCGGTCATTGCCGTCGCTGAAGCGCGACGGCGCCACGGTCAGCATCCATTCGCTGGCTTCGCTGCGGCGCCAGCGCGCGTAGGCCTGCACGGTGTCGGCATAGATGCCGTGTTTGAGCGCCTGCAGCGGCGTGCCGGTCGAGCGCAGCGCCGCCGACGCGCCCACGCGCCAGCGGTCGTCGATGTCATAGTCCGCGGCGATGCGCCCGCCCTGGCGTGCGCCCTGGCCATAGCCGTGCAGCGACAGCTCGCTCTCCACGGTCAGGTCGCGCCCGCGCCATTGCGCGCCTGCGCGCGCCCAGCGGTAATCGACGCGGCCTTCGTCGAAGCGGCCGGTGGCATAGCCGATGCCGCCGTAGCCGCGCCAGTCGTAGTTGACCGGCGGCGTGTACAGCACCGCTTCGATGCCGAAGTTGCCGTTGCCGACCACGGCGCTGTCGTTGGCCAGCCCGCGGTAGCCCTCGATGCGCAGCTCGGCCTTGTTGTGGACCTGCCACTCGCGGTCCAGGCGCCGCGCGGTGAGGTCTTCGGGGAAGCGCGCCAGGGTGTCGTCGCGCAGCAGTTCGGCCTGGCGCCATTCCTGCAGATCGAGCGCCGCGTGCCCCTGCTGCACCTCCACCGGCAGGCTGCGCGGGGTCAGGGTCTCGGCCAGCTTCAGCTCGCCCTCGGCCGCGCGCGGCCAGCCGCGGGCGCGGTAGACGTCGGCCAGCGCGGCGCGCAGGCCCGAATGGCCGGGCGCCTTGCGCACCAGGTCTTCCAGCCTCTGCTGCGCCGATGCAGTGGCGTCGGCGTGCAGGTCGGCGCGGGTGGCGGTCTGCTCCGCCTGCAGCCACAGGTCGTTGGGCTGGCGCATCGGCTGGCCCCGCACCCAGCGCCAGCGCGGCTGCTCGGCGCTGGCCTGCTGCACCGCCTGCGCGGCGGGATCGAAGGCCTCGGCCTCGGCGTGGGCGTAGTACAAGCCGGTCTGCGCCTTGAGCCGGGTCTCGGAGTCCAGGCCCTGGGGGTAGGCGTCGCGCACCTGGCGGAACAGCGGCGCGGCCTGCTCCGGCTGGCGCAGGTACAGGTAGGCGGCGGCGACATCTCCCAATGCATACGCCGGCACCTCGACGCCCTCGGCCCGCAGCGCTTCGTATTCGCTCACTACGTCCTGCATCCGGACCCGCGCATGCAGCGCGGCCAGGCGGTCGAGGCGCGCGCGGCGCAGTTGCGGCGCGGCTGGCTGCCCCAGCGCCTGCAGTGGGGGCAGCAATGCGTCATAGCGTGCCAGCGCACGGTCGGCAATGGCAAAGCGCTCGGCTTCGGTGCGCGTCGGCATGTCAGCCAGGCGCACCAGTTCGGCCGCGGCATCGAGCTCCAGCGCCAGGCGCGCGCGCTGGTCGAACAGTTCAGGATGTCCGCCTGCGACGCGCAGCGCCGCCTCGGGCAGCCCCGCGCGCTGCAGCGCGCCGACATATTCGCGCACGACATCGGCGCGCTGGGGCGCGCGCAGGTAGGCCTGGTCGACCTCGAACAACGCCGCATACGGCTCGCCGGCGCGCACTTGCGCGTAGGCCAGTGCCAGGCGGCTGTCGACGGCGGCGGGCTCGCGCTGCACCAGCGCCTGCCCCAGCGCCACCGCCTCGGCGGCCTGGCCGCTGTCGGCCAGTACCTTCACCTCGCCCAGCTCGAATACCGCATGCGTTGGAAAGCGTTGCCGGCCCTCGCGATAGCGCGCCAGCGCCTCGTCCCAGCGGCGCTGGTCGCGCAAGGCGCCGGCCACGGACGCCAGCACCTCCGGCGGCAAGGCGCGCGTTTCGTCGAGGTTGCCATAGGCTTCCAGCACTTCGCCCGGTTGTCCCGCCCAACTGGCGATGACGATGCGGTCCCACGCGGCCCGCTGGTCCGACGGTGCGCGCTCACGCAGCATTGCCAGCGCGGGCGCATAGTCGCCGGCGCGGGCGCGCCGGATCAGTGCGTCATAGTCGGAATTCGCGTGCGCAAGTGCCGGCAGCCAGCACATTGCCGCCAGCCCCGCGGTCAGTCCGGTACCCAGCGCGGCCGGAGCGCGCCGTCGCCTCCCTTGCCGCCGCAGCGCCCCGTCGCGGGTGCGATCACGGCGCTTCATCAGTGAATCCATGGGATCCGCAGCCTGTCTCTGTGTTGCCCAAGCTGGCGCCGCGCACCGATGACACAGGCGCGCGCGGGCTTGAGCTCCGTTATCGGCTTATTGCATGGCGGCACGAGGACACGGAACCCGACCGGGCCTGGCCGGGTGCGAAAACCGGCAGAACAGGCCTACGGGATCCGGCACGGCACCGAGGAACTGCGCCGGATGGCCATTCGCAGCGGGAATGGCGTCGTGCAACCGCAGGGGCCGATAAATCGGGCTGCGTTGCCGCAATGCGAAGGCGATTGTAAGGAGAGTGCCGCGGATAGATTGTTAATTTTCGCAAACAAATGGGTGACCGCATAAATTATCTCGATCACTAATTCGTTTATGTCGCGCGCGAAATATCCGGATGCGGTTGCGCGATACGGGGCCTGACGGGGCCTGCGATGCAGCCCCGTATCCCCAGAGCAGTCAAGGCTTTCGCGGGAATTTGCGCATGCCGCTTGCGCTATCCAAATTCAACAGCCATGCCGCCGATTGCAGACAATAAATCAATGCATCAATCGGCATTGCTCCAGCAATAATTGATTATGATTTTAATGTCATAACCCAAACAGGCCAAATGGCGTTTATCCCCCGATCAGGGGATGAAATGGGATTTTTGCCTAATGGATTCCGGGGGTTGGCGCCGGGAGGACGGTGCCTGAAATATCTCGTGAACTGACTTCGTGGAGACGCCGGCCCTCTCCCCCGCCCCGCTCCCGCGGGCGGGGAGAGGGAAGAAAAAAAAAAGCTCTCAGGCGGGCAGGCGCAGCGTGGCCTGCAGGCCGCCGCCCTCGCGATTGGCCAGCTGCAGCGTGCCGCCCAGGGCCTGTGTCAGTTGCTGCGCGATCGCCAGCCCCAGGCCGGTGCCCCCGGTGCCGCGGTTGCGCGAGGTTTCGACGCGGTAGTACGGCTGCATCACGCGCTCCAGTTCCGCCTCCGGAATGCCGGGGCCGCGGTCCTGCACGGCGATCTGCAGCCAGCCATCGTCCTGCCTTGCCACCGCCAGCGTGACCTCCGCGCCGAACTTCAGCGCGTTGTCGATCAGGTTGGTCAGGATGCGCCGCAGCGCCTGCGGGCGTGTCAGCAGCGGCGCGCCGGCCTGGCCTTCGATGGCGATGGTATGGCCGGCGTCCAGATAGTCGCCGGCCAGGCTGTCGAGCAGCGCATCGGGGTCGATCCGGGCCGGGGTCTCGGTGCCGCCCTGCAGGGTGCGGGCATAGGCCACGCCCTCGCGCACCAGGTGCTCCATCTCGCGCAGGTCGTGGTAGAGCTTCTGCTGGGTCGGGGAATCTTCCATCAGGTCCACGCGCAGGCGCATGCGCGTGATCGGCGTCTGCAGGTCGTGCGAGATCGCGGCCAGGATCTGCATGCGCTCATCCAGGTAGCCGGCAATGCGGGCCTGCATGGCGTTGAAGGCGGCGGCGGCGTGGGCCACCTCGGTCGGCCCGGTTTCGGGCACGCGCTGCGCCTTCAGGTCCGGCCCCAGGTTCTCGGCGGCGCTGGCCAGCTGGCTGAGCGGACGCGTGACCACGCGCACCGCCAGCCAGGCACAGGCCACCAGCAGCGCCAGCTGCGCCGCCAGCATCGCCAGCAGCCACGGCGAGACCAGCGAGCGTTTGGGCCGCACGTCGATCGTCAGCGGGCTGCCGTCATGCAGCCGCAGGTGTACCTGGAAACCGCCGCCCGGCTGGGCGCTGGCAGAGACCGGATAGCGGCCCTGCAGCGCCTCGGCAATGGTGTCGACGGCCTTGCGCGCCAGCGGCGCGCGCGGCGGCTCGCCCGGGGTGCCGGCATCGAGGCGGTAGCTGTAGTTGTCGCGCCGCACCCGCTCCAGCCAGGGCGCGCGCTGGTCCGCCGGCAGCATGTCGAGCATCGCCACCGAGCTGGCCACGTCGCGCTCCAGGTTGCCCAGCATCAGCCGGTCGGCCGCGTTCTTGCGTTCCATCATCACCAGGCTGTACGACAGGCTCTGCGCCAGCACCAGCCCGACCAGCAGGATCACCATCAGCCGCGCGAACAGCGTGCGCGGCCATGCCAGCCCCTTGCGCGCGCGCCCGCTCATGTGCGCTCCTGGCGGACTTCGACGGTGGCGCTGAAGACATAGCCGCCGTTGCGCACGGTCTTGATGTAGCGCGGCTCGCGCGCGTCGTCGCGCAGGCGCTGGCGCAGGCGGCTTACCAGCAGGTCGATCGAGCGCTCGAACAGCTCGGCGTCGCGGCCCTGGGTCAGGTTGAGCAGCTGGTCGCGCGTCAGCACCCGCTGCGGGTGGTCGACGAAGACGCGCAGCAGCCGGTATTCCGCGCCGCTGAGCGCGACGATCACGTCCTGCTCGTCGATCAGGTGGCGCGCGTTGGTGTCCAGCCGCCACGGGCCGAACGCCAGCACGCTGGCGGCCTCGGTGACCTGCAGGTTGGGCGGCAGCATGCGCGTGCGCCGCAGCACCGAGCGGATCCGCGCCAGCAGTTCGCGCGCGGCGAAGGGCTTGACCAGGTAGTCGTCGGCACCCATCTCCAGCCCCAGGATGCGATCGGCTTCCTCGTTGCGCGCGGTCAGCATCAGCACCGGCAGGTTGCGCCGCTCGCCCGCGCGCAGGTCGCGGCACAGCGCCAGCCCGTCTTCGCCGGGCAGCATCAGGTCCAGCACCACCAGGTCGACCGAGCCCTTGTCCAGCGCCGCGCGCATCTCGCGTCCGTTGGCGGCCAGGGACACGCGCATGCCGCTGCGCTCGAGGTAGGCGGCAACCAGTTCGCGGATTTCGCGGTCGTCGTCGACGATAAGGATATGGTCCTGCGGGGTCATGGCGGGTC
Organism: Cupriavidus mimosae; assembly: GCF_023952485.1. Taxonomy (NCBI): domain Bacteria; kingdom Pseudomonadati; phylum Pseudomonadota; class Betaproteobacteria; order Burkholderiales; family Burkholderiaceae; genus Cupriavidus; species Cupriavidus mimosae. The sequence continues at coordinate 204,998 of NZ_JALHRY010000010.1, read as the reverse complement.
CCGGAATCGAAGAAAGAGAAGAAGAAAAAGGGGGCGGCCGACGCTGCCAAGGATGGCCCGTCGCCTGACCCGGTGCCGTCATTATGCGGCGCTGGCGGCGCTCTTTGTATCGCTGTGTATCCGGGCCGGGCCCGGACAAGAAACATTGCACAGCGGGCCGCAAGCGGAAACAACGCGGATACGCCGGGACGGTGCAATGCAGCCATACCAATCCGGGAGTCCACCGCCATGATCGATGCCTACCTTGCCTTTGCCGCCGGCGTGCTGACGATTGCGTCGCCGTGCGTGCTGCCCGTGCTGCCCATGCTGCTGGGCGCTTCGCTGGGCGAAACCAGCCGCCTGCGCCCGCTGGCGATCGCGCTGGGCTTCGTCTCCGCCTTTTCCGCGCTGGGCATTGTCTTCGGCGCGCTCACCAGCGCCTTCAGCGACGCCCCGGGCGTGGTCCGCAACGTCGCCATCGCCATCCTGTTCGCCGCCGGCCTGGCGCGGCTGTGGCCGGCCGGCTTCGGCCGCCTCACGGCACCGTTCGCCGCGCCATTCGCCGCGCTCACCGACCGCGCCGCCGGCGCCGGCAGCCGCGCCGGCAACGGCCTGGCCGGCGGCTTCGTGCTGGGCATGACGCTGGGCGCGGTATGGACGCCGTGCGCGGGCCCGGTGCTGGCCTCGATCCTGGCGCTGGTGGCCAAGGCGCAGGACCTGCACCGCGCCGCCGGCCTGCTGGCCCTGTTTGCCGCCGGCGCCGCCGTGCCGATGCTGGGCATCGCCTACGGCGGCCAGTTCGCCACCACCCATGTGCGTCGGCTGGCCCGTCATACGCCGCGGCTGCAGCAGGCCTTCGGCGTGCTGGTGGTGGCCACCGCCATCGCCATGTACTTCCAGTACGACACCCTCGCCGTCGCCTGGCTGACCTCGCTTTTCCCCGCAACCCAACCTGGAGCCTGAACCATGCCCCGCATCCTTCGCAGCCTGTTCGCCGCGGCCGCCTTTGCCGTCGCCCCGCTCGCCATCCAGCCGGCCGCCGCCGCGCCTGCCGCACCCACCGATTACGGCAAGGCGCCCGAGTTCACCGGTATCGGCAAGTGGCTGAACTCTGAACCGCTGACCGTCGCCGGCCTGCGCGGCAAGGTCGTGCTGGTCGACTTCTGGACCTACAGCTGCATCAACTGCATCAACACCCTGCCCCATGTGCGCAAGTGGTACGACAAATATCGCGACCAGGGCCTGGTCGTGGTGGGCGTACACACGCCGGAGTATGCGTTCGAGCGCTCCACCAGCAACGTCCAGGCCGCGCTCAAGCGCTTCGACATCCGCTACCCGGTAGCACAGGACAACGCCTATGCCACCTGGAACGCCTGGCGCAACCAGTACTGGCCCGCGCTGTACCTGGTCGATGCCGACGGCAACGTGGTCTACAAGCACTTCGGCGAAGGCCAGTACGCCGAGACCGAGGCGGCGATCCAGAAGGCGCTGGCGCAGCGCCGCTGAGCCCGGGAAGCCGCCATGCAGGCGGCTTCCGGGGCATCCGCCTTGTCTTCCAGCGCATGGGAGTTGATACAAATTGTATGCAATCTTTGTATCACGGTTCGCTGATCCCTGTTATTCTTGCACGCCTGTTGAGGCGGGATGCAGATCCTGCCCGCCTCGCTCGCGGAGCTGCCGCACCTGGCCCGCGAGCGTGCACGAGGGCGCCGGGTTCCCCGCCCGGCGCCAGAAGAACAAGACAGCCCGGAACATCCGGGCAGACGACAGGAGACTCGAATGGCGCCCTTGCTGTTCCAGGTGGAAGACCGTCCCCCACGGTTGACGACGTTCTTGCTGGCGCTCCAGCATCTGCTGGCCGCGCTGGGCGGCATCATTGCGGTGCCGCTGGTGATCGGCGGCGCGCTGCGCCTGCCCTCCGACCAGGTGGTGGCGCTGGTCAATGCCGCGCTGCTGGGCTCGGGCATCGTCACCATCATCCAGTGCAAGGGCGTGGGCCCGGTCGGCATCCGCATGCCGTGCGTGATGGGCACCAGCTTTGCCTTTGTCGGCGCGGCCATCAGCGTCGGCGTCGAGCACGGCGTGGCCGGCATCCTGGGTTCGGCGCTGGCGGGCTCGCTGGTGATGATCCTGGGCAGCTTCTTCATGCCGGCGATCCGCAAGCTGTTCCCGCATACCGTCACCAGCGTGGTCGTGACCATGATCGGCCTGTCGCTGATCCCGGTGGCGATCGACTGGGCCGCCGGCGGCCAGGGCAGCAGCCGCTACGGCGCCCCCGGCAACCTGGCGATTGCCGTCGCCGTGCTGGCGCTGGTGGTGGCGGTGGTGCAATGGGGCAAGGGCATGCTGTCGGCCTCGGCCATCGTGGTCGGCATTGCCGGCGGCTATCTGCTGTGCCTGGCGCTGGGCCTGATCGACTTTACCCAGTTCCACCAGGCGCCGGTGTTCGCGGTGCCGCAGCCGCTGCACTTCGGCATGTCGTTCCCGATCTCCGGCATCGTCGCCATGTCGATCGCCTTTCTGGTCACCATCGTCGAATCGACTGGCACCTTCATGGCGCTGGGCTCGGCCACGCAGCGGCCGGTGTCGGGCAAATGCCTGTCGCGCGGCATCCTGTGCGACGGCTTTGGTTCGGCCTTCGCGGCGCTGGTGTGCAGCCCGCCGCTGTCCACCTTTGCCCAGAACGTCGGCGTGGTGTCGCTGACCGGCGTGGCCAGCCGCCATGTGGTGGCGCTGACCGGCGTGATGCTGCTGCTGGCCGGGCTGTTCCCGGTGCTGGGCGCGCTGGTGGTAACGATTCCGCAGCCGGTGCTTGGCGGCGCTGGCCTGATGATGTTCGCGATGATCGTTTCCGGCGGCATCCAGATGCTCAGCACGGTAAAGTTTACGCAGCGCAATACGCTGATTGTCGCGGTGTCGATCGGCTGCGGCCTGGCCGTGACCTTCCGTCCGGAATTGCTGGCCAAGCTGCCCGCCTTTGTCCACGAGGTGTTCGGCTCCGGCATCACGGTGGGCTCGCTGTCCGCGGTGTTCCTGAACCTGCTGCTGCCCGGCGGCAAGGAAGCCGCCGCCGACGAAGCCGGCCACGGTACGGTCGGCGAGGCCGCCTGAACTCCGATACTCCACACGCCGGCTGCGCTAGCGCGCGCCGGCGGCCATGGACGGCTTCAGCAGCGGATAGGGATTGATCGCCCCGCGCGCGGTGTAGATGCCGTAGTGCAGGTGCGGCGGCGTGCCCCGCGCATTGCCGGTGGTGCCCACATACCCCAGCACGGTACCGGCGGCGATGATGTCGCCGGCGCGCACGCCGGCGTACCGGTCCAGATGGGCGTAGTAGTGCATCTGCCGCCCCGGCCCCATCACCCACACCACGTTTCCTCCCAGCTGGTTGGTACCCACGCGCGTGACAATGCCTTCGGTGGCCGACACCACTTCCCGGCCGCGCGGCGCGAAGATATCGATGCCCTCGTGCTTGCGCCCGCCGGAACGCGCGCCGTGCCAGGTATCGCGCAGCGCCCCGGAGGCAATCCCGGCGACCGGCACCGGCAGCGTCGCCGGCGCGGGCCGGGCGGACAGCCGGGCCGCGTAGATGGCACGCTCCAGCGGCGGCTGCAGCCACGGCCAGGCCAGCCAGCCCAGTCCGATCCAGAGCACCAGCCACGCCAGCCGGCGCACCAACGCAAGCAAAGGGGGAACGAGACGCGAGACAGCCATATGCCTTCGACGGCAGCCTGGCGTGCAAATTCCCCCTCTCCCACCCTTCTATGGGCCGCACGCACCACTTCCGGCCGCCGTGCTGGCCGAACCATCGGCGCCGCGGCCGGTCATAACTGGACCGTTTTCATTGCAACAGGAGAACCGCATGGACTGTCCGGTGTGCCCGCAAACCCAACTCGTGATGTCCGAACGCCAGGGCATCGAGATCGATTACTGCCCCAAGTGCCGCGGCGTCTGGCTGGACCGGGGCGAGCTCGACAAGATCCTGGAACGCTCGGCAGCGGCCGCCCCGCAGCAGGCTCCGATGCAGCAACCGCCACAACAGCAGGCCCCCATGCACAGCGCGCCGCCACCGCAGGGCTACCAGCGCGGCTACGGTGATCGTGACCGCGACCGCCACTACGAGCGCGAGCAGAAGCATTATCGGAAAAAGAGCATCTGGCACGAACTGTTCGACTAAGCCGGCCGGCGATTGAAAGAAAGGGCGACTGTGGTCGCCCTTTCCTCGTTTACGTCCCGCTACAGCCCTGCCGCCAGGCCGTCGCCGCGCGGATCCGCCGCTCCATACATCACGCCCGTGAGCGGGTCGATCAGGATGGCACCGGCATGGCCCATCGTGTCGGTAAAGGCCTGCACCCGCTTCACCGGATGCCCGCGCCGCGCCAGTTCGGCGGTCACCGCTTCCGGCACGCGGCCCTCGATCTTGAGATCGTTCGACGACACGCCCCAGTTGCGCCCATAGAGCAGGCGCGGCGCATTGACCGCGTCCTGCGGCGACATGCCGAAATCGACGATGCGCGTCACCAGCGCCGCCTGCGTTTGCGGCTGCCCCTCTCCGCCCATGGTGCCGTAGACCAGGAACGGCTTGCCGTCCTTCAGCAGCAGCGCCGGGTTGAGCGTATGGAAGGTGCGCTTGCCCGGCGCCAGGTGGTTCACATGCGCGGAATCGAGCGAGAAAAACGCACCGCGGTTCTGCAATAGCACACCGGTGCCCCTGGGCACGATGCCCGAGCCGAAGTCGTGATAGACGCTCTGGATCATCGACACCACGTTGCCGTCCTTGTCGGCGGTGCCGAACCATACCGTATCGCCGTGCGGATCCATCGGCTTCACGTCGGCGCCGGCGCGCAGCATGCTGATGCGCCCGGACTGGGCCTGCCCGTGCCGAGACGACAGCAGCCGTTCCAGCGGGATCTGCACGAAGTCCGGATCGGCGAGGTAGCGGTCGCGATCGGCAAACGCTTGCTTGGTGGCCTCCACCAGGACGTGGTAGTAGTCGGCCGTGCCCTCGCCCAGCGCGCGCACGTCGCGCTTGTCCAGGATGTTCAGGATCTCCAGCGAGGCAAAGCCTTGTGTGTTCGGCGGAACGTTGACGGCCTGATAGCCGCGGTAGTTGACGGTGATCGGCTGGACCCAGTCGGCGCGGTGGCGGGCAAAGTCGGCCTGGGTCAGCACACCGCCGTGCGCCTGCAGGTCGGCGACGATCTTGCGCGCGATCTCGCCCTGGTAGAACGCGGCGGCGCCGCCCGACGCAATCTGGCGCAGCGTGCCGGCCAGGTCAGGCTGGCGCAGCGTTTCGCCCATCCGGTAAGCCGACCCGTCCGGCTTCAGGAAGGTCTGGCGAAAGCCGTCGAAGCGCTGCAAGGCGCGGAATTCGGTGTCGGCCGGATCGAGATTGACGCGGCTCCACGACGCCAGCGACGCCGACACCGGAAAACCGCCCTCGGCATGGCGGATGGCGTCGGCCATCAGCTCCGGCCATGGCAGGCTGCGGCCCATGCCCTGGCGCGCGTACTGGTACGCGGCTTCCCAGCCGGCGACGGTGCCGGGCACGGTGATGGCGGACAGGTAGCCGCGCGCGGGAACCCGGTCGAGTCCCTTGTCCCGGTAAAGGGCGATGGTAGCGCGTTCGCCGGCGCGGCCGCTGGCATTGAGCGCGCGCACCTCGCGCGTGCGGGCGTTGTAGATCAGCCAGAAGGCGTCGCCGCCGATGGAGTTCATGTGCGGGTACACCACCGCGATGGTCGACGCCACCGCGATGGCGGCATCGACCGCATTGCCGCCGCGCTCCAGCACGCGCAGACCGGCCTGCGTCGCCAGGCGGTTGGAAGAGGTCACCATGCCGCCGGTGGCCATCGGGTTGATACAGGCCGAAGGCGTGTCGCAGTACTTGCCGGCCTCATCGACGGCCGAGGCTGGCGCGGCGGCCAGCGTCAGTGCCGAGCACATGCCGGCCAGGCGCAGAGCGGTGAAGAATCTGGTGCGGTGCATCGCAGGCTCCCTGGGTAACACAGCGAAGTTGCATGCCGGAGCGGACGCAACCGGCACGAGCGGTAGAGCGGATTGCCCGGATTGTCTTGTGGGGCGAGCGCAAGTTAGCCTGCGCCAGACAATCTGGCTAACGGCAAAGTCGCATCCGGTGTCGGCAATCGGACATGAGCGGACCTCCGCCGCCGCGCTGCCCGTTCCGCCAGCGATCGCCCACCACTACCACCGGACCACGCATGCCTGCCCATGATCCCGCCCTGCGCGCGCTCGCGCGGCTGCCTCGCCCGCTGTACGGCCACATCGAAGCCCTGCCCAACCGCGTGCTGGGCTACCGCCACCGGCATCCCTGGTGCCAGTTCGCCTATGCCTTGCAGGGCGTGCTGGAGGTATGGACCGAGCGCGGGCGCTTTGTCGCGCCACCGCAATGGGCGGTGTGGATTCCGGCCGGCGTGGCGCACCGCGTGCGCTGCGCGACGGGCACGCGCATCCGCAGCCTCTACCTGGACAACAGCGTCGACAACAGCGTGTGCGCCGCGGCGCGGGCCCGTTGCCGCGTGCTGACCGTCAGCCCGCTGCTGCGCGAGCTGATTCGCACCTTCAGCCACCTGCCGGCCGAATACGACGAGCGCGGCGCCGACGGGCGCCTGGCGCGCGTGCTGATCGACCAGCTTGGCGCCGCACCCGAAGTGGAATTCATGCTGCCGCTGCCCGCCGACCCGCGCGTGCGCCTGGTCTGCAATGGCCTGCAACGCCATGCCGACCGCGACACCAGCCTGGCGGCGTGGAGCGCGCGGCTGGCGGTCTCGGGCAAGACCCTGACGCGGCTGTTCCAGCGCGAAACCGGGCTGACCTTCCGCGCCTGGCGCCAGCGGCTGCGCCTGCTCGACGCCGTGCCCCGGCTGGAGCGCGGCGAAGCCGTGACCGAGGTGGCGCTGGATTGCGGCTACGAGTCGCTGTCGGCGTTTATCGCGGCGTTCCGGCGGCTCTACAACATGACGCCGGGCGAGTTGTCGCGCGCCAACCGCGTCGTTCCGGCGGCCAGTTAGCGAACGCCGTCAGGCACGCTTGCGGTGACGCCGCGCCGCTTCCGCCGCGGCGTCGCGCAAAGCCGGCGGCAGCGCGCGGATCTCGGCCATGAAGAAGGCCCGTTCCGCCGGACGCAATGCGGACAGCTCCCCGGCCAGCCGCTCCACCGCGGCGCATGCGGCGGCGGTGGCGCCCTGTTCATGGGTCAGGTACCAGGCCGATTCCAGCAGCAGGTTGGCCAGCTGCAGCGGCGCCAGCCTGACGTGGCCGGCGTCGTGGTCTTCCAGCGCGAAGGCGGCCACGGCCGACCAGCGCACGAAGCCCCTGGCCGGCGCGAACGGCGCATGGAACGGCCGCAGCGCCTCGACCGCGTCGGCCACCGAAAGCGGCCGCTGGCGGCGGAACATGGCCATGCTGTCGCTGGCGCTGGCCGGGCGGTCCAGCGGCGGCGCGTCGGGCCCGCAGCTGCCGCGCGCAATGCGCAGCAGGAAGATCGCGTTCCACGCCGTGCCGCCGCCAACGCCAAAGCGGTCGCAGATCCATTCCGACAGCCCCAGCCAGCGCATCGCCTGCCGCTGCACGGCGCTGGCTGACAGGCTGCGCCCGCCATCGATCAGCCCATGGCGCCAGAACAGCCACAGGCTCAGCCCGATATTGGCCGCGGCATGCTGCACGGCATCGACCGAATCGGCCTCGTAAGCGGCCTGTAGCGCGCCCGAGAACGCGTCCAGCGCGCACTGCGCCGCGGCCGCCGCGGCCGCATGCGCGGGGCGCATGGCATCGGCCTTGTGCAAGAGCGCTTCGAGGTTCAGCACCTCGAAGCGCACGCGCGGGTTGTAGCGCACCACCAGGCGCAGCTCGGCATCGGCGTGCAGGTGTCCCAGCCCGGCGCGCGCGCCCTCGCCATCGCCGCGCGTATAGCGCTCCCACGCGCGCACCACCTGCGCCATGGCCTGGAACGCCGGCGTGGCCGCGCCCGCGTCGGCCGCCTGCGCCAGCCGGTCGAAACGCCGCAGCGCGGCGCGGCTCTGGTCGAGGCGCCCGCAGCGGCGCCACGCCTGGCTCTCCTTCAGCAACGACAAGGCCTGCTGGAAACCGTCGCCGGCCAGCCGGCGCGCCGCGCCGAAGGACTCCGCCACGGCAAAGCCGTGGGCGCCCGCGTGGCCGTCCTGCGCGCTGCGCATGGCCTGCGTCAGCTCGCTCCAGAAGGCCATGTCGCGCATCACGTAGCCCGTGCCATCGCGCTGCGCAGGCGGCACGGGATGCGCCCGGGCCGGAAAGCCGAAATGCCGCGCCAGCGCAACCGGGCCCAGCGTGCAGCCATTGGCGACGAAGCGCAGACGGCGCGCGCTGGGGGGAGCCAGCCAGAACGGCCCGCGGCTGCGCTGCGCCGGGTTGGCCGCGGCCGGATCGCGCGCGCGCTCAGCGCCCCATCCCACCACAATGCCCCAGCGCGCGAAGTCTGCAAACGCGCGCGACACCAGCATGCGCAGGTTGGCCGCCGCGGGGAACGCGCTGCGTACCGCGGCGGCGGTGACCATGCCCTCGCCGCTGCGATGCGCATGCCAGGCACGCGCGAGCAGCCAGACCGATTGGTAGCGCGCGGGCTGGCCGTCTACGCGGTAGGGACTCGACACATCGATATGGATCGGGGCAAGCGAAGCGGACATCATCTGGAAGGCAGCATCAGTGGCGACGTCCGTCATGTTACGCAAGTTACAGGGCACGCGGTTGGCGCTGCGCAAGCCCTCTCCTATGCTGCGCATCACGGTCCGGGCCCGGATTGTCATTTCCCCAACTTCCCACGCATAACCATGAACAATCGTCTTGCCCGTCTGCTGACGCCGGTGGCCTTGAGCCTCGGCCTGCTTGCCGCCCACCTGCCCGCGCTGGCCGCGCCAAAGGAAGCGCCGCTCGACGCCGCGGCACTGTTCCGCCAGGCCGATACCACCGGCACCATGGTGATCTACGACCTGCGGCGCGACCGCATGCTGACCTACAACCCGTCGCGCGCCGCCACGCCGTATTCGCCGGCATCGACCTTCAAGATCATGAACTCCCTGATCGGCCTCGAGACCGGTGCGGTGGCCGACGTCGACCATGACAAGCTGCCCTGGGACGGCAAGGTCTGGCTGGTCGGCGGCAAGGCCGTGCTGCCCGAGACCTGCAACGCCGACGTGCCGTTGGGCGTGGCCTTGCCCAATTCCTGCGTGCCGGCCTACCAGGCGCTGGCGCGCCGGGTCGGCAGCGCGGCCTACCAGCGCTACCTGACCGCGTCGCACTATGGCAACGCTGACAGTTCTGGTCCGGTCGACCTCTTCTGGCTGAACGGCAAGCTGCAGATCAGCGCCTACCAGCAGATCGAGTTCCTCAAGGGCCTGGTGCAGCGCACGCTGCCGTTCTCGCCCGCCACCTTCAAGGCCGTGGACGACATCACCGTGCTGGAGCGCACCGCCAATTACACCCTGCACGGCAAGACCGGCTGGGCCGACTCGGCCAAACCGGCGCTCGGCTGGCTGGTCGGCTGGGTCGAGCGCGGCGACGACAACTATCTGTTCGCGCTGAATCTGGACCTGCTGCGGCCGGAGCATGCCAGGGCGCGGATGGAGATTGCGCGCGCGGCGTTGCGCAAGGTGGGGGCGTTGCCGGAGTGAGACCGGGCAGCACTGGCCGCCAACCGTCCGCTACGGCAGGAACGGCGGCGACAGCAGGCGCAGGCCCACCGTAAAGAAGCGCGCGCCGGTGCCGCCGCCGAACACGTTGCCATAGGTGGTGTCGACCTGCACCCGGTCCTGCACCACCCAGAAGCGAAAGCCCGCCTGGAATGACGGCTTGCCGCGGTTCTCGCCGAAGGTCTCGGCGATCAGGAACACGCGCGGGTGCAGCTGGGTCTCGGTGCCCACGCCCCAGGTCATGCGCGTCTGGCGATTGCCGGTGTCGCGGTTGGCGCCCAGGTTCAGGTGCGTGACGAAGCGTTCGTCCGCGAACGAGAGCGACACCGGCACGTTGACATAGAGATTGCCCAGCACCTTGCCGGGCTCGGCATCGGGATGGTGGATCACCCCACCCGACAGCGCGATGCCGTAGCCGTTGGGTTCCAGCGGCTTGAGCAGGGTCTTGGCCTGGAACTGCACGTTGGTGCCGTCCCAGCCGCCATCGACGCGCTGCAGCGAACCGCCCAGCGTCAGTTCGAGGTTGCCGGTGGGATTGCAGCCGGGCAGCGCCCACAGCTCATTGCCGCCGGACTGGAACTGCATCCACGATTCCAGCTGGCAGGCCTTGGGATCGACGATGCGGGCATCGTCGGTGATAAGCGGCCGCGCCGCCAGCGCCGGCCGGCAGGCCGCGGCCACGATGGCCAGCGCGGCCACGCGTACGAAGAACTGGTGCCACACCATGGCAACCTCCTGAGCAAATACAGCCATCAGGCCGGCGACGATACGCGCGGGCCATGACAAGACATCGAAAGGCAGCAAGGGAGGTCTGGCACCGGCGGCCGCAGGCGTGGGCCTGGCCGCATGGGCGTGGCAGCGCCGGGCGGCGGCACTGCAGCGAAAGACCGCAGTGTCTCAGCGCGCCGGCGCGTCCGGGGAATCTCCCGTTGCGCAAGAAGGACTGGGACAACTGTCCACGGATAGGCTCCGTTGGGAAGAACGGGGCGCAGTGTAATCCCGGCCCAAAGTGCGGTCAACCCGATCCATGCGCCACGCGCATGGCGGCATGCGGAGATATCGCTACCGCTCGCGCACCACCCTCTCCTAACATCGTCGGCACCATCTGCCAGGCCGGTGCGAGACGCAAGCGCCCGTCCCCGTACGCGAGTTTTCGGAGGTCGACTTCACCGACGACCTGCACGCGATCACCGTCCCCGCGCTGTTCCTGCACGGCGACGATGACCAGAACGTGCCGCTCGACTTCCCCTGTCCAGAACCGGTAGAACGGATTGGCTATAGTTCTGCACATCGACAGCGCGCCACGAACCACCGACATCCCGGAACCGGCATGCAAAGAAGAACCTTCCTGACGCTGGCGGCAGCCTCTGCCCTCGCCACCCAGCTGCCCCGCTGGGCCATCTCCGCCACGCTGCGCGAGCACGATCTGTTCCAGCTGGGCGTGGCCAGCGGCGCGCCGACGCCCGATGGATTCGTGCTGTGGACGCGCCTGTTCGCCGGCGCCATCCCCGGCACGCCGCAGGCCGATGCCCTCGGCACCACGCCGCTGCAGGGGCCGCTGACCGTCCGGTGGGAGGTTGCCGAGGACGACGCATTCCGGCGCATCGTGCGCCGCGGCCATTCGCAGGCGCTGCCGGAACTCGGCCATTCCGTGCATGTGGAAGTCGACGGGCTGCGCCCCGACCGCTGGTACTACTACCGCTTCATGCACGGCGACGCAGTAACCACCCCGGCCCGCACCCGCACCGCGCCGGCGGCAGACACGCTGGCGGCGCGCGTGCGCTTTGCCTTTGCCTCCTGCCAGCGCTGGGAGCAAGGTCACTACGCCGCGTACAGGCAGATGCTGCAGGAAGAGCTGGACCTGGTGGTGTTCCTGGGCGACTACATCTACGAGGGCGCGGTGCCAGCCAGCGCGCGGACGCACCTGCCGCGCACGCACAGCTTGCCCACCGCGACCAGCCTGCAGGACTTTCGCGACCGCTACGCGCTGTACAAGAGCGACCCGCTGCTGCAGGCTATGCATGCTGCGTGCCCCTGGCTGGTAACCTGGGATGATCATGAGGTGCAGAACGACTATGCGGGACGCGCGGGCAGCGAGCCTGCCACCGCATTTCTTGCAAGGCGCACGGCCGGATACCAGGCGTTCTATGAAAACATGCCGATCCGCGCCAGCACGCTGGTGCACGGCACGGCGGGCCTTGGCAGGCCCGATGCGCTGAGCATCCATGCACGCCATCGCTGGGGCCGGCTGGTCGATTTCCATGTGCTGGACGACCGCCAGTATCGCGATATCCAGCCCTGCCGTGAACCTGGACGGCCTCGCAAGGGCGCAGTGTCCCCCGGCGAATGCAGCGCGCTCTACGATCCGCGCCGCACCATGCTGGGCAGCGCGCAGGAGCGATGGCTGGCACAGGGGCTGGCGCAGGACCAGCACGACCAGACGCGCTGGAGCGCGATCGCGCAGCAAACCATCTTCTCGCGGCGGAACTACAAGGCGCCGCCGGAAGAAGCCTTCCACAGCGATACCTGGGATGGCTATCCCGCCGCGCGCCAGCGCCTGCTCGACAGCATCGCCGCGGCGGCGCCGCGCAATACCGTGTTCATCGGCGGCGATATCCACCAGCACTACGCTTGCAATGTACTGGCGGACTTCGGCGACCCGTCATCCCGCGTGATCGCCAGCGAGTTCTGCACGACCTCCATCGCCTCGGCCTCGGGCAGCAGCCAGCGGAGTGTGGCAAAGATCGTGGCCCACAACCCGCATATCGTGCATGCACAGCCGGACCAGCGCGGCTACAGCGTGGTCGAGGCCACGCCTGCGCGCTGGGCCGCCACGCTGCGCGCCGTGGAAGACGTGGCGCGCGCCGACAGCGCGGTCGGCACGCAGGCGGCGTTCGTGGTAGAGGATAGGCGGCCGGGCGTGCAGCGGGCCGGGGCGGGCTAGGTCGGCGCCCGGAGCACACTGCGGTGGCACGAACCTGCTGATTGTTTGCTACCTCTCCCGCTTGCGGGAGAGACCACCGCCCCGCTTGCACGTGCCCGATCGGACCATAATCGGCCAAATAATCGGCAAACGAATCGACAAACCAGGCCGGCGGCCGTCCGCTCTCACTCCACGCTGGCCAGCCGCGCCCCCGCGGCCAGGAACACGCCCGTTTCAGCCTGCCACGTGACGCGGCCGCTGCGATGGGCGTGGACCTGCACCTCCATCTTCATCGCTTCCATCACCGCGATCAGGTCGCCTTCCCTGACCTCGTCGCCCGCGTTGACTTTCCAGGCCTGCACGGTGCCGGCGATCGGCGAAGGCAGGTCGGCGGCGTTGGTGGTCGCAGCCGGCGCGGGTGCGGCCGCACCGCCCTGCCCCGGCGCTTCGGCCAGGCCCCGCAGCAGCTGCGCCGGCAGGCCAAGTACCATGCGGCGGCCGTCGATCTCGATCGCGGTGCGCAGCAGGCTGCCATCCGGCTGAGGCTCGGCGCGCACGGCGGCGGCCAGCGGCTCGGCAAAGTCGGACTCGATCCAGCGCGTATGGACCTTGAAGCCATCGGCGCCCAGGAAATCGGCATGGTCGATCACGGCGCGATGGAACGGCAGCACCGAGGCCACGCCCTCGATCCGGAACTCGCGCAGCGCGCGGCGCGCACGCGCCAGCGCCTGCTCGCGCGTGGCGCCGGTCACGATCAGCTTGGCCATCAGCGAGTCGAAGGTGCCGGGCACCACCGAGCCGGTCTGCACGCCGGAATCGACGCGAACGCCCGGGCCGGACGGTACCTCGAAGCACTGCACCGGGCCCGGCGTCGGCAGGAAGCCACGGCCGACGTCCTCGGCGTTGATGCGGAACTCGATCGAATGGCCCAGCGGCGCCGGCGTTTCGGTGATCGACAGCGGCAGGCCGTCGGCCACGCGCAGTTGCTCGACCACCAGGTCGACACCGGTGGTCTGCTCGGTCACGGGGTGCTCGACCTGCAGGCGGGTGTTGACCTCCAGGAACGAGATCGCACCACCGGCGCTGAGCAGGAATTCGACCGTGCCGGCGCTAGTGTAGCCCGCGGCGGCGCAGATTTCGCGCGCCGCGGCGTGGATGCGGGCGCGCTGTTCGTCGCTCACGAACGGCGCCGGGGCCTCTTCCACCAGCTTCTGGTTGCGCCGCTGCAGCGAACAGTCGCGCGTGCCGAGCACCACCACGTTGCCGTGACGGTCGGCCAGCACCTGCGCTTCGATATGGCGCGGCTTGTCGAGGAACTGCTCGACGAAGCATTCGCCGCGGCCGAAAGCCGTGACCGCCTCGCGCACGGCTGACGCGTACAGCTCTTCGACCTCGTCCATGCGCCAGGCGATCTTCATGCCTCGGCCGCCGCCGCCGAAGGCCGCCTTGATGATGATGGGCAGGCCGTGGCGCTCGGCAAAGGCCAGCACTTCGTTGGCATCGCTCACCGGGTCGGACGTGCCGGCCACCAGCGGCGCGCCTACCTGCAGCGCGATCTTGCGCGCTTCCACCTTGTCGCCCAGCCGGGCAATGGTTTCCGGCGACGGTCCGATCCAGGTCAGGCCGGCATCGATCACCGCGCGGGCGAAGGCTTCGCTTTCCGACAGGAAGCCATAGCCCGGGTGCACCGCGTCGGCGCCGCTGCGGCGCGCGATCTCCAGCAGCTTGGGGATATTCAAGTAGGTGTCGGCCGGGCGGTCGCCGTCGAGGCCGTAGGCTTCGTCAGCCAAGCGCGCGTGGATCGCGTCGATATCGGCATTGGCATAGACAGCGACAGAGGCCACGCCATAGTCGGCGCAGGCGCGGATGATGCGAACGGCGATCTCGCCACGGTTGGCAATCAGGACTTTCTTCATGGCAGTTACGGTTGCAGTTCTTCGAAGGCGCCGACGGGATGGAAGCGCAGCCAGGCACCGACGGGGATTTGTCCGGCGCGGTCGAGGTGATAAGGCGCCACGGAGCCGATCACGGGATAGCCGCCGGTGAGCGGATGGTCGGCCAGGAACAGGACGGGCTGGCCGCTAGGCGGCACCTGCAGCGCCCCGAGCGCTGTGCCTTCGCTGGGCAATTCGCCCGCGATGGCGCGCTCCAGCGCCACTTCGCCGGCCAGGCGCAGGCCCACGCGGTTGGATTGCGGCGTGACCTGCCAGCGCTGCGCGGCAAGCCGTTGTACGGACTCGGCGGTGAACCAGTCGGTGCGAGGGCCGAGCACCACGTCGAGCACGACTTCCTGGTCCACCGTGGGCAGGTTTTCGGCGGGCGTTTCGGGGGCGCCAACGATGGCACCAGCCGGAGCCTGCCGCAGGTTGATCACATCCCCAACCGCCAGCGGCGCCGGGCCGACCTTGGCCAGCGTGTCGGCGGCACAGCTGCCCAGCACCGGCGTGACCGCAAAACCGCCGCGCGCCGCGACGTAGCAGCGCGCCCCGGCCAGCGGCTGGCCGACGGACAGCGTGTCGCCATCGGCAAGCGCCACGGCCTGGTGGTTCGGGACGTCCCATTGACGGCCATCGGCCGTGCACACCGTCAGCGGCGCATCCGCGCCGGTGACGGCCAGCACGCTCTCGCCCACGCTCTGCAGCTGCAGGCCGGCGCCGATGGTCTCGAGCGCCGCGGCATCGCTGCGGTTGCCCACCAGCCGGTTGGCCGCCTTGAGCGCCGCCTGGTCCATCGCGCCCGAGGCCGAGACGCCCTGTCTCGCCTGGCCGTGCCGGCCCAGGTCCTGGAACAGGGTCTGCAGGCCGGTGCCCTTCACCTTCAGCGCCGCGGCTGCAGGCGCGCTATCGGACTGCAGGGACTGCGCGGGCTTGCGCGCCGGCGCCGCGGCAACGCTGCCGGCGGGATGCGCCACGCCATCGAGCGTTGCGATATCGACAAAGCGCACGCGATAGCCGGGCTGCAGCAGCGCAGGCTGCTCGCGATCCAGGTCCCACATCGGCACCGGCGTCACGCCGATGATCTGCCAGCCGCCGGGGCTGGCCTGCGGATACACGCCGCTGAAGGTGCCCGCCAGGCCAACGGCGCCGGCGGGGATGCGCGTACGCGGCGTACTGCGGCGCGGTACGTCAAAGCTGGGATGGCCGCCGCTGAGGTAGGCAAAGCCCGGGGCAAACCCGGTAAAGGCCACGGTGTATTCGCTGCCGGTGTGGCGGCGCACCACTTCCTCCGGCGCGATGCCGAGCAGCTGCGCGACCTCGGCCAGGTCCTCGCCGTCATAGCGCACCGGGATCTCGACCAGGATGTCGCTGCGCGCGACGCGCTGCGACAGGTCGCGCGCGGCGATGGCGCGCACCAGCGCGGCGGCGCTGGTCGCCGACGGGCGGAAGTGAACGAGGATGGTGCGCGCGGCGGGCACCAGCTCGGCCACGCCAGGCAGCGGGTCGCGCTGCAGCGAGGCCAGCAGGGCCAGGGTCTGGTCGAGGTCGGCCAGCTCTACCAGCAGGGCATTCGAGGTGACGGGCAGGAAACGCAAGACTAGCTCCGCAAAAGACCCGGCGGTCTCAGACGTGGTACGTGCTGTCCGGCACGTCGGTAATGAACATATGGCCCGGCGCGTGGGTCACGGCGAAGGGCACGCCGGACGCCATCACGGCCGCCTGGGGCGTCACGCCGCAGGCCCAGAACACGGGGATGTCGCCCGGCTCGATGCGCACGGCGTCGCCGAAGTCGGGCTTGCCGATATCGGCGATGCCCAGCGCGGCCGGGTCGCCAACGTGGACCGGCGCGCCATGCACCGAGGGGAAACGCCCGCTGATGGAAACGGCATCGGCAACGCGGTGCGCTGGGATGGGCCGCATCGACACCACCAGCTCGCCATGCAGGCGGCCGGCCGGACGGCACTGGCGACTGGTGCGGTACATCGGCACGTTGGAGCCGTCGGCGATATGGCGCACCTCGATGCCAGCCTCTTGCAGCGGCGTCTCGAAGGTAAAGCTACAGCCGATCAGGAAGGTGACCAAGTCCGGATGCTCGGCCCACAGCGGCGTGGCGTCGGCCACCTCTTCCGCCAGATTGCCGTCGCGCCAGACGCGGTACAGCGGGATGTCGCTGCGCACGTCGGCGCCTTCGGCCAGCTGGGTCTGGTGCGCGCCCGCCTCGATCACATCGAGCACGGGACAGGCCTTGGGATTGCGCTGCGCGTACAGCAGGAAATCCCAGGCCCAGTCGCGCGGCAAGGCGATCATGTTGGCCTGCGTCATGCCTGGCGCGACGCCGGCGGTGGGCTGCACGGTGCCGGCCCGATAGCTTGCGCGCGCTTCGCGGGCGGCGTTCACCGAGGCGATGCGGGCGCGTTCCAGTGCGGATGCTTGCATGGGTATTTCTCCAGTGTGTTCAGGGTCGCGGGCTCACGCAAACGCGCGGATCGCGATGCCGTCGCGCTCCAGAGCGGCGCGCACGGCGCGCGCCATCTCGAGCGCGCCGTCGCTGTCGCCATGCACGCAGATCGATTGCGCTTCCACGCGCGCCACGCTGCCGTCGATGGCAAGCACCGTGCCTTCGCGCGCCAGGCGCAGCATGCGCTGGGCCACGTCGGCGGCGTCGTGCAGCACCGCGCCCTTCTCGCGGCGCGACACCAGCGTGCCCTGCGGCGTGTAGGCACGGTCGGCGAACGCTTCGGCGATGACACGCAGGCCGGCCTCGCGCGCCCAGGCCACCAGCGGCGAGCCGGCCAGCGCTACCAGCGCCAGCTCCTGGTTCACCGCGCGGATCGCGGCGATCACGTCTCGCGCCTGACGTTCGTCGCTGGCAATGGTGTTGTAGAGCGCGCCGTGCGGCTTGACGTAGCGCACCGCGGTGCCGACGGTGGCGGCCATGCCCGACAGCGCGCTGATCTGGTAGATCACGTCGGCCACCAGGTCGGCGCTGGCCACGTCCATGTTGCGGCGGCCGAAGCCCTGCAGGTCGGGATACGAGACGTGCGCGCCCACGGACACGCCGCGCTCCGCCGCGGCCTTCAGCGTCTGCAGGATGCCTGCCGGATCGCCCGCATGGAAGCCGCAGGCCACATTGGCGCTGCTGACGATGTCCAGCATGGCGGCATCGTTGCCCATGCTCCAGGCGCCGAAGCTCTCGCCGAGGTCGCTGTTCAGATCGATTTGCATATGTGATTCGGTGCTTCAGGACTTTAGTGCTGCGGTGCTTCAGTGCGCGGCCTCGGCCTCGCCCAGCAGTTCGCGGCCACGGGTCTCCGGCAGCATCAGGCACGCGACCACCACCAGTGCGTAGGCGCCGGCGGCCATGTAGCCGATCGCCACGCCCAGCGACATCTTTGCGCTCAGGTGCCCGATCAGGGCCGGGCAGATCGAACCGACCGCGCGGCCGAAGTTGTAGCAGAAGCCCTGCCCCGAACCGCGGATATGGCTGGGATACAGCTCGGTCAGGTAAGCCCCCATGCCCGAGAAGATGCCCGACAGGAAGAAGCCGAACGGGAAGCCCAGCAACAGCATCGCCGCGTCGGTGATGGGCAGCTGCGTGTAGCAGACCACCAGGATGGCCGCGCTCACGGCGAACAGCATGAAGCAGCGGCGGCGACCCAGGTGGTCGGACAGCCAGGCGCTGGTCAGGTAGCCAGCGAACGAGCCAGCGATCAGCACCATCAGGTAGCCGCTGGTGTTGAGAACGGACAGGTTGCGCTCCATCTTCAGGTAGGTGGGCAGCCAGGTGGTCACCGAATAGTAGGCACCCTGCATGCCGGTCGCCAGCAAGCTGGCCAGAACGGTAACGCGCAGCACGCCGGGCTTGAAGATCAGCATGAAGTTGTTGCTTTCACCGGTGCGGGCCAGCTTTGCCTGGGTTTCGCGATACACCTTGGGCTCGCTGATATTGCGGCGGATGTAGAGGATGAAGATCGCGGGCAGCACGCCGATCCAGAACAGCACGCGCCAGGCGTATTGCTGCTCGACCAAGGCATAGACCGCCCAGAAGGCGAGCGCCGAAAGCCCCCAGCCGACTGCCCAGCTGCTCTGCACCAGGCCCACCGCCTTGCCGCGGTGGCGGGCGCGGATCATCTCCGCGATCAGCACCGAGCCGACCGACCATTCGCCGCCGAAGCCCAGGCCCTGCAGCATGCGCGTGACGAACAGCTGCTCGGGAGAATTGGTGAAGCCGCTCAGGAAGGTGAATAAGCTGAACCAGAGCACGGTCAGCTGCAGGATCCGCACGCGGCCGTACTTGTCCGCCAGGATGCCGGCCAGCCAGCCGCCGACGGCCGAGCTGATCAGCGCACCGGTCGCGATATAGCCGGCTTCGGCCTTGGTCATGCCCCACACGAGAATGAATGTGGGGATCATGAAGGTGTAGATCATGTAGTCGAAGGCATCGACGCCATAGCCGACGAAGGCGGCAAAGAGCGTCTTGCGCTCCTCTGCGGTAGTTTGTTTAAGCCACATGGTTGCGCTCACTAGGACAAGGACAAAGCGGGGAAAAGCTCGCCGCACTGACTTGGCGACGACTTCGTTTCATCGGCGTTGTTTAGCAAATCGCATGCCATGTTGACCTATCGGCACGTATCACTCAACCAACACGATACTATTGTTGAACAATCTATGGCGTTGATCGATCATGGTATACACCTAAGGCACCGTATAGGCCATCGCCCGCACCAATTCCGTGCAAATTGTTGAACAAAGTGCGTTAACATCCAGTCACGTGCGCACCCGGAATGAGCCGGTGCCCGATCCAGTCACCATGTCCTCAACACCTGACGTCAAGAATCTGGCCGAACGGGTCACAGAACAGATCCGCCAGCGCATCGTGCATGGCGAATTCGAGCCGGGGCAGCGCCTGTCGGAAGCGGCGCTGAGCGAAAGCCTGCAGATATCCCGCAATACGCTACGCGAGACATTCCGCGTGCTGACCAAGGAAGGCCTGCTGAAGCACGAGCCCAACCGCGGCGTGTCGGTGGCGATTCCGAGCATTGCGTCGATCATCGATATATATCGGGTGCGCCGGCTGATCGAATGCCAGGCCATCGCCCAGGCCTACCCCAGCCATCCGGCCCGCAAGCATCTGCGCCAGGCGGTGGAGGCCGGTCTGCGCTGCCGCGACAGCGGCGACTGGCAGGGCGCAGGCACCGCCAACATGGAATTCCACATGGCGATCGTGGAGCTGGCCGACAGCGAGCGCCTGAACGTGATGTTCTCCCACCTGCTCGCGGAACTGCGCCTGGCGTTCGGCATGCTGCACGACCCGGAATTCCTGCACGGCCCTTACGTCGAGATGAACCAGCACATCCTGGAGCTGTTCGAGGCAGGCAAGCTGGCCGAATGCGCGGTCGCGCTGAACGACTACCTGACGCAATCCGAGCGCATCGTGCTGTCGGTGTGCGCTCGGCATCCGGTGTTCAAGGGGCGCTGAAGCGATCGCACCATTATCGAAGCCAAGGAAGTCATGGCCGGCAAGAAGCGGATCGGCTTCAAAAACCGCTACCGGCACCAGACCGGCAGCGGCGTCCCCAAGAGGTGGCCGGTTACGTCAGGCTGCTACCGCCTGGCGAGACATAAGGCGCAGCTGGTATTCGGTGCGCCATTGATCGCAAAAGTAAGTGCCCCGGATTTTGGGGCGATGCACCACAGTGACCGGATGGAAACGGCCGCGGCGCGCGCGTTCCGCAACTGGCTGGTGCGCCAGGCGGCGTCGTGAAGGCTCAGGAACCCGCCTTGTAATTCGTTTCCCTGACGATCTTCGCCCACCTTGCCGCGTCCTCGGCAATGGTGGCCGCGAACTGTTCCGGGGTGCCGCCCACCACCTCGTAGTCGATCGCGGCCAGCCGTTGCCGGATCTCGGGCTGCGCCAGGATGCGGTTCATCTCCTGGTTCAGCCGCGTGACGATCTCCTTGGGCGTACCGGCCGGCGCCAGCAGGCCGGCCCACGAATTGAACGCCATGCCGTCGAAACCGGCCTCCTGCATGGTCGGGACCTCGGGCAGCGCGGGCGAGCGCTTGGACGCGAACACCGCCAGCGGGCGCAGCTTGCCGGCCTTGATCATGGCCATGCCGTTGAACGGGTCGATGGTCATGTCGACCTCGCCCGAGACCACCGCCTGCATCTGCGGGCCGGTGCCACGGTACGACACGCTGACCACGTCGGGCGTGCCCGCGGCGCTCTTGAAGGTGGCGCCGATCAGCTCGATCATGCTGCTGCCGGCCGACAGGCTCAGCGGCCGCGACTTCGCCCTGGCCAGCGCGACGAATTCCTGCACGGTCCTGGCCGGCACCGAGGGGTGCACCACCATCACGAAGCCGATGTTGCTGATCTGCGAGATCGGCGCAAAGCTCTTCAGCGGCTCATAGCCGGCCTTGTACAGCACCGGGCTGAGGGTCTGCGCGCCGGCGGTATTGAGCAGCAGCGTATAGCCGTCTGGCGCCGCGCGGGCCACCACGTCGGTGCCGATGATGCCGTTGGCGCCGGGACGGTTTTCCACCACCACCGACTGCTTCAGCGCCTCGCCCAGCTTCTGCGAAATCAGCCGCGCCACCACGTCGGTAGCGCCGCCGGGGGCGAACGGCACCACCATGCGGATCGGCTTGCTGGGATAGCTGTCGCCCCAGGCCAGCGCGGGCAGCGCGCCCAGCACGGCGGCGCACAGCATCAGGCGGCGGCGCGGATTCGGTTGCATCGGGGTGTCTCCTGGATGGCGGTGGTCGGAAGCAGTGCCGGCATCGAGGCGGGCACCTGCCACTATTCATAGTTATGAATTAAATTTTACGCACATAAACTTCACCGTCAATTAGGGGTATGTGCGGACTGCGCAGACGATGAAGTGCTGTGCGGAGGACGCCGGCAACACAGTGCTCCGCGGGATCCCGCCATGGCATGTGCCTTGCGTTTCCATCAGGCTTGGGACGCCGGGAATCAGGCCGCGGCGCCGGCCGCCGGGGTCTTGCAATGCGGGGTGAAGCCAGTTCGCGAGCCTCGCGCGTTCGCCCCAATCTACCGGAGATCAGCCATGGCCAATGACAAGCGTCCGCAACAACATCCGCGCACGGATCGATGGGACCCCGCCGCCCTCGAGCAGGCATTGCGCGGCCTGGACTATCCCGCGACGCGCGGCGCGCTGGTTTCTACCGCGCGCGACAACAACGCGGATGACGCGATCGTGGATGCCCTGCTGGGCATACCTGAAAAAAACTACCGGGATGCTGGGGAAGTGGCGCAAGCCATTGCGCGGCACCTCGGCACGTAGTAGCCGCTGCGCATGCCATAGCCTGCGCCCGGGATTTCAGCGTCGATCGCTGTACAGCGGATCCAGATCGTGCCGGAACAGTTTCCGCAGTGGCACGGGATACTGGAATGCCAGCACTGGCTCCAGGACGCCCTGCTGGTTTCGGAACACCTCGAACAGGCGGCGCCTGCCGTCGCTGTCCCAGCCAAAGACATAGACGTAGGCGCCGCCCCGCCACGCCAGCGTTTCGGCGCCGAACGGCGGGCTCACGTCCGCGAGCCGGCAATAGCGGGCACAGAGCGCCAGGGCAGTCCTTTCCGGTTCGGAGGGCTCGTGGTTGATAGCTGTTTCAAACGTCGCGCCCAGGCCCGGGGCGAGCGACAGCGGAGGACCGTTGGGGTGTGCCGGCGCGAGGCGGTGAACTGGCGACTGGTGGGCAGGCACTGTCTCACTCCTTTTTCTTGAGGGTTCCATATCGCGCGCCGATGGCTCCAGCCGATCAAACGCGAATGATTCGCGCCTTCATATCGCTTTGCTGCTCCCCAAAAGAAAGCGCCCGCGGGTGGGACCTGGCGGGCGGACTTTCCTGGATGCGGATGGGCGCATTCGGACCGTGCCGATATTGCCCTGCTATGTCGGTGGCAGCATATCCCTCTAAAGCACTACGGCAGCAACTGTACTCACCACGTAGCCGTTGGCGCCGTGCAGCTCGACGCCGTCAAAGCCCGCCGCGATCGCGTTGCGGGCCGCGGCACGGAAGGCTGGTTCGATGCAGTCATCCTGCCCCCGCAACTAATGAGATAAACGCCTTTACTGGACAAAAATATTTGATTTTTAATCAAGGATTGCCACGCGCTGCCGCATCGTCTATAAACCAATCTGTCTTGATTCCGACGCACCCATGAAAATCACGCTCGACGAACTGCTGGCCTTTGCCACCGTGGTCGACAGCGGCTCGATCACGGCCGCCGCGCAGCAGCTCGACCTCACCGTCTCGGCAACCAGCCGCACCCTCGCCCGCCTGGAAGAAAAGCTCAAGACCACGCTGCTGCGCCGGACCACGCGCCGCCTCGAGCTGACCGAGGAAGGCCAGGCCTTCCTGCACGACGCGCGCGCCATCATCGACTCGGTCGAAAGCGCGGAAGAACAGATGCTGGCGCGGCGCGAGAAGCCGTCCGGGCGCCTGCGCGTCGACGCCGCGTCGCCGTTCATGCTGCATGTGATCGTGCCGCTGGTGCGCGGCTACCGCGAGCGCTTTGCGCAGGTAGAACTGGAGCTGAACAGCAACGAGGGCATCATCGACCTGCTCGAGCGGCGCACCGACGTGGCCATCCGCATCGGCCGCCTGAAGGATTCCACGCTGCATAGCCGGCTGATCGGCAACAGCCGGGTGCGCATGCTGGCCAGTCCGGCCTACCTCGACGCGCACGGCCACCCGCGCAAGGCACAGGATCTCGGCAAGCACGCGCTGCTGGGTTTCAACCAGCCCGAATCGCTGAACGTGTGGCCGATCCTGGGTGCGGACGGAGAGCCCTGCCGGATCGAGCCGGCGGTGTGGTCGTCGAGCGGCGAGACGCTCAGGCAGCTGGCGCTGGAGGGCGCGGGGATCGTATGCCTGTCGGACTTCATGACCGCGCAGGATCGCGAGGCGGGCCGGCTGGTGCAGGTGCTGGCGCGCCAGACCCAGGACGTGCGCCAGCCGATCCATGCGGTCTACTACCGCAATACCGCGATCTCCGCGCGGATCGCTTCGTTCGTCGATTACCTGGTCGAAGCGATCGGCGGCAAGGGTGGGTCGCGCCAGACGGCGGCGTGGGCCCAGCCGTGACGATGTCCTAGGCCACCACGAAGCTGGGATCCAGCCGCGCCAGCGCAAATGCGCGAGTGTGCGCGACAAAGGCCTTGAGCAGGATCGACGGCGCGCGCTGCGCCGAGAACAGCACCGAAAAATCGGTGGTCAGCAAGGGGTCGAACATGCGGAAGCAGACCCCGTCGCCCTTGTACTCCAGCGCCGTGATCGGATCGATCAGCGCCACGCCCAGCCCCTCCTCCACGAACGCGCAGATGCTCCACGACACCTGCGTTTCCACCTGCACCTTGCATTCGATGCCGTAAGAGGCAAAGAGCGCATCGATCTGCAGCCGCGAGTCGAGCATGCGCGGATGCGACACGAAGCGCTCGCCGGCGAGGTCCGGCGGGCGGATGACTTCCTGGCTGGCAAGCCGGTGCCCGGCGGGAATGGCGCACACCATCCGGGTCGACAGCAGCCGCTCGCCGTGCGTGCTGGGGTGGTTCATCGACAGGATGGCAAAGCCGACGTCGCAGCGTTGCTCGGTGACCATGTTGACCACCGTGCGCGACGAGTGCGGCAGCATCGTGATCTGGATCTGCTGGTGGTCGGCCATGAACGCCGCGATCGCGCGCGGCAGGAAGGACAGCGCCAGCGCCGGCGCGGCGGCGATCTGCAGCGAGCCGCGCTGCATGTCGCGGATATCGAGCGCGGTCTGCGCGATGCGGTCGATGCCGACCAGCGAGCGCTGCACTTCCTCGAACAGCGCCTGCGCCTCGGCGGTGGGGTGCAGCCGCCCGCGCATGCGCTCGAACAGGGAAAACCCTAGCGCCTCTTCAAGATCGGCGATCAGCCGGGTCGTCGCCGGCTGCGAGATGTGCAGCATCTCGGCGGCGCGCGTGACGGTCTGGCAAAGCATGACGGCCCGGAAGGCCTCGAGCTGGCGGATTTTCATGGCACCAGTCTATAACACAACGTTATTGACGGCCCAAAAAAAAGAATTTTTCACGCGCAGGGCATCCTCCTAATCTATCCCGACACCGCATGTTTGCGCATGTTCTTCGTTGCGGTGCAACGATAACCCCCCTGCATGGTTTTGGGGATCGATGGCAAGTTGACGGTGCATAACAGGGAGGAAAGCATGAAACAGCAAGTTCTCGCCGCGGCCGTGGTCGCGTTGTGCGGCACCTCGGCCGCGCTGGCTCAGCAGCCGACGCTCTACGTCGGCTCGTACGGCGGTTCGACCGAAAAGGTGTTCAAGGAAAAGATCATCCCCGCCTTCGAGACCCGGCATAAGGTCAAGGTGGTCTATGTCGCCGGCAATTCCACCGACACGCTGGCCAAGCTGCAGGCACAGAAGGCGCGCCAGGAACTCGACGTGGTGCTGCTCGACGACGGCCCGATGTATCAGGCGCTGCAGCTCGGTTTCTGCGATGCCGTCAAGGATGCGCCGGTGTACAAGGATCTCTATCCCCTGGCGAAGCTGGGCGAGAACAAGGCCACCGGCATCGGCGTGGTGGCGACGGGCCTGGTCTACAACACCGAGGCATTCCGCAAGGCAGGCCTGCCGAAACCGGAATCGTGGGAGGTGCTGACCGACAAGAAATTCCGCCAGAAGGTCGCGATCCCGCCGATCAGCAACACCTACGGCCTGCAGACGCTGATCATGTTCGCCAAGCTGCGCAAGGGCGGCGATCAGAATGTCGAGCCGGGCTTCGCCGCGCTGACGCGCGAGGTCGGCCCCAACGTGCTGGCCTGGGAGCCTTCGCCGGGCAAGATGACCGAGCTGTTCCAGAACGGCGACGTCACGCTGGCGGTGTGGGGCAGCGGCCGCGCGCAAAGCCTGAAGGACACCGGCTTCCCGGTGGAATTCGTCTATCCGAAGGAAGGCGCCCCCGCGCTGCTGACGGCCGCCTGCCCGGTGGTGCAGAGCGACGTGGCCGAGGCCTCGCAGGCTTTTATCCAGTACCTGCTCACGCCCGAGGTGCAGACCGTGCTGGCCGACAGCCAGGGCTGGGGACCGGTCAATGCCAGCGTCAGGCTCGAACCGAAGGTGGCCGCCAAGGTGCCGTACGGCAAGGCCCAGATCGACACGCTGCTGCCGACCAACTGGACCGTGGTCAACGAGAAGCGTGCCGAGTGGACCAACCGCTGGAACCGCACGGTCGAGCGCTGAGCCCGCGCCACGATCGCCCCACGATAGCCACCACGACTGCCCCCGCAAAACCATGAGCTTCCTCACACTGAGCGGCCTCGCGAAGGCCTTCGGCAGCTTCCATGCCGTTGAAAACCTGAGCCTCGATGTCGAGCGCGGCGAATTCCTGTCGCTGCTCGGCCCGTCCGGCTGCGGCAAGACCACCACGCTGCAGATGATCGCCGGCTTCGTCGAACCCACGCGCGGCCGCATCGTGCTCGACGGGCGCGACATCACCGCGCTGCGCCCCGAAAAACGCGGCATGGGGGTGGTGTTCCAGAGCTACGCGCTGTTTCCGCACATGACCGTGGCCGCCAATATCGGCTTCGGCCTGGAGATGCGCGGCGTGGCCGCCGCCGAGCGCGGCCGCAGGATCGACGAGGCGCTAGAGCTGGTGCGGCTGGGCGGCCTCGGCCAGCGCTATCCGAAAGAGCTGTCGGGCGGCCAGCGCCAGCGCGTGGCGATTGCGCGCGCGCTGGCGATCCGCCCCGAGGTGCTGCTGCTCGACGAGCCCATGTCGAACCTCGATGCCAAGCTGCGCGAGGACATGCACCTCGAGTTGCGCGCGATCCAGCGCCAGCTCGGCATCACCACCATCCTGGTCACGCACGACCAGGTCGAGGCCATGACCATGAGCGACCGCATCGCGGTGATGCATGGCGGCCGCATCGTCCAGCTGGCCACGCCGTTCGAGGCCTACGAGCGGCCGCAGTCGGCCTTTGCCTCGGGTTTCCTGGGCAAGACCAACAGCCTCGCCGGCGTGGTCGAGCAGACCAACGCGCGCTGCTGCGAAGTGCGCCTGGGCGACACGCTGGCGCACGTGCCGCATGAGGGCCGCCAGGTCGGGCGCGAGGTGCAGGTCTACGTGCGTCCCGAGAAGATCCGGCTGGGCCAGTCCGGCGACGGCGGCATCCCCGGCACGGTTCACACGCGGCTGTTCCTCGGCAACCACTGGATGCTGGAGATCGACAGCGCGCTGGGCCGGCTGCGCGTGAGCCAGCCCAACCTGGGCGAGACGCCGCCGGCCGAAGGCGCGGCCGTCAGCGTGCTGTGGCACGACCAGGACCTGCGCGTGCTGACCAGCGAAACCGCCACGGAGGCGCGCCATGCCTGACACCGCCACTCCCAACCTTGCTGGCGCGCACGCGATGGCGCCGCGCCTGCCGCGCCGGCCGCTTGCCGGCGCGGCCCCATGGCTGCTGTCGGGCCCGGCCCTGCTGCTGTTCTGCGCGATGCTGCTGGTGCCGCTGCTGCTCACGGGCCTGCTGTCGCTGCACGTCTTCGACGGCAGCCGCGGCGTGCTGCCGGCGATGACCGCGGCCAATTATCTCGAGATCCTCGGCGACAGCTATTACCACGAGATTTTCCTGCGCACGGCCGGCATGGCACTGGCGGTAACGGTGCTTGCGGTGGTGTTCGGCGTGCCCGAAACCCTGATCCTGTCGCGCATGCGCAGTCCGTGGCGCGGCCTCTTCCTGATCGTGATCCTCGGGCCGCTGCTGATCTCGGTGGTGGTGCGCACGCTGGGCTGGGCCATCCTGATGGGCAACAACGGCCTGATCAACGAGACCCTGCAGTGGCTCGGCCTGGTCGATGCGCCGGTGAAGCTGGTGTTTACGCAGACCGGCGTGATCATCGCGCTGACGCACGTGATGATGCCGTTCATGGTGATCTCGGTATGGGCCTCGCTGCAGAAGCTGGACCCGCAGGTCGAGCAGGCCGGCCAGGCCTTCGGCGCCTCGCCCTTCACGGTGTTCCGCCGCGTGATCCTGCCGCAGATCCTGCCGGGCATCCTGTCGGGCAGCATCATCGTGTTCGCGCTGTCGGCCTCGGCCTTTGCCACCCCGGCCATCCTCGGCGGGCGCCGCCTAAAGGTGGTGGCCACCGCCGCCTACGACGAATTCCTGAACACGCTCAACTGGCCGCTCGGCGCCGCCATCGCGGTGCTGCTGCTGATCGCCAACGTGATCGTCATCGTCGGCTGCAACCGGCTGGTGGAGCGCCGCTTCCGCCAGGTCTTCGAAGCATGAGGAGCTGATGCCATGCGCAAGAACGGTCCCCTGTCCCTGCTGTACCACGCCCTCTTTATCGCCTTCATGGTGGCGCCGCTGCTGGTGGTGGTCGCGGTGTCCTTCACCGGCAAGGGCTATATCTCGATGCCCACCGACGGCCTGTCGCTGCGCTGGTTCCGCGCCATTGCGGATGCGCACGAGATCGTCGACGCGATCTGGCTGTCGCTGACACTCGGCCTGGTCAGCGCCACCATCGCGGTGGCGCTGGCGGTGCCCGCCGCGCTGGCGCTGGTGCGCCATCGCTTCCCCGGCCGCGGCGCGCTGATGGCCTTCTTCCTGTCGCCGCTGATGATCCCGCACGTGGTGCTGGGGGTGGCCTTCCTGCGCTTCTTCACCACGCTGGGCGTGACCGGGTCGTTCTTCTGGCTTGCGCTGACGCACGTGGTGGTGGTCATGCCCTACGCGCTGCGCCTGGTGCTGGCCGCCGCCACCGGGCTGGACCGCGATGCCGAGCGTGCCGCGCTCTCGCTCGGCGCCAGTCGCTTCACGGCGTTCCGCCGCGTGGTGCTGCCGCTGATCCTGCCCGGCGTGGTGGGCGGCTGGATGCTGTCGTTCATCCAGAGCTTCGATGAACTGACCATGACGGTCTTCGTCGCCACGCCGGGCACCACCACGCTGCCGGTGGCGATGTACAACCAGATCGCCCAGACCATCGATCCGCTGGTGGCCTCGGTTTCCACGGTGCTGATCGTCGGCACGCTGGTGCTGATGGTGCTGCTGGACCGCATCGTCGGCCTCGACCGCGTGCTGATCGGCAAGAACTGAACTTTGACTGACATGACCACATCCGATCTGATCGTGATTGGCGGCGGCCTGGTCGGCACCGCCATCGCTTACGGCGCCGCCGGACAAGGCTTGCGCGTCACCGTGCTGGACGAGGGCGATGACGCCCTGCGCGCCTCGCGCGGCAACTTCGGCCTGGTCTGGGTCCAGGGCAAGGGCCTGGGCATGGCGCCCTACGCGCGCTGGACACTGGGCTCGGCGCGGCTGTGGCCGCAGTTGCGCGATGCGCTGCGCGACGAGACCGGCATCGACGTCTGCCTGCGCCAGCCCGGCGGCTTCCACCTGTGCTTTTCCGAGGCGGACATGGATGAGCGCCGCCAGCGCCTGCAGAGCATCCAGGACGCGCTGCAGGGCGACTATCCGTTCGCGATGCTCGACCACCGCGAACTCGCGCAACGGCTGCCCGGCGTGGGCCCGGAGGTGGTCGGCGCCAGCTATACGCCAATGGACGGGCACACCAATCCGCTCAAGCTGCTGCGCGCGCTGCATGCCGCCTGCCAGCGGCGTGGCGTGCGTATCGTCGGCCGGCATGGCGCGCAATCGATCACGCCTGAAGCGGGCGGCTTTACGGTCCATGCGGGCGAAGGCGGCCGGGCGCGCTTTGTCGCGCCGCGCGTGGTGCTGGCCGCCGGCCTAGGCAACCGCAAGCTCGCCGCTGAGGTCGGCCTGCACGCGCCGGTGGCACCGAACCGTGGCCAGGTCCTGATCGGCGAGCGCGCCACGCGCTTCCTTGACTTCCCCACCACCTACGTGCGCCAGACCGACGAAGGCACGATCCAGCTCGGCGACTCGATGGAAGACGTCGGCTTCGACGACGGCACCACCGCCGGCGTGCTCGCCGACATTGCGCGCCGCGGCGTGCGCAGCTTCCCCGCGCTGGCCGGCCTGAAGCTGGTGCGCGCGTGGGGCGCGCTGCGCGTGATGAGCCCGGACGGCTATCCGATCTACCAGGAAAGCCCGACCTGTCCCGGCGCCTTCGTCACCACCTGCCACAGCGGCGTCACGCTGGCCGCGGCGCACGCACTGCGCGTCGCCCCGTGGGTGGCCGGCGGCGAACGGCCGCAGGGGATCGACGTATTCACCGGCGACCGTTTCCTGAACTCCAACCAGACCTTCCACCATGCCCACTGATCGCCTGTTCAAACGGCGTGCCACCTCCGGCGCCGACGCGGATACCGTCACCATCGAATTCAATGGCGCGCCGCTGCGGGTGCCGGCCGGTTGCAGCGTTGCCGCGGCGCTGCTGGCCAGCGGCGTCACGCGCTTGCGCAATTCGCCGGTCAGCGGCGAGCCGCGCGCGCCGTATTGCATGATGGGCGTCTGCTTCGAATGCCTGATGGAGATCGATGGGCAGCCGAGCCGGCAAAGCTGCCTGGTAACCGTGCGCGAAGGCATGCGCGTGCACACGCAGGACGGCGCGCGCACCTTGCCCTTGCCCGCGCCGGCAGAGGCTGGCCACGCTCCGGAGGTGGCCCATGGCTGAGCGTGACGTCGACATCGCCATCATCGGCGCCGGCCCCGCCGGCATGGCGGCCGCGGTCGCGGCAGCGGCCAGCGGCGCGCGCGTGGCCCTGCTCGACGAGCAGGAGGCCTGTGGCGGCCAGATCTATCGCGGCATCGAGAGCGCGCCACCGGAACGCCTGCGCATCCTCGGCCCCGACTACGCCGCCGGCCGCGCGCTGGCGGACCGCTTCGCCGCCAGCGGCGCGCAGCACATCACCGGTGCGGCGGTGTGGCAGGTCACGCGCGAGCACGCCGTGCACTACCTGCGCCAGGGCCGCGTCGCGAGCCTGCAGGCGCGGCAGGTGATTCTCTGCACCGGAGCCATGGAGCGCCCGTTCCCGATCCCGGGCTGGACGCTGCCCGGCGTGCTGACCGCCGGCGCCGCGCAGATCCTGCTCAAGAGCGCCGACGTGGTGCCGGCCGAACCGGTGGTGCTGGCCGGCTGCGGGCCCTTGCTCTACCTGCTCGGCTGGCAATACGTGCGCGCCGGCGTGCCGATCCGCGCCATCGTCGACACCACCGACGGTGCCGACTACCAGCGCGCGCTGGCCCATCTGGGCGGCGCGCTGGCAGGCTGGCGCTACCTGAAGAAGGGCCTGGCGCTGATGCGGGCGCTCAAGCGCGGCGGCGTGCCCTTCTACAAGGGCGCCACGAACCTGTCGGTCGAGGGTGACGAGGCGGTGCGGGCGCTGCGTTTCACCAGTCGCGGGCAGTCGCACCGCATTGCGACGCAGGCCGTGCTGCTGCACCAGGGCGTGGTCCCCAACACCCAGTTCACGTGGGCGCTGCGCGCGGCGCACCGCTGGGACGACAGGCAGCTGTGCTGGCAGCCGGTGGTCGACGACTGGGGCGCGCTCGACCTGCCGGGCATCTTCGTCGCCGGCGATGGCCGCGGCATCGGCGGCGCCATTGCCGCGGCGCTGCAAGGCGAGCTGGCCGGCCTGGCCGCGGCCCATAACGTCGGCCGCGTCGACGCCGCGCAACGCGACCGCCTGGCCGCCCCGTTGCGCGCCGCGCTGCGCTCGCACCTGAGCATCCGGCCCTTCCTCGACGCGCTGTACCGCCCCAAGCCGGCCAACCGCGTGCCGGCGGACGACGTGGTGGTCTGCCGCTGCGAGGAAGTGACCGCCGGCGCCATCCGCGGCTTCGTCGCGCTGGGTTGCAGCGGGCCCAACCAGGCCAAGTCGTTCGGCCGCTGCGGCATGGGGCCGTGCCAGGGCCGCCAGTGCGGATTGACGGTCACCGAGATCATCGCCGACGCGCGCGGCGTGCCGCCGCAGCAGGTCGGCTACTACCGCATCCGTCCGCCGATCAAGCCG
Source organism: Cupriavidus mimosae (assembly GCF_023952485.1). Classification (NCBI taxonomy): domain Bacteria; kingdom Pseudomonadati; phylum Pseudomonadota; class Betaproteobacteria; order Burkholderiales; family Burkholderiaceae; genus Cupriavidus; species Cupriavidus mimosae. The sequence goes on along the minus strand of NZ_JALHRY010000010.1, from coordinate 173,530 downwards.
GTCACGCTCGGAGAACTGGCCAATGAAGGATGACAGCGGGGCCGATGCCGACGCGATCGTCATCGGCGGCGGGCTGCAGGGCACCTCGAGCGCGCTGCACCTCGCGCGCAAGGGCTTGCGCGTGACGCTGCTCGAGGCCGAGTATTGCGGCCGGCATGCGTCGGGGGTCAACGCCGGCGGCGTGCGCACGCTGGGGCGCCACATGGCCGAGATTCCGCTGGCACTGGCTTCGCTCGAGCTCTGGCACCGGCTGGCGGACCTGACCGGCGACGACGCCGGCTTTGTCCCCAGCGGCCAGCTGAAGGTGGCCGAGACCGACGCCGAGCTGGAGGTGCTGCGCCGGCGCGTGGCCCAGCTCGAAGCCGCGGGCTTTACCCACGAAACGCTGGTCGACGCCCACACGGTACGTGCCCTGGTCCCGTCGATCGCACCCCATGTCACCGGCGCGATCTGGGCAAGCCGCGACGGCCATGCGCTGCCCTACCGCGCCGTCACCGCGTTCCGCCGCGCCGCCGAAGCGGCCGGCGCCGCCATCCATGAAGCCACTCCCGCCGAACGCCTGGAATACGCGCGCGGCCGCTGGCACGTACACACGCCGCGCGGCGTGTTCCGCGCGCAGCGGCTGGTGAACGCGGCCGGCGCCTGGGCCGGCGCCTTCGCCGCTCAGCTCGGCGAGCCGGTGCCGGTCGAAGCCGGCGGACTGATGCTGATGATCACCCACCGCGTGGCGCCGTTCGTCAGGCCGGTGCTGGGCGCAACCGGGCGCGCGCTGTCGTTCAAGCAGTTCGACAACGGCACCGTGCTGATCGGCGGCGGCCTGCGCTGCGCCGCCGACGCCCGGGCCCGGCATGGCGAAGTCGACATGCTCGGGCTTGGCGCCAGCGCGCAGACCGTCACCGCGCTGTTCCCGCACCTGGGACCGCTCGGCATCAATCGCGCGTGGGCCGGGGTGGAGGCCTTCCTGCCGGACCAGATACCGGTGATCGGACCGAGCCGGTCGGCACCGGGCGTGGTCCATGCCTTCGGTTTCTCCGCGCATGGCTTCGAACTGGGGCCGATCGTGGGACAGATCGTTGCCGACCTTGTCACCGAAGGTCGATCCGCCCTGCCGATCGACGCCTTTGCCATCGACCGTTTCGACAAACCCCGCAGTGCCACGGCCGGCGCGCTGCGCGACTAGCTTCCAGCCGGCTCCCTATCCAACTTTTTTGCCGAGGTCATACGGATGAGCAATATCCAGCGCTTCCAGTCCACCAAACGTCTTTCCCGCCTCGTCGTGCATAACGGCGTGGTGTATGTGGCCGGTGTCACGGCCACCGATCCATCCGGCGATATCGGCGCGCAGACGCGCGATGTGCTGGAGAAAATCGACGGCTACCTCGCCAGCGTCGGCAGCGACCGCAGCCGGCTGCTCTCGGCGCAGATCTGGCTCAAGGATATCGACCAGGATTTCGCCGGCATGAATGCCGCCTGGGAAGCGTGGATCCCCGAGGACGCGGTCCCCACGCGCGCCACCTGCGAGGCCAGGCTGGCGCGGCCGGAACTGCTGGTGGAGATCATCGTGACAGCGGCGGTCTGACGCCGCATCGCGCCAGACCGCCATCCGGCGGCATTACTCGCCGTACTGGAACAGCACGCGGCCCCCGCCCGGCACGCCGGCGGCCGCGTGGGCCTGCGTCATCGCGCCAGCCATGGCCCCAGGGCCATCCATGGCGCAATCAGGCGCTTCATGACGCCGCTCCGGCCAGCGTCGCCTGCAGGGCTTGCAGGCCATCGCGATAAATGCCCTCGAACAGCTGCGATGCCTCGTCGTCGCTCACGCCGGCAGGCGTGAACTGGCCCGACCACTCGACGCGCGCGGCCTGGTCCCCGTCGATGCCAACCACGCGCAGCGTGGAGCGGTAGCCGGTGACCGGGAACGGCGCCTGCAGGATCGAGTAGGTGTAGCTGCGCGCGCTCTGGTCGAAGGCCTCGAGCCGTTCGACGATGGCGTCGCCGTCCGGATTGACGAGGCTGCGCACGCGGCCGCCCTCGCTCAGTTCGCTCTTGGGGATATACGGCAGCCAGTCGGGCAGCGAATCGAAGCCGCCAATCAGTTGCCAGACGCGGTCCGGCGACACCGGCAGCGTGATCGTTGCAGAAGCTTGTGCCATGGTTGGCTCCTTGAAATCAGATTGCAGTATTGGGATCAGACGCGGTCGCCGGGCAGCGGCGCATTTGCCGCGACCAGGTGCTGCGCGCGCAGCTCGCGCCAGAAATCGGCCGGAATCTTCTCGTTCAGCGCGGCGACGTCCTCGGCGATGCGCTCGGGCCGGCTCGCGCCCGGGATCACCGCGGCCACCGCGGGATTGGCCAGCACGAATTGCAGCGCCGCGGCCTTGATGCTGACGCCGTGGCGTTGCGCGACCGCCTTGATGCGCTCGACCCGGGCGATGATCTCGGGCGGCGCCTTCTGGTACTCGAAATGCGAGCCGCCGGCGAGAATGCCGGAGCTGTACGGGCCACCGACAACGATCTCGGTCTTGCGCTCGGCCGCCTTCGGCATCAGGCGCTGCAGCGCGCGCTCATGGTCGAGCAGCGAATAGCGGCCCGCCAGCAGGAAGCCGTCGGGCTGCGCCTCATCCAGATCCAGCGTCAGTTCGATCGGCTCGACGCGGTTCACGCCCAGGCCCCAGGCCTTGATCACGCCCTCTTCGCGCAGCCGGGTCAGCACCTTGAAGGCGCCTTTGCGGGCGGTTTCGAAATAGGCCAGCCACTCGTCGCCATAGAAGTCCTGGGCGATGTCGTGGACCCACACGATATCGAGGCGGTCGGTCTTCATCCGCTTGAGGCTGTCCTCGATCGAGCGCAGCGTGGCGTCCGCCGAATAGTCGTTGACCAGCTTGTTCGGGCGTCCGGCCGCGAACAGGCCACTCTTCTCGCCCAGCGCCCGCGCGCTGGCGTCTTCGACTTCATCCAGGATCAGGCGGCCGACCTTGGTGCTGAGCACGTATTCGTCGCGCGGGTGGCGGGACAGCGCTTCACCCAGCCGGATTTCGGCCAGCCCGGCGCCGTAGAACGGCGCGGTGTCGTAGTAGCGCACGCCTTGCGCCCAGGCCGCGTCCACGGTGGCCTGCGCCTCCGCTTCCGGGATGTCGCGGAACATATTGCCCAGCGGGGCGGTGCCAAAGCCGAGCACGTTGCCGGCCAGTTTGTCTTTGATACTCATGACTGCTCCACAAAGTAAGTTGGGGTGAAGGCAGTCTAGGGTGGCCAGTTGAGTCTGTCCAAGACGGAATTTGAAATACTTGATACCCTATAGGTCTGAATTTTCAAGTATCACTCAGGGGTAGACATGCTGGACATCCGTCAACTTCACTATTTCGTCGCCGTGGCCGAGGAAGAGCACGTCGGCCGCGCCGCCGAGCGGCTCCATATCTCCCAATCGCCACTTAGCCGGCAGATCGCCCAGCTTGAAGAGAAGCTGGGGCTGGTACTGTTCGAGCGCTCCCAGCAGCGCATACGCCTTACGCGCGACGGCCGCATCTTCCTGGCCGAGACCCGCGCCTTCCTGACCCACGGCACCCGGCTCGAATCGCTGGCCCGGCGTCTTGGGCGCGGCGATGAAGGCGGCCTGTGCATCGGCTACCTCGAATACGCGATGCACTCCGGCATCCTGCCGAACGCGCTGCGCGAGTTGCGCCACGACCGGCCCGCCGTCCATATCGCGCTGTACAACCAGCAGTCGGCAACGCAGCTCGAAGGACTGCGCCAGCGCAGCCTCGATATCGCGCTGGTGTGCGAGCCGCCCATGCCGGACGATCCGGACCTCGAGGCCGCCCAGGTACTCAACGACCCGATGCTGCTGGCGCTGCCCGAGGGCCACCCGCTGGCCGGGACCGAGCCGCTCACTCCGGCCGACCTCGCCGCACAGAAGTGGATCGGCGTGATGCACCAGGAAACCGCGCTGCGGCACGACGCTTTCATCGCGGCCTGCGCCCGGGCGGGTTTCACCCCCACCATCACCATGGAAGCGACCGAGCCGCTGGCCGCGTTGGGGCTCGTGGCCGCGGGGCTGGGCCTGACCACCATCCAGCAAAGCCTGCGTCACCAGGCACCGGCCGGCGTAGTGCTGCACGAACTGTCGTGGCTCGACTACCGCACCCCGTTGTGGGCTGCCTGGCACAAGGTCAACCTGCGGCCGCTGGTCGAAATCTTCCGCAAGACCTTGCTGCAATCGAGCATGATGGCCACCGCGCACACCGCGGCACAGGCAGCGTGAGCCGCACCGGTATTGCGCGGCAACGCAAGCCGCGATCCGTTGGTTGCCACGCAGCGGCGTCCTTGACACCCTCGCTATCCCGCCTCTAATAGCCTTAGTACCGTCAAGCTGGCAATGACGGCCGGGAGGCGAAATGCGCTGCAGCCAATGCGGCTTCGGCAATCTTGCTGGCGCCAACTTCTGTGAGGCGTGCGGGGCGCGGCTTGCCCGCGTGTGCCCTCAATGCGGCGCCGAGGCCACGGTGGCGGCGCGGTTCTGCCGCGTCTGCGGCGTCGGCCTGCCCGACGCGCCCGCCACGACTGCGCCTGCGCCAGCCGCGCCGCGCCAGGACAGTCCGGCGCCGGTCCACTACACCCCGCCACACCTGGCCGGGCGCATCCTGGCCGAGCAGGCGGCGATGGAAGCCCGCGGCGAGACCGCCGGCGAGCGCAAGACCATCACCGCGCTGTTTGCCGACATGGCCGGCTCCACCGCGCTGACGCAGGACCTGGACCCGGAGGACGCACGCCGCCTGATCGATCCCGTGGTGACGCTTATGATGGAAGCGGTCCACCACTACGAGGGCTACGTCGCCAAGTTCCTCGGCGACGGCATCCTCGCGCTGTTCGGCGCGCCCATCGCCCACGAGGACCACGCACTGCGCGCGCTGTACGCGGCGCTGCGCATGCAGGATGCGATGCACCGGCACAGCGACCGCGTGCGCCTGGAGCAAGGCATTCCGCTGCAGGTCCGCATCGGCATCCATACCGGCGAGGTGGTGGTGCGCTCGATCCGCAAGGACGACCTGCACACCGACTACGATCCGGTCGGGCACACCATCCATATCGCCTCGCGCATGGAGGGCATCGCCACGCCCGCGTCGATCCTGGTAAGCGAGTCGACCCACAAGCTGACCGAAGGCTATTTCGAGTTCACGGCACTGGGCACCACCAGCGTCAAGGGCGTGCGCGAACCGCTGGCGGTGTACGAGGTGATCGGTCCGGGACCCTTGCGCACGCGGCTGCAGGTGGCCGCGCACCGCGGCCTGGCGCGCTTTGTCGGGCGCCAGGACGAGCTTGCGCACCTGAACGCGGCACTGGAGCAGGCCAAGGCCGGTCAAGGGCGCATCGTCGCGGTGGTCGGCGAGGCCGGCGTCGGCAAGTCGCGGCTGTTCCATGAATTCAAGGTCAGGTCGCAGCAAGGCTGCCTGGCGCTGGAGACGTTCTCGGTCTCGCATGGCAAGGCCTTTGCCTACCTGCCGCTGATCGAGATGCTGAGGAACTATTTCCAGATCACGGCGCACGACGGCGACCGCAGCTGTCGCGAGAAGCTGACCGGCAGGCTGCTGACGCTTGACCGCTCGCTGGAAGAGCACCTGCCCTACCTGCTCTACCTGCTCGGCGTGGTCGAGCCCGACTCGACGCTGCCGACCATGGACCCGGCGCTGCGGCGCCAGCGCACCTTCGACGCGATTGCGCGGCTGCTGGTCCGCGAAAGCCAGAACCAGCCGCTGGAAGTCATCTTCGAGGACCTGCAATGGCTGGACGGCGAGACCGAGGCCTTCCTCAACATGCTGGTCGACCACGTGCCCGGCGCGCGCATCGTGCTGCTGGTGAACTACCGGCCCGAATACAGCCATCGCTGGGACGCGGGCGCCCATTACTCGCAGCTGCGCCTGCAGCCGCTGGGACAGGCCGAGGCGCAGGAACTGCTGACCGCGCTGCTCGGCGACGACCCCAGCCTGGCGCCGCTGAAGCGGCTGATCCTCGACAAGACCGAAGGCAATCCCTTCTTCATGGAGGAAGTGGTCCAGACCCTGGCCGAGGAAGGCGCGCTGCTGGGCCAGCCGGGCAGCTACCGCATCGAGAAGGCGCCGGCGCTGCTGCACATCCCGACCACCGTGCAGGGCGTGCTGGCCGCCCGCATCGACCGGCTGCCGCTGCCGCAGAAGGAGCTGCTGCAGACCCTCGCCGTGATCGGCAAGGAGTTTCCGCTGGGCCTGGTGCTGCGCGTCACCGGGCTGCCCGAAGACCAGCTGCATCCGCTGCTGCGCGATCTGGAGGGCGCCGACTTTATCTACGAACGCCCCGCCTTCCCCGAGGTGGAGTACGCTTTCAAGCATGCGCTGACCCAGGAGGTGGCCGGCAGCTCGCTGCTGACCGAGCGCCGCAGCGCCTTGCATGAAAGCTCGGCGCAGGCGATCGAGGCGATGTTCCACGGACGGCTCAAGGACTACTGCAGCGAACTGGCCCACCACTACAGCCACAGCGGCAATGTGCAGAAGGCGGTCGAGTACCTGCACTGCGCCGGCCAGCAGGCGCTGCAGCGCTCGGCGCAGGAAGAAGCGATCCGGCACCTGAGCGAGGCCATTGCCCTGCTCAAGCGCCAGCCCGACAGCGCCGAGCGCGCGCGCCTGGAGCTGACGCTGCTGCTGACGCTGGGGCCCGCGCTGATCGCGGCGCGCGGCCAGGCCTCGCCCGAGGTGGAAGCCAATTACCGGCGCGCGATGTCGCTGTGCGAGCAGGGGCGGCAGACGCCCTATGTGTTCTCGGCGCAGCTGGGCATGTGGGCCTTCTACCAGCTGCGCGCGCAATACCAGGTGTCGCTGCCGCTGGCGCGGCGCCTGCTGGCGCTGGCCACCGAGTCGCAAAAGCCCAAGCAGCTGGCCGAAGGCCATCGCGCGCTGGGCGCCACGCTGTTTCGCCTGGGCTTGCTGGAAGAGGCGCGCGCGCATATGGAGGCCGTGCTGGCCGTGCCGCACCCCGAGCACTCCGCCTACGACTTCCTGACCGGCTACGGCCGCGACCCGATGGTCCATGCCACCAGCACGCTGGCCTGGATCCTGTGGTACCAGGGACTTGCCGACCAGGCCCTCGCGCGCAGCCGCGAGGCGCTGGCGCTGGCACGGGCGCGCCCGGATGCCTACAACCTGGCGCTGTGCCTGGTGTTCGCGGCGGAACAGTACCGCTGGCGCCGCGAGCCCGCGCAGGCCAGGGAATATGCCGAAGCCGCCATTGCCATTTCGTGCGAACAGGGCTTCCCGATCTACCTGGCCTGGGGCACCGTGCTGCAGGGCTGGGCGCTGTCCGAGCAGGGCAGCCACGAGGAAGGCATTGCCCAGATGCGACGCGGCCTGGCCGCCTACGAGGCCACCGGCGGCGAACTCGGCATGCCAAACCTGCTGGCAATGCTGGCCGAGGCCTGCGGCAAGGCCGGCCAGCCCGCCGCCGCGCTTGACGTGCTGACGCGCGCCCAGACCATGGTCGATGAGACCGGCGAGCGGCTCGATGAAGCCGCCGTCTATCGGCTGCGCGGCGACATGCTGCTGCAGCTCGCCGGTCCCGATGCGGGCGCGGCCGCCAGCCATGAAGCCGAGGCCTGCTTCCAGCGCGCGCTCGCGGTCGCCCACGGCCAGGGCGCCAGGCCGCTGGAACTGCAGGCCGCGCTCAGCCTGGCCCGGTTGTGGCAGCGCCAGGGCAAGGGCGACGCCGCGCGCGAAGCGCTGGCGCGCATCCACGCCAGCTTCAGCGAGGGCACCGATGGCGCCGACTGGCAGGAGGCGCAGGCCTTGCTGGCCGAACTTGCCAACCACGACGCGGCCCGCGACACGGGTCCGGCGCGCGCATGAGCACCGCCGCCGCCAACCCGCTGCAAGAGCGTTTTGTCGCGCTCTGGACCCTGGCGGGCGGCACCCGCGCGGCGGACGCGTATGCCGACCTGGCGCGCTGCTACGGCGAGCCGACCCGGCATTACCACACCCTGGACCATGTGCGGCGCTGCCTGCGCGACCTCGACTGGGCGCGCAGCGCGATCCCGGATGCCGCCGACGTCGAACTGGCGCTGTGGTGCCATGACGTCATCTACGTGCCCGGCGCCGCCGACAACGAAGCGCGCAGCGCTGCCTGGCTGCAGCACTGGTCGGCCGGCACGGTCGGCAACGCCGCACGCGTGGCCGCACTGATCCTGGAGACCACGCACGCCGACGTGCCCGCCAGCCTGGCCGGGCGCTTTACCGCCGATATCGACCTGGCCGCGCTGGGATACAGCCGCGCGCGCTTCGAAGACAACGGCGCGCGCCTGCGCGCCGAGCGCACCGACCTGGACGATGGCGCCTATGACGCCGCCGAGCGGGCTTTCCTGCAGCGCCTCCTGGCCAGTCCCCGCATCTATGCCACCGACCTGTTCCGGTCGCGCTACGAGGCGCAGGCGCGTGCCAATCTGGCCTGGCGGCTGGCCCAGCCCGCGCCTACAGGAATTCGCCGGTGATATCGACGCTGGAACGCTGGCCCACGCAGTCATAGTTGCGATCGAGCCAGAGCGTGGCGGCCTGCCGGCCCTGGTCGCGCAGCCTGCACAAGAAGTCCCAGTCGGCGTTGTACTTGGTCGAGACCCCGAGCGTGGCCATGGTCTCGTCCGAGCGGATCGAATGAATCCACATCTCCTTCATCTCGTTGCGGTCGATCTTGCCCTGCTGGATCAGCGTGGTAACGAAGCCGATCGCTCGCATCTCACGCATCAATGACGAATTGAAGCTGACCTCGTTGACCCGGTTCAAAATCTCCGCCGCCGTGGTCGGCACGCCGCGGCGCACGATCGGATTGATGTGGACGATCACGACATCGTGGGTCTCGCAGTGATAGATCAGCGGAAAGATCGCCGGGTTGCCGACATAGCCGCCGTCCCAGTAATGCTGGCCGTCAATGCTGACCGCCTGGAACAGCGTGGGCACGCAGGCCGAGGCCAGCACCGCGTCGACGCTCAGCTCTTCCTGCGCAAAGATGCGGATGCGGCTGGTCTCGATATTGGTCGCGCACAGATAGAGCCGGATCGGGCAATGGGCGCGCAGCGCCGCGAAATCCACCTGGCCGAGCAGCACGTCGCGCAGCGGATTGGCATTGCCCGGGTTGAACTGGTACGGCGACAGCAGCCGCAGCGTGATGTCGGCCATGGCGTACAGCGGGGAATGGTTCAGCCCCAGTGTGTGGCTGCCCTTGAACCACGGCAGCCAGCGCAACGGGTTGAAGCGCTGCGCGGAGAGCGCGATGGCCTGCCAGAAGTCATGCAGGGCCTGGCGCGCGCCTTCGCTGCCGCCCTGCATCAGGCCATAGGCCAGCACCGTGCCGTTCATCGCGCCGGCGCTGGTGGCGCTGACGCCCTCGACTACCAGCCGCCCATCTTCCAGCAGGCGGTCCAGCACGCCCCAGGTAAACGCGCCATGCATGCCGCCGCCTTGCAAGGCCAGCGCCACGGGCTTGGCTTGGACAGGCTCGGGCGGCATAGGTGTGTTCCCCTGGGCGGCGACAAGGCGCCATGCTCAAGTGTAGGGAAGAACCGCGCCCGGGGCGTAGGGCGCCGTGCGTGGTATGACACACAGCGCCGGCCCGCCACGTCATGATGGTCCCCGCGAAGCGTGGCATCGGCATCACTTGCGGACGTACCCGCGCCCCGCTACGCCAGCTCGAACCCATGCCGCACCAGCGGCAGCGAGCGCAGGCGCTGGCCGGTCGCGGCGAACAGCGCATTGGTCAGCGCCGGCGCCAGCGTCGGCACCGCCGACTCGCCCACGCCGCCGATGCGCTCGCCGCTGGGCGCCAGCACCGCCTCGAAGCGCGGCGTCTGCGCCAGCCGCAACAGTGGATAGTCGTGGAAGTTGGATTGCTGCACGCGCCCGTCGGCAATGGTGATGGCACCCGACAGCGCCGCGCTCAGGCCCCAGATGCTGGCACCCTCCAGTTGGCGCTCGACCGTCGCGGGGTTGATCACGGTGCCGCAGTCGATGGCATTGACGATGCGGTGCAGCGTGATGCGCTGGCCCTGCACCGACAACTCCACCACCGTCGCGCACAGCGAGCCCCACGCCTGCGACAGCGCCACGCCGTGGAAGCGCCCTGCCGGCGCGCTGCCCCAGCCGACGTGCTGCGCCAGGCGCTGCAGCAAGCGCGCCGGTCGCGGTCGGTCGGCCAGCAGGTTCAGCCGGAACTGCAGCGGATCGGCTTTGGCGTGATGGGCCAGTTCGTCGATAAAGCTCTCGGCGAAGAATGTGTTCTGCGTATAGCCCACGCCGCGCCAGAAGCCCACCGGCACGGCGGTATTGACCATCGCATGGCGCACAGCGACGTGGGGCAGCGCGTAAGGCAGATCCACCACCCCTTCGACCGATTTGGGGTCGACCCCGGCCTTGACCCGGTCCGGGAAATTGCGGACATAGATCGACGAGCAGGCCAGGCGCGCATCCAGCGCGCGGATGCCGGCCGCATCCGGGGCCAGCACCGCGCTGAAGCGCGCCGCCGCCGCGGGCCGGTAAAAGTCGTGCCGGACATCTTCCTCGCGCGACCAGATCAGCTTGACCGGCTGCCCCGCCGCCTTCGACGCCAGCGCGGCCTGGACGAAGACATCGAACTCCTCGCGCCGGCCAAAGCCACCGCCGACGAAGGTGCCGTGCACGACGATGCGTGCGGCGGGCATGCCAAGCACGCCGGACAGCCGCTGCGCGATCTCGCCGCAAACCTGGGTCGGACCCCAGACCTCGGCGCGCTCGGCGCGCACGTCGGCGGTGGCGTTCATCGGCTCCATGGTGGCGTGGGCGAGGTATGGCACTTCGTATTCGGCGGTGTAGGCCTGTGCGCCCTGCATCTGCGTGTCAGGATCGCCGTGGCGCAGTGCCATCGCCGAGGCGCTGCGCGCGGCATCGCGGTAGCCGGCCATCAAGGCAGCGTCGCCGGCCAACTGGCCTTGCGGCAACTGCCAGTCAGGCTGCAGCACGGCCAGGCCCTTGCGCGCGGTCCAGTAGCTGTCGGCCAGCACTACCACGGCATCGTCCAGCGGCACCACGCGCCGCACGCCGCGCAGCGCCAGCGCCGGCCGCGCATCGACCCGGCGCAGTGTGCCGCCGAAGACCGGGCATGCCATCACCGAGCCCACCAGCATGCGCGGCACCCTGACGTCGACGCCGAACACCGCGGCACCGCGCGTCTTCAGCGGAATGTCGAGGCGGTCCGTCGGGCGGCCCAGCAGCTTCCAGTCGCGCGGATCCTTCAGTGCCACGTTGGCCGGGCGGGGCAAGGCCGCGGCCTGCGCAGCAAGCGCACCGTAGCCGAGCGTGCGCCCGCTAGGCTCATGCCGCACCACGCCCTGCACGGCGCGGCACTGCGCCACCGGCACGCTCCAGGTTTGCGCGGCGGCCTCGCGCAGCATCTCGCGCGCGGTGGCGCCGATGCGGCGCAGCGGCTCGAACGACCAGCGTGCCGAGGTGCTGCTGGCGGTCGCCTGCACCTTGAACATTCGGTTGTTGTACACCGGGTCGGTCGGGGCCAGCTCGGCGCGCACCTGGCGCCAGTCGCACTCGAGCTCTTCGGCGATCAGCATGGGGGCCGAGGTCATCACGCCCTGCCCCAGCTCGGCCGACGGCACCATGATGGTCACGCCGCCGTCGGCATCGATGCGCAACCAGGCGTTGACGTCGTCCGGGTCGCGCGCGGGCGCGGCGGCGTCGGCCGCCTTCGCCAGCGGCAGGTGGAAACCCAGCACCAGTGCGGCGGGGACGGCGCCGGCGGCTTGCAGGAAACGGCGGCGGCTTGCGTGGAGATGGCTCACGATGACGCCCCCCCTTTCGGGTCGCCGGCGTTCAGTGCCGTGGCGGCGCGCAAAATGGCGCGTTCGATGCGCGGATAGGTGCCGCAGCGGCACAGGTTGGTGATGCCGGCGCGGATCTCCTCCGGCCGCGGCGACGGGTTGTCCTGCAGCCACGCGCAGGCGGCCATGATCATGCCCGACTGGCAATAGCCGCACTGCGGCACCTGCTCGGCAATCCACGCGCGCTGGACCGGGTGCGAATTGTCGGCCGACAATCCTTCGATGGTGGTAATGTCGGCGCGCGCGACGGTGCCCACAGGCGTGATGCAGGCGCGCACCGCCTTGCCATCGACATGCACGGTGCAAGCCCCGCACAGGCCCGCACCGCAGCCGAACTTGGTGCCGGTATAGCCCAGGTAATCGCGCAGCACCCACAGCAGGGGCATGTCGCGTTCGGCCTCCACGGCGTGGCGCTTGCCGTTGATCTTCAATTGCAGCTTCATGGGGGTCTCCTCGTTGCGCACCGGCTTCGCAGCGGCCGGTTCGGTGCGGCCCAGTATCGGCCGCGCGGCATGGCAGGACAATCGACTTGTTTTGCCAGCACCTGTGAGGCAAGATCACAGCCATGATCCGCAGGCTTCCCTCGATGCAAGTGCTCCAGGCCTTTGCCGCGACCGCGCGCACGGGCAGCATGACGCGCGCCGCCGATGCGCTGTGCGTGACGCACGGCGCCATCAGCCGGCATATCCGTGCACTGGAGTCACAGCTTGGCTGCACCCTGTTCCTGCGCGCCGGCCGGCAGCTGGAGCTGACCGCCACCGGCCGCGAACTGGCCGACGACCTCGACCGCGCCCTGCGCGCGGTGGAACTGTCGCTGGCCGGCGCGGCCGCGCGGCGCGCGCGCGAACGGCAGTCGCTGCATGTCAATGTCAGCCCCGAACTGGCCGGCGCGTGGCTGGTACCCAAGCTGCCGCAACTGCGCGAGGCGCTGCCCGGCCTGGACCTGTCCATCGCCGCCAGCACCGAGGACCCCGACTTTGCCCGCTCCGACCTGGACGTCAGCCTGCGCTACGGCCCCGCGCCATTCACCGGCTACCAGTGCCTGAAGCTGTTCGACGACGACATCATCGTGGTATGCAGTCCGGGCTTCGCCCAGCGGCATGCCGGCATGACCGCGGCTGATGCCGCGCACCTGCCACGGCTGCGGCATGCGCGCTTCCGCTGGGCGCAGTGGGGCGCCGCCGCGGGCGTGGCATTGGACGAACCCGAGGACGGCATCGTGTTCGACTGCCGCGCGCTGCTGATCGAAGCTGCGGCCAGCGGCATGGGCCTGGCCCTTACGCGGGCCTTGCTGGCACGCGAGGCCATCGCTGCGGGGCGGCTGGTGCGGCCGCTGGTGGACAGTTTTCCTGCCAGCCATAACTGCTACATCGTCTGGCGTGGGGATAATCCCAAGCAGGGGTTGATTAGGGGCTTTGCGGAGTGGTTGCGGGAGGCGGCTTTGGCGGGGTGAGAGGAAGTTGCGAAGCGGTGTCGTGCTTGGCGGGCGCGGCTGTTTCGCCGGCGTAGCCGGCGACCTCCTTTCTGTCCGAGCGACAGAAAGGAGGCAAAGAGCGCGTCGCCTGGGCGGCTGGCCAAGGCGGTGTCGGAGGTTCGAACGGTGGTGACTTACGGTGAGGCTGTTGGTGGTTCGGCCCTGCTGACGCTACCTGGAAGTGCCTGGCGTTCGGGGTCGGATGGACGAACCCGACTTTAGGTCGGTGGCCGCCTGCTAACGGCGTTGTTGGTGGGACGCCTTCGGCTGCGCTGCGCGCGCTCCCTATCTCAGGTCTACTGCCCGGGCACGGAGTGCGTCGCTGCGCTCGCACGCGTTGTCGCTGGCGATCTCTCTGGCTTTTATTGCCTGCTTGTTTGCTCCCCTCTGCCGCGTGCGGGAGAGGGGCGGGGGTGAGGGCCGGCGCATCAACGAAGTCAACCGCATCAGTCCGCGCAGACTATCCCGCCCAGTCAGCAGCAGCATCCAGCGGATAAACCGGCCTCTCAACCCGCCGGAACGGAAACCGCTCATAGCGCGAACTGGTAACCCCCTCCCCGTCGCACTCCACCACCGCCTTGGCAATCGGCACGAACACCGGCCGGCAGTACATGCGCGACTTCAGCAGCAGGAACCTGGCCCGATGCGGATCGATGCCGATATGGGTAAAAATCCCCAGGTCCCAGTGCTCTTGCGGGGTCTCGGTCACGATCACCTGCGCCGCGCCGATATCGAGCAAGGCGGTGCGGCCCATGCGGATGCGCTGCCCGGTGTAGGTCGGCCCGGTGATGGTGTACTCGCCGTCACTGATTGCCGCGACCGTGCCGGTCAGCTGCCTGGCTTGCGGATAGACCTCCAGCTGGGGTAGCGCAACCTTGTCGCCGAGCGCCAGCGTGATGCTGGCCCCGACGCCGGCGTCGACCAGCGCGGCCACCGCCTCCGGGTCGCACACGGGCCCGACCGCGATCCCGGTCAGGCCCTGCGCCAGCGCTTCGTGAAGTACCGCCATGTTGTCGCAGGTGCCGCCGGACATGCAGTTGTCGCCATGGTCGAGCAGCAGCACCGGCCTTGCATCGGCACGGTCCGCGCTGTCGGCAAGCTGCGCGGCGCGCGCGATGGAGCTGGCGAGCGGCTCGGCCTGGTAGGCGAAGGCGTCGCGCTCGGCCCACGCTTGTGCCGCGATCCGGCTGGCGACCTCGTCCGCCCTGGCGGGGTCGCCGTCGCCGACCACGATCACGCTCAGGCAGGGCGCGGCGATGTCGGCCAGGCCGAAGCCGGCCAGCACCGACACCGCCAGCATGCCGTCCCGCTCGGCCTCGCGCGCCAGCGCGACGGCGCGCTGCATGGCGCCTTCGTCAGTGCGGCTGCGCAGGGTGTGGGTGATCAGCGGCGGGCGCCGCCACGCCATCACCGGGCGCACGCGCCCGGCAATCATGTCGAGCAACAGCCGGCCGGCATGGGCGCCGGTTTCATACATGTCCACGTGCGGGTAGGTCTTGAAGCTGACCGCGACGTCGGCATGGTCGACCAGCGCCTGCGTGATGTTGCCGTGCAGGTCCAGCGCGACCGCGACCGGCGCGTGCGGCAGCACGCCACGCAGGCGGCGCAGCAGGTCGCCTTCGCCGTCGTCGCTGTTCTCGGCCACCATCGCGCCGTGCAGGTCGAGCATCACCGCATCGCAACCATGGGCCGCGGCGATGATGGTGTCGCACAGGTGGGTGTAGGCGTCGGCGGCGACGCAGCCGCTCGGGTTGGCGCCGGCGATCACGGGCACCACGATGTCGGCGCCGGCGGCCTCGGCCAGGTCGATGAAGGCGCCGGCGGCGGTGCGGGTGCCCTTGGCGGCGCGATAGGCAGCGTCGCCATAGGCAGGCGCGAACGCAGCCAGTGGCGTCGGCACCGGTGAAAAGGTGTTGGTCTCGTGGTTGAGTCGGGCAATCAGGATCTTCATCGGGCAGTCCGTTCCGGTGTCATGGCCGCGTGGCGGCATCGAGCATGGCGTGCAGCAGCACGTTGCAGCCGGCCTCGAGGTGCTCGGGCCGGGCATCTTCGATTTCGTTGTGGCTGATGCCGTCCTTGCACGGCACGAAGATCATCGCGGCCGGGGCGACGCGGGCCAGGTAGACCGCGTCATGGCCGGCGCCGCTGATCACGTCCATGGCGCAATGGCCGAGCCGTTGCGCGCCGCCGCGCACCGCCTCGACCAGCCGCGCATCGAACGGCTGCGGCGGGAAGTACACCACCTGCCGCAGATCGATAGCGATGCCGCTGCGCGCCGCCAGTGCGGCAACCTGCCCGCGCAGCGCCGCGTCCATCGCCGACAGCACCGTGTCGTCGCCGGCGCGCAGGTCCACTGTCATCGTGACCTTGCCGGGGATGACGTTGCGCGAATCGGGATGCACGCCGAGGCAACCCACCGTGCCGCGGCCATGCGGGGGATGATCGAGCGCGATGCGGTTGATGATGCCGACCAGTTCCGACGCCGCCAGCAGCGCGTCCTTGCGCAGCGCCATCGGCGTGGGGCCGGCATGCGCTTCCATCCCGGTCAGCACCACGTCGTACCAGCGCTGGCCGAGCGCGCCCGTGACCACGCCGATGGTGGTGTCGTTGGCCTCCAGCACCGGGCCTTGTTCGATATGCGCTTCAAAGTAGGCGCCGACCGCTCGCGCACCAACCGGTTCCGGCCCGGCATAGCCGATGGCCTGCAGCGCCTGCCCGACGCTGATGCCGTCGCGGTCGCGCTGCTGCAGCATGTCCGCCAGCGCGAACTCGCCGATAAACGCGCCCGAGCCCATCATCACCGGCACGAAGCGCGAGCCTTCCTCGTTGGTCCAGACCGCGACCTCGAGCGGGGCATCGGTGACGATGCCGGCGTCGGCCAGCGTGCGCAGCACTTCGATGCCGGCGAACACGCCGTAGTTGCCGTCGAACTTGCCGCCGGTCGGCTGGGTGTCGATATGGCTGCCGGTCATCACCGGCGGCAGGGTGTCGTCGCGCCCGGCGCGCCGCGCGAAGATATTGCCGATGGCATCGACGCGAATCGTGCATCCGGCCGCCCGGGCCTCGGCGACGAAGAAGTCGCGGCCCTGGCGGTCCAGGTCGGTCAGCGCCAGCCGGCAGACGCCCCCCTTGGGCGTGGCGCCGATGGCGGCCAGGCGCATCAGGGTGTCCCACAGGCGCCGGCCGTCGATGCGCAGGTCGGCGCGCGCGCCGGCGCTCGCCGCTGCCGCGCGTGCAGCTTGCAATGTCGTCATGTCGTTCCTCGTCTCGGTCGGCCGGCATCGCGGCCGCCATCATCCATGGTTCAGGCCGCCAGGCCGACGCCGAGATAGCGGTCCTGGACCGCCTCGTCGGCGCGGAACGCGTCGTTGCTGCCGGTGTAGACCACCCTGCCCTGCTCGATGATCACGTGGCGGTCGGCCAGCTGCGTGCAGACCTCGAGGTTCTGCTCCACCAGCAGGATCGGCACGCCGGCGGCCTTGATGACCTTGAGCTGCGCCACGATCTCTTCCACGATCACCGGCGCCAGCCCTTCGACCGGCTCGTCGAGCATCAGCAGGCGCGGATGGTTCATCATGGCGCGCCCGATCGCGAGCATCTGCTGTTCGCCGCCGGACAGCTGCGCGCCGCCGTTGCCGCGCCGCTCGCGCAGGCGCGGGAAGATGCGGTAGATGTCTTGCAGCTGCCACGGCGAATCGCGGCGCGCGGCCAGCTTGAGGTTCTCTTCCACCGTCAGCAGCTTGAAGATGCCGCGGTGCTCGGGCACCAGGCACAGGCCTTCGGCGGCAATCCGGTGCGGCGCCAGGCCGGCGACGTCCTTGCCGCGGAAGACGACACGCCCGCGAGGCTGGACCACGCCGGCGATGGCCTTGAGCGTGGTCGACTTGCCGGCGCCGTTGCGCCCCAGCAGCGTGACCAGCTCGCCTTCGCCGACCGCCAGCGACACGCCCTGCAGCACATGGCTCTTGCCGTAGTAGCCATGGATCTCCTGTACGTCGAGCATCATCCCTTGCCTCCGGTGATCATGTTGCCCAGATAGGCGGCGCGCACGCGCGGGTCACCGCGCACGGCCGCGGGCGGCCCTTCCATCAGCACCTTGCCTTGCTGCATCACCGTGACGGTGTCCGAGATATCCATGACGATGTCCATGTTGTGTTCGATCAGCACCACGGTGTGGTCCTGCGCCAGCCCGCGGATCAGCCGCTTCATCGCGCCGAGGTCGTCGACGCCCATGCCCGAGGTGGGCTCGTCCAGGAAGATCGCGCGCGGCCGCGCGGCCAGCGCCATGCCGACCTCCAGGCGGCGCTGCTGGCCGTGCGACAGCACGCCCGCTGCGCTGTCCGCAACGCGCGCCAGTTCCAGCCGTTCCAGCACCTGGTCGACCACCTCGCCGCAGGCGAGTTCGCCCACCGGCAGGCGCCATCCGCTCATGGCCTTGCGCGGCGACCTGCCCAGCGCGGCGAGGCGCAGGTTCTCGCGCACCGGCAGGCTCGGGAACAGGCTGGTGACCTGGAACGAGCGCGCGATACCGCGCTGCACCCGCTGGTAGTCGGCTTCCGCCGTGACGTCCTTGCCGTCGAAGACGATGCGGCCGGCGCTGACTTCCTTGGTGCCGGTCAGCATGTGGAACAGCGTGGTCTTGCCGGCGCCGTTGGGTCCGATCACCGAATGGATCGTGCCCGGCATCACGCGCAGGTCGACCCCGCCCAGCGCCATGAACTTGCCGTACTGCTTGACGATGCCGGTGGCTTCGAGAATCGGTGTGGTGGCGGTGTTCATGCGCGTTCCTCCTGCGTGACGGGGGCACGGCGCACGCCGCGCAGGCGATCCCATAGCGTGGCGCCCAGGCCCCACAACCCGCGCTGCATGAACAGGCTGACCGCGATCAGCAGGAAGCCGAGCAGCATCAGCCAGCGCGGCCACAGCGTCGACAGCCAGTCCGCCAGCAGCACATAGAAGGCGGCGCCCAGCACCGAGGCAAAGATATTGCCGGTGCCGCCGATCACGGTCATCACCAGGATCATCTCGCTGGCGTGGTAGTCGATATTGGTCAGCGGCGCGATGCCGGTCAGCATCGCATGCAGCGCGCCGGCCAGCCCGGTGACCGCACCGGAGACCATGAAGGCCAGTAGCTTGAATGCCTTGACGTTGTAGCCGACCGCCAGCGCGCGCTCTTCGTTGTCGCGGATCGCCAGCAGCGTGCGGCCCAGCACCGATTCGGTCACGCGCAGCACCGCCAGGAAGACCGCCAGGAACAGCACCGCGACGAACCCATAGAACTGCCACGGCGATGCCAGCGGCACCAGCGCATTACCGGCGATGGACAAGGACGGACGCGGGATGTCGAGCAGGCCGTTGTCGCCGCCGGTGATGCCGGGCGCGGTATAGGCGAGGAAGTAAAACATCTGCGCGAACGCGAGCGTCAGCATCACGAAATAGGTGCCGCGCTGGCGGATCGCAAACCAGCCCACCAGCGCCGCCGCGGCCGCGCCGATCACGATCGCCAGCAGCAGCGCCAGCGGCATTGGCAGGCTGGCGCGGGTCAGTGCCAGCCCCACCGCATAACTGCCGAGCCCGAAGAAAATCCCCTGGCCGAACGACAGCAGGCCGGTATAGCCGAGCAGCAGGTTGCACGCTATGGCGGCCATCGCGTAGATCAGCACTTCGGTGGCAAGCGTGCCGGAGCGCATCGTCAGCGGCAGCAGCAGCGTGACGCCAAGTGCCAGCCACCAGAAGCGATAGCGCAACAACCCTTGATTTAGCCTTGCCATCATCCCCTCCCCAGCAAGCCATGCGGACGCAGCAGCAGCACCGCGGCCATGGCGACATAGATCATCAGCCGCGCGCCTTCGGGCCACAGCGTGCTCATCAGGCTCTGCACCACCCCCACCAGCAAGCCGCCAATCAGCGCGCCGGTGAAGCTGCCCATGCCCCCCACCACGACCACGATAAAGGCCACGCCCAGCGCCTCGACACCCATGAACGGCTCGGCGCCGCGAATCGGCGCGGCCAGCACGCCGGCGATCGCCGCGGTGGCGGCGCCGAGCGCAAACATCAGGCTGAACAGCCGGAACACATTGATGCCGAGCAGCGACACCATCTCGGTGGATTCACTGCCCGCGCGCACCGCGCTGCCCAGGCGCGTGCCTTCCAGCAGCCACCACAGCCCGATCGCCAGCAGGCCGGTAAAGCCGATCACGAACAGCCGGTACTTGGGATAGATGAAGTCGCCCCACATCACCACGCCCTGCAGTGCATCCGGCGGCGGCACGTCGACGCCGAGCGGCCCCCAGCCGACGATGATGAGCTCCTGGATGGCCAGCGCCAGTCCCACCGTGACCAGGATGTGGAACTCGT
Organism: Cupriavidus mimosae; assembly: GCF_023952485.1. NCBI lineage: Bacteria > Pseudomonadati > Pseudomonadota > Betaproteobacteria > Burkholderiales > Burkholderiaceae > Cupriavidus > Cupriavidus mimosae. Next base: position 153,827 of record NZ_JALHRY010000010.1, on the reverse strand, counting down.
GCGGTTGCGCATAGACGTGGCGCAGCATGACCTTTTCGGTCAGCCACGCCAGCGCGCCGATGATGATCGGAGCGAATACCAGCGCCATCCAGAAGTTCATGCCGATTTGCAGCGCCTGGAAGCAGAGGTAGGCACCCAGCGCATAGAAGGCGCCATGCGCGAAATTGACGAAGCGCAACAGGCCGAACACGATCGACAGCCCTACCGCCAGCAGGAAGTAGAGCATGCCTATGCCGACGCCGTTGATCACCTGCAACAGATAGACGTTCATGAGTCGTACGGATGTAGGAAGCCGCCACACCGTGCGGGACTGCGCGGGACTGCGCGGCACGGTGCTTCGGTGTGCTTCAGTGTGTGAATCGGCGGAGCGGCGGCCCCGCGGTGTCAGGGCATCAGGCCATCTTGCACTGGGTCTGCTCGACCGGCAGGAAGGCCTTGCCGACGCTGACGATTTCGGCGTAGTCGTCTTTGTCCTTCATGCGCGACTTGGCCTTGCCCTTGAGCAGGTAGTAGTTCTTCAGCACCTGGTGGTCGGCGGCGCGGATTTCCTCCGGCCCGGTCAGGCCCTCGTACTTCATGCCCTCGAGCGCGGCGACCACCGCCTTCGGATCCGCGCTGCCGGCCTTGATCATGCCGTCCACCATGATCTTGGTGCAGATGTACGAGCCTGCCAGGCTGTAGTTGGGATTGGACTTGAACTTGGCCTGGGTGCGCTTGACCAGGTCGCGGTTCAGCGGCGTATCGACGCCGTGCCAGTACTGCGCGCCGAAATAAACGCCCTCGCACAGGTCAGCACCGAGCGACTCGAACTGCTCCAGTCCCGAGGCCCACGCCAGCAGGATGGTGGTGTTCTTCTTCATGCCGAAGCTCACCGCCTGGCGCAGCGTGTCCGCGGACTGCGAGCCGAAGTTCAGGATCAGCAGCACGTCCGGCTTGGCGGCCAGCGCGTTGGTCAGGTATCCGCTGAATTCCTTCTCGGTCAGGGCGTGGTAGCTGTTGCCCACGTGCTCGATGCCCTTCTCCTTGAAGATCGCCTTCGCCGCCGACAGCAACCCGTCGCCAAACACGTATTGCGGCGTGATGGTGTACCAGCGCTTGGCCTTGGGCATCGATTCGATCAGCGGCCGCACGGTGCGCTCGATCGCGCCGAAGGTCGGCACCGACCAGCGGAAGGTGGCGCGGTTGCAGTCCTTGCCGGTGATCTCGTCGGCCCCCGCGGTGGTCACGAACACGCCGCCGAATTTTTCCGCCTCCTTGCCCATGGCCAGCGATTCGGACGACAGGATGCCGCCGGCGAAATAGCGCGCCGCCTTCTGCTGCGCCAGCTCCTGCACCTTGCGCACCGCGGTGGCGGGCTTGCCTTCGGTGTCGAGCACGCTATAGCGCAGCGGCCGGCCCAGCACCTGGCCGTACTGGTCGATGGCGAGCCGCATGCCCAGGTCGGCGAATTTCCCGTTGGCGGCGAAGGCGCCCGACATCGGCACCGGGCAACCGAATTCCAGTGCTTCGCCGGCGGCAAGGGCGCTGCGGCCATGGATCAGGGAGGTGGGAACGGCGGACAGCGCCGCCAGTTTCAGCAGGTCACGACGATTCAAGGCTCACTCCTCGTTATGTGGGGATCGGGCGGCACGGGGCGAAAGTCTGGCCAACGCCATGGCCCGGCGCTGCACCGTCTCCCCGAGATGCTGGTGACTTTCGCCCGGCGCCGACACTGCCCGAGCAAGAATCGAACCTGTTTATTCTATTTATACGTATAAATAGAATAGAATCATCTTAGGAGTCGGCCGGAATCGTTGTCAACAAAGGAAAGGTCAGGGTTTACGCACCCTCGGCGCATGGCGCTACGTGGGCCGCGCATGAGGCGACGGGAAGGCAGAAAGGTGCGCGCAGAGCCCGGCCATGCCAGCGAATCGGGCAGCATGCACGCGGCTGGGGCAAGCCGCGGCCCTGCGCCGGCGCGCTTGGCTAGAATGCAAGCGCCCGGGCCTCCATGGCTTGCGGCGCATGACAAGGAAAGAGCAATGGCGATGTTTCGGGAGGGCAAGACCGGGGCCATCGAGATCCGCAAGCAGAAGCGCGCGGACCTGGTGGCGGAAGAGCTCAAGCGGCTGATTACCCAGCGCAACCTGCGCCCGGGCGACAAGCTGCCGCACGAGGTCAAGCTGCAGCAGATGTTCTCCGTCAGCAAGAGCACCATCCGCGAGGCACTGAAGTCGCTGGAGGTACAGGGCCTGATCCGGGTCAGCACCGGGCCGGCGGGCGGGGGCACGATCGTCGAAGTGCCGCTGGACCGCACCTTCCAGCTGATGCAGAACTACCTGTTCTTCAAGGACGTCGGCATTGCCGACATCTACACCGTGCGCCGGCTGCTGGAGCCGGAGCTGGCCGCCGGCGCGGTGCCGCATCTGACCGATGACGATTTCAAGGCGCTGGAGCGCACCATCGACCTGTGCGACCCGGCCTCGGCCGCGGCCGCGACGCCGCTGCTGGACCAGCGCCAGGAAGACCTGACCTTCCACGACATCCTGGCCGCCGCCAATCCTAACCCGATGCTGCGGTTCTCATGCGAGCTGATCAACGAAATGATTCGCCAGCTGGTGGTGTTCGGCAACGACACCCCTGCGTGCGAGCACGAGAAATTCGGCGCGGCCAACGTCAAGTTCCACAAGCGCATTGTCGAGGCCGCACGCCAGCGCGACGCCGAGACGGTGCGCGCGCTGATGTCGGCGCATATGGAAGAATGCACGCATTACGTCACGCGCATGAACGGGCGGGTCCATGGCCGCCTGGTGCTGGACTCCGAAATGCCGCGGCGCGGCCGGATGCTGCCGGCGGACGACGAATGAACCCCGGGCCGGCGCACCCGCGATCGTGTCAGCCGGCCGCGTCCAGGCGCGCCACCGCCCGCTTCAGCCGCGCCACGCCTTCGGCGATCTGCTCCGGCGCCGCGCCAGCGAACGAGAGCCGGAACGCGGGCCGTGCGCGGCGCCGCGCGTAGAAGCCGGCCCCGGGTACGAACAACACCTTTTCGGCGATCGCATGCGGCAGCAGCGCGGCGGCATCGTCGACGCCCTCCAGCGCAGCCCACAGGAACATGCCGCCAGCCGGCAAGGCAAAGCGGATCCGCTCGCCGAAGGCCTGCCACAGCGCCTGGGCCAGCCGGTCGCGCTTGTCGCGGTAGAACGCGATCTCGCGCTCCACCTGCGCCGGCAGCCGCCCGTCCGCCAGGTATTGCGCGACCGCCAGCTGGATCCACGGCGGCGTGCAGAGATCCGACACCTGCTTGGCAATCACCGCGCGGCGGATGATTTCCGGAGCGGCCACCATCCAGCCGATGCGCAGGCCCGGCGCGAGCGTCTTCGACAGGCTGGCCAGGTGCACCAGCCACGGACGGGCGCCGGGCACCTGGTCGCTCAGCGCCAGCAGCGACGGCGGCGCGGCGCCGTCGAAACTCAGCGCGCCATAGGGATCGTCTTCGACCAGCACCACCTGGTGCCGCGCCGCCAGCTCCAGCAGGCGCAGCCGGCGCGCGGGCGACAGCGTGGCGCCGGTCGGGTTGGCAAAGCTCGGCACCGTGTAGATCAGCCGCGGGCGCGCCGCGCCGTCGGCCAGCATCGCCGCGAGCGCGTCGACGTCCATGCCGTGCTGGTCGGAAGGCACGCCGCACACGTCGGCACCCGCCAGCCGCAGCGCCTGCAATGTCGCCGAATAGGTCGGCTCCTCGACCAGCACCACGCTGCCCGGCTCGACCAGCGCGCGCACCAGGAAATCGAAGCCCTGCTGCGAGCCGCTGGTGACCAGCAGCTGGTCCCGGGTCATAGCGGCACCGCGCCCGGCCATCAGCATCACGAGGGCGTCGCGCAGCGCGGGCGCGCCTTCGGTGGCGCCGTACTGCAGGCATTCGGCGGGCCGCTCGCGCAGCGCCTGCGCGGACGCGGCGCCGATGCCGTCGGCATCGAACAGCGCGGCCGACGGATAGCCGCCCGCGAAGGAGATCATCTCCGGATCCGACAGGTACTTGAACAGCTCGCGGATCGGCGAGCCTTCCGGCTCGCGCAGCGCGGGAACGAACGGGTAGGCGACGGTCATGGTCGGCTCGGCGTCAGCATGCCGCGGCGGTCATCTTGAAGATGCCCTGCGCATTGCCGGCATCGAAACCGAGGTCGGTGCGCGTGACCGCCTGCGCGTCATCGACGTAGCGGTCGCGGGTGATGAACTCGTAGAACGAGCCCGGCACCTCGCGCACCACCTCGGCGCCGTCCGCGCCGACAAAGGCGCGGCGCACCGGGTCGGCGCGGAACGCGGTCTGGCGCACGCGGCCGCTGCGCGACACCTCCACCTTGTCCTTGATCGGCCGGCCCAGGCGCTTCTGCGCCTCGGCCAGGGCGAACACGTCTTCGACGCGGTCGGTAGCGTGGTTGAAGGCATTGCCCTCGGTGGCGATCCACGCCATCTCGGCCGATTCGGCAAGCAGGGCCTCGTAATCGGCCAGCCGCGGCGCAGCGTGATGGCGCTCGAAGCAGCGCGCCAGCGCACCGATCAGCTCGCCGGCATCCGCCAGCGGCAACGAGCCTTCGCGCTCGAGCTCCCACAGCAGTGCCTGCGCGCGCGGCGTCAGCGGATCGACCGAAGTTTCCAGCACGCGGCTGACGGCCTGCTGGAAGCCTTCGCTGAAACGCTCCGGGTGCAGTTCGCTGACAAAGAACTGCGCGATCTCTTCCGGCGCGTCTTCATGCGCGTACGAGCGCCCGGTCATGCCGATGCGGTCGAGCGGATAGGTGCCGTTCAGGCGGTAGCCCAGCGGCCGCAGGATGCGCGTGAAGGCGGCCTCGCCGGCTGGCAGCGCGCCGTGGCCGGACCAGCGCACGGTGCGCAGCGCGCCATGGTCGAAGTGGACCTTGCCGCCCGCAGCGGCCACGTCTTCGGTGTAGGCCTTGCCGGTCGGCACGCGCTCGAGGATGCCGGCGAACAGCACCAGGTTCAGCGCATGGGCAATCTCCGCGCGCGACGGGCGCCCGGCTGCGCCGGCCGGCAGCTGCGTGGGCGCGCTCACCAGCGCGGACAGGCGCTCGGCGCCGATGGCGCCAAGGTGCAGGGAAACGAGTGAGTTGATGTTATTGCTCATGATGCAGGTAGGGCTCATCGGCCGGATAACGAGATGGAAATCAATGACGGCTTTCAGTCCACCGAAGCGCCGGACAGGCGCACGATCTCGCCCCACTTCTGGCGGTCTTTCTTCAGCACCTCGGCGAAGGCTTCGGGAGTGCTCGGCGCGGGTTCCGCGCCGAGGTCGCGCATGCGGGACTGCACGGCGGGATCGCCGAGCGCGCGCGCCAGGTCCTGGCTGATCTTCTGCGCCACCGCGCTGGACACGCCGCGCGGCGCCAGCAGGCCGAACCACGGGCTGGCGTCGAAGCCCGGCACCGGACCGGCGGCGGCCACGGTCGGCACATTGGGCAGCGCCGACGAGCGCGCCGGCGTGGTCACCGCCAGCGCCTTGAGCTTGCCGGAGCGCACGAACGGCAGCGATGCCGGCAGGTTATCGAACATCACGTCGACGCTGCCGCCCATCAGGTCGGCAATCGCCGGGCTGCTGCCCTTGTAGGCGACGTGGCTCATCTCGGTGCCGGTCATGCGCTGGAACAGCTCGCCGGCCAGGTGCGTCGAGGTGCCGTTGCCCGCCGACGCCATGTTGACGCGCTTCGGGTTGGCCTTCAGGTAGGCGATGAACTCGGCCAGCGTCTGCACGTGCGCGCGCTCGGCAAAGGCCGGCGACAGCACCACCACGTTGGGCACGCGCGCCACCATCGTCACCGGCGCGAAATCAGCCACGGCGTCATAGGGCAGCTTCTTGTACAGGGTGGGATTGATGCCGAACTCGCCCACCGAGCCCATCAGCAGCGTATAGCCGTCGGCGGTGGACTTGGCGGCGACGCCGGTGCCCACGATGCCGCCCGCACCGGGCCGGTTCTCCACCAGCACCGGTTGCTTCCATTGCAGCGCGAGCCGTTCGCCGACCAGCCGCGCCACCATGTCGGTGGTGCCGCCCGGCGGGTACGGCACGATGATGCGGACGGGCTTGGCGGGGAAATCCTCGGCGGCGACGATGCCGGATAGGGTCATGCCAAAGGCGAAAGTGCCGGCGGCCAGCGCGCTGAACAAGCGTTTCATTGTTGTTTTCCTGTCTACCTGATGGTTGTCGTTATGGCAGTGCCGCGATGGTGGGGGCCGCGGTACCAGGGCTGAATCATTTCTCATCAAGTCCGCCGGTTCAAGCGAGATTTCGGTATAGGATGATGACTTTATGTCATCAACCACCGTTCCCTTCCCGCGATGCGGCAACGCCTTCCCAGCCTTTCCAGCCTGCGCGCCTTCGAAGCCGCCGCGCTGCACCTCAACCTGCGCCGCGCCGCCGCTGACCTGTTCATCACGGAAAGCGCGGTATCGCGCCAGATTGCCGCGCTGGAAAGCCTGCTCGGCGTGCAATTGTTTCACCGCGCCAACCAGCGCATCACGCTGACCGCGGCGGGAGCGCTCTACAGCGTCCAGGTGCGCGAGATGCTGCGCAAGCTGCAGCGCGACACGCTGGAGGTGATGGCGCACGAAGGCGCGGGCGGCACCGTCGAGCTGGCATGCGTGCCGACCCTTGCGGTCGAATGGCTGATCCCGCGCCTGCCCGACTTCTACGCGCGCCATCCCCAGGTGGTGGTCAATATCAGCGCGCAGTCGGACGTGTTCCTGTTCGACGGCACGCCCTACGATGCGGCGATCCACTTCGGCGAAGCGGTCTATCCCGGCGCCCGGGCGGATCTGTTGTTCGGCGAGGAATCCGTGGCGGTGTGCCACCCGCAGCTGTTCGGCCGCAAGAAGCGCCTTGACGCGAGCGACATCGCGCATGCGCCGCTGCTGCACCTGGCCACGCGCAGTTTCGGCTGGAAGCAATGGATGGAGGCTGCCGGCATCGACGACGTCAACGCCATGCGCGGGGCCCGCTTCGACCACCACAGCATGGTGATCGCCGCGGCGCGGGCCGGCCTGGGCATCGGCCTGGTGCCGCGTTTCCTGGTGGAAGAGTATCTGGCGAGCGGGCAACTGGTGAGCCCCGTGGCCCGCTCGCTGCGCTCCACCAGCGCGTATTACCTGGTCCAGCCCGATACGCGCCCGATGAGCCATGCCATGCAGCATCTGCGCGCGTGGCTGCTGGAGGCGGCGTCGGCATTTGCCGAGGGCCAGGGCGTGGGTGCTGCCGGCCCCAAGTCAGCCGCGCGGGATTGAAGGCTGCAGGCGTGCGCGGCCTACCCCTTTTCCCCGCGCCACACCCGCTGCAGTTCCCACGCCGGCGCCTCGCCCGCCGGCTGCGGCAAGGCCTGGGCCTCGGCCAGCATGGCGCCGGCCTGCGCCTGCAGCTTGTCGAGGCAGCGCGACAGCACCCGCGCCTCTTCGGCCGTCAGGCAGGCGGCCAGCTGCGTATTGAAGTCGCGCGCTTGCGCAAAGGCGGTGCGGTAAACCGCCGCGCCCTCCTCCGTCAGCGTGAACGCGGCCGCACGCCGGTCCTGCGCGCGCGTTTCCCGGCGCACCAGGCCGCGTTCCACCAGCGCGTGCACGGCGCGGCTGGCCAGCACCTTGTCGAGGCCGGCGCTCTCCGCCAGTTCGGTCAGCCGCGTGCCGGGCTGCTCCCCCAGGAAGGAAATCATGCGCCATTCGCGCCGCGTCACGCCCGCCCGCGCGCGCAGGTGCAGCGCGGCCGCGCCCAGTGCGACCCGGTTCAGATGGTAGACCCGGTAATTGATGAAATCGGCCAGCCGCTGCGGCCGCTGTAGACGGCTGCCACCCTTGTCGTGTGCCATGCCACACCCGCGATTTAGTTGACTTTGTCAATTATATCGACGGGTGTTAGCTTCCCGTCCATGCCGGCCGCCGGCGCACAACAGACAGGAGACACCGTGAGCCCCCGCAATTTCCTTCCCCGCCTTGCCGCCTGCCTGCTGGCCGTCGCCGCAGCCGGGTCCGCGCCGGCCAGCGCCCAGTCAGACCGGCCGCTGCGCATCCTGGTGGGCTACCCCGCCGGGGGCACCGCCGACCTGGCCGCGCGCCTGGTCGGCGACAAGCTGCGCGAGACCCTGAACCAGACCGTGGTGATCGAGAACAAGCCCGGCGCCGGCGGGCGGCTGGTGATGGACTATGCGCGCACGCAGCCCGCCGATGGCAATACGCTGGTGGTGGCCAACTCCGCGGTGATGACCATCGCGCCGCTGGTCTACCGCAAGCTCAACTACGATATCCAGCGCGATTTCACGCCGGTGGCGCAGGCCGCGAACTTCCAGCTTGCGCTGGCCACCGGCCCGGGCAGCCCCGCGCGCACCCTCAAGGACTACGTGGCATGGCTCAAGGCCGGGGCGCAGAACAACTCCTACGCCTCGCCCGCGCTCGGCAGCATTCCGCATTTCTTCGGGCTGATGATCGGCAAGCAGGTGGGCGTGGACATGCTGCACGTGCCGTTCAACGGCTCGGCGCCGCTGATGAGCGCACTGGTCGGCGGCCAGGTGCCGGCCTCGGTCGACACCCTGGCTGACCTGACCGAGATGCACCGCGCCGGCAAGATCCGCGTGCTGGCAACCTCGGGCACGCACCGTTCGGTGGCGCTGCCGGACGTGCCCACCTTTACGGAACTCGGCTACCAGGGCATCGAGGGCGAAGGCCGCTATGGCGTGCTGGCCCCCGCCGGCACGCCGCGCGCGGCGCTGGAGCGGCTCAACGCCGCCATCGTCAAGGCGGTGCAGTCGCCCGACGTGCGCGCCAAGTTCCTGAAGCTCGGGCTCGAACCCGCCACCGGCCCCGCCGAGGCCTTCGCCGGGGTGCTGAAGGCCGACGCCGCCAAATGGGCGCCCGTGGTCAAGGCCTCGGGCTATACCGGCGACTGACACCTCCAGCCGGCTTCCCGCAACCTTCCCGACCATGACGATCCGCAATACCCTCTTCATCATGTGCGACCAGCTGCGGCGCGACCATCTCGGTTGCTACGGGCACCCGACGCTGCGCACGCGCAATATCGATGCCCTGGCCGCGCGCGGCGTGCGCTTCGACCGCGCCTATGTCACCTCCGGCGTCTGCGGACCCAGCCGCATGAGCTTCTATACCGGCCGCTACGTCAGCAGCCACGGCGCCACCTGGAACCGCGTGCCGCTGTCGGTCGGTGAAGTCACGCTGGGCGAATACCTGAAGGACAGCGGCCGCGCGCTGGCGCTGGCGGGCAAGACCCATGTGATGCCCGACAACGCGAACCTGAAGCGGCTGCACCTGGACGGCGGCACCGAGCTGGAGACGCTGCTGCGCAGCGGCCACTTCACCGAAGTCGATCGCCACGACGGCCATCACGCCGAGCCGCGCAGCGCCTATGCCGACTGGCTGCGCCGGCAAGGCTACGACAGCGCCGACCCGTGGACCGACTACGTGATCAGCGCGGAGAATGCGCGCGGCGAGATCGTCTCGGGCTGGCACATGCGCAATGCCGGGCTGCCCGCGCGCGTGGCCGAGCCGCATTCCGAGACCGCCTACACCGTCGGCCAGGCCATGCAGTACATCGCGGCGCGCGGCGACGATCCGTGGGTGCTGCACCTGTCGCTGGTCAAGCCGCACTGGCCCTACCTCGCGCCCGCGCCGTACCACGCCGCTTATTCGCTGGACGATTGCCTGCCGCTGCAGCGCCACGACGCCGAACTCGAAGACCCGCATCCGGTGCTGTCGGCGTATCGCACGCAGGAGGAATGCGCCAACTTCATGCGCGCCGAAGTCTCGGACACGGTGCGCCCGGCTTACCAGGGCCTGATCCAGCAGATCGATGACCGGCTCGGCCTGTTGTGGGAACAGCTGGAACGGCTGGGCCGCTGGGACGACACGCTGATCGTCTTCACCGCCGACCATGGCGACTTCCTGGGCGACCACTGGCTGGGCGAGAAGGAACAGTTCTACGACACCGTGCAGAACATCCCGCTGATCGTCTACGACCCTTCTTCGCAGGCCAATGCCACCCGCGGCACCGCGCAAGACAGCCTGGTCAGCGCGGTCGACGTGGTGCCGACGGTGCTGGATGCGCTGGGGCTGCCGCCGGCCGACCACCGCGTCGAAGGCCGCTCGCTGCTGGACCTGACGCGCGCCACCGAGCGCGACGGTGCCGGTGCGTGGCGCGATGCCGTGGTCTCCGAGCTGGACTATGCCTACCGCGGCGCGCGCGTCGCGCTGGGCCGCCATCCCGGCGCATGCCGTGCCTGGATGGTGCGCGACGCGCGCTGGAAATACGTGCACTGGCAGGGCTTCCGGCCGCAGCTGTTCGACCTGCACAACGATCCACAGGAGTACTTCGACCTGGGCGCCGACCCCGGCCATGATGCCGTGCGCAGTGCCATGCGGTTACGCCTGCTGGACTGGTTCTGCACGCTCAAGCCGCGCGTGACGGTGACCAACGAAGAGGTCGCGGCCAAAACTAATGTGTACAAGCAGGCCGGCGTGTTCTTCGGCGTCTGGTAACCGGATCCCTGCCGCATCAGGCCGGCGAGGCCAGCGCCGGTTGCCTGAAAAAGTTGCACGGTTTGCCTGTCGATACTGCAACCGTGTGCCGCGGCCGGCATCTCACGCCGCATCTGGCGGTGCCTGCGGCCAAGACCCCGGCGGCGGTCCGGATGGCGTATCCCTTGCAACAGGTGCCGGAGGGCCCTGTGTTCGGGCCGGCAACCGGAGCGATCATGAAGAACATCTGGATCCTGGTGGCGGATGAATCCGTCGCCCGCATCTTTGCCTCGCACGGCGACAGCGCGCCGCTGGAAGTCGTCGAGGAAATCACCGACGCGGCCGCCCATGCCGACCGCGCCGACCTGCGCCGCGACGCCTATGGCCGGCGTGGCCACGCCGCCGCCCAGGGCGACGCGGGGCACCCCGGCGCCCATCAGGTGGGGCCGTCGACGGTCACGTCGTCGGCGGGCGAGGACGAGCTGCACCAGGAAGCGCAGCTGTTTGCGCGGCGCGTGGCCGATTACCTCGATGATGCGCGCAACAAGCAACGCTTCGATGAACTGGCGCTGATTGCGGCGCCGCGCTTCCTGGGTCTGTTGCGCAAGACCCTGCCGCCGGGAGTCACCGATGTGATCACCCGGGAAATCGACAAAGACTTCAAGAACGTGGCCAACAACGACCTGCAGCAGCGGCTGGCCGATGAGGGCATCGTGCCGGCGCGGCGCGACGAACGCGTCAATACCGGCCGCGACCGTTAGCGGGAGGGCCTGACCACGCAGCCGCCCGTGCCGACACAGGCGGCTGCGCCGCGGTCAACGGGCGGTGCCTGAGCCGCTGGCGGCGCCACTGCTGCCGCTGGAGGTACCGCTCGGGCTGGTGGTGCTGGTCGCACCGGAAGTACCGGTGGACGTGCCGGCGCCAGGCGTGGTGCGGCTGCGGTTCTGTTCCGTCACCGACCCCGATCCGGACAGCGAGCCGGAGCCGGTGGTGCTGCCGGTGGCTGTGCACCCCGCCAGGATGCCAAGTGCGAGCAAGGCTGTGCCGATGCGTAAGGGTGTTTTCATGTTGTCCTCCATCTGGCAGGTTGGCGGCAAGCCTTGCTGCATGGCGCAGCCTGCCGGCGGGGCGCCGATGGCGCCGCTGCGCAGGAGAAGACGCAACTGACGTACCAGATTGGGGTGGGTGAGTGCAGCGCTGCGGCGCTGCGGGCACGGCCGGGCAGCGGGCCTGCGCCGCAGTAAGAAGTACGTGCGGCCGGTAAAAGTTACCGTGCGGGTACCTGGGCAAAAGCCGATCGGCGCGCGCTTGCCGGCGCTGGCTGCAATCGCCGGCCGCCGCGCCGGCACTTTAGCGCGTCAGCGTCCACTTGTAGGCATAGCGGTCCGGCCGGAACAGCAGGTCGGCGCAGAACAGCGGCGTGCCTTCGATGTCGTAAGGCGTGCAGCGCAGGCGCAACAGCGGCAGCCCTTCGGCGACGCCGAGCTTGCGGGCCACGTCGGCCGGCGCCGGGATCGCGCTGGCCTCCATCGCCACGTCGCGAAAGCGATACCCCAGCCGACTTTCGAACAGCGCCATGGCGTCGTTGGTCTCGACATCTTCCTGCACCAGGCGGCGCATCAGCGGCTCGGGCCCCATCAGGTTGAAATACGCGACCGCCACGTCGTCCCAGTAGCGCACCGTGGCCACGCTCAGCACCTTCTCGCCCGGCTGCAGGCTCAGCGCCGCGGCCACATGGGGCGGCGCCCGCAACAGGCGCACCGACGCCAGCTTGCCGTAGGCCAGCTGGCCCCGCGCCCGCCCGGTTTCATAGAAACCGGTGAGCGCGCCCAGGCTGGGGGTATCGGCCGGCCGCGTCACGAAACTGCCCTTGCCATTCACTTTCTCGATCAGGCCGGCGTTGTGCAGGCCGGACAAGGCCTGCCGCACGGTGATGCGGCTGACGCCGAATTCGGTCATCAGCTCTGCCTCGGACGGCAACTTGGCGCCCGGGCCGAAGGTGTTGCTGGCGATTCGCTGGCGAATCTCGCTTTCGATCTCTTTGAACCTGGGCAGCGCCACGTGTGTCCCGCCCCCGCGGGCGGCTCCGAACTGAGTGATGCGGATTAATGAGGCGGATTAATGATGCGGATTAATGAGGCGGATTATACCTATCATGACAGGTGTCGTCATAACCTATTGACCTGTTATAACAGGTAATGGCAGTATCCGTCGTCACCAGCGCTCTGCGCCCCACCCATCACCGCGTGCTGGCAACACAGGAGACAACTCAATTGGAAACCAGGGCAAAAGACACCGTCGGCGCGCCGGCGGAGTTCGACTACATCGTCATCGGCGCGGGATCGGCGGGCTGTGCCGTGGCCGGGCGCCTGGCCGAGGACGCCAGTGTCACGGTGGCGCTGCTCGAGGCGGGACCGCATGACCATCACTACGCGATCTGGGCGCCGGTCGGCATCGCCGCCGTGGTGCCCAGGGCGGGGCCGCGCAACTATGCCTACTACACCGAGCCCCAGGCGGGGCTGAACGGCCGCCGCTCCTATCAGCCGCGCGGGCGTGGCCTGGGCGGCAGCTCCTCGATCAACGGCATGGTCTATATCCGCGGCCACCGGCGCGACTATGACGACTGGGCCGCGCTGGGCTGCCGCGGCTGGGGCTTCGACGACGTGCTGCCCTACTTCCGCCGCAGCGAGCGCAATCCCCGCCTGGGCGGCAAACAGGATTTGCTGCACGGCGACGACGGTCCGCTGCACGTCAGCGACCTGCGCTCGCCCAACCCGTTCGCGCAGCGCTTCGTCGAGGCCGCGATGCAGGCCGGGCTGCCGCGCAACGACGACTTCAACGGCCCCACCCAGGAGGGCGCTGGCCTGTACCAGGTGACGCAGCGAAACGGCGAGCGCTGGAACGCGGCGCGTGCCTACCTGCACAGCGGCAACGCGGCCGACGCCGCGCTGAACGGTGGCCGCCGCGGGCTGGCGGTGATGACCGATACGCAGGCGCTGCGCATCCTGTTCGACGGCAAGCGCGCCACCGGCGTGGAGGTGGTCCGTGGCGGCACGGTGCAGGTGCTGCGCGCGCGGCGCGAGATCGTGCTCAGCGGCGGCGCCTTCAACTCGCCGCAGCTGCTGCTGGCCTCGGGCATCGGCCCGGCCGCGCACCTGCGCGAGATTGGCATCGACGTGGTCCACGAACTGCCTGGCGTGGGCGAGAACCTGCAGGACCACCTCGACATCATCGTCAACAAGCAGCTGCAGACCACCGAGCTGTTCGGCAAGACCGGCCGCGGCATGCTGCGGCTGGCGCGCGAGGTGATGCGCTACCGGCGCACGCGCACCGGCATGGTGACATCGAATATCGCCGAGGCCGGCGCGTTCCTGCGCACCCGGCCCGAACTCGAGATGCCCGACGTGCAGCTGCACTTCGCGGTGGCGCTGCTGGGCAACCGCAACCTGGGCAATCTCGGTCATGGCTACTCCTGCCATGCCTGCGTGCTGCGCCCCAAGAGCCGCGGCCATGTGCGCCTGCGCAGCGGCGACACGCGCGAAGCGCCGCTGATCGATCCGCGCTTCCTCTCAGCCGGGGAAGACATGGCCGGCATGGTCGAGGGGGTGCGCGCGATCCGCCGCATCTTCGCCCAGCCGGCGCTGGCGCAGCACGGCGGGCGCGAGGTCCTGACCGACACATTCGGGCCCGACAGCAGCAACGAGGCGGCGATCCAGGACTTCGTGCGCAACCATGCCGATACGGTTTACCACCCGGTCGGCACCTGCAAGATGGGTGTCGACGGCATGGCCGTGGTCGACCCGGAACTGCGCGTGCGCGGCGTGCAGGGCCTGCGCGTCGCCGACGCCTCGATCATGCCGACCCTGGTCGGCGGCAACACCAACGCGCCGGCCATCATGATCGGCGAAAAGGCCGCGGACCTGATCAGGGCCGCCTACCGCTGAGCCCCAGCCCGACCAGGCACAACCCACCAAGGAGACAACCATGCAAGCCGCCGCACCCGCCACCATCAGCCCGCAAGCCTACCGCGCGCTGGAGCAAGAGCCCTTTCCCTTCACCGTGCGCCGCTGCACGCCGACCATCGGCGCCGAGGTCGAGGGCATCGATTTCCGCGAGACCCTCGACCACGACAACTATCTCTCGCTGCGCCGCGCGCTGCTGAAGTACAAGGTCCTGTTTTTCCGCAAGCAGGCCATCACGCCGGCCCAGCACGTTGCCGTGGCGCGGCGCTTCGGCGAGCTGGAAGTCCACCCGATGTTCACCAACCATCCGGAGCACCCGGAACTGGTGGTGTTCGGCCGCAACGACAAGACCCGCGGCCGCGAGAACCTGTACCACTCCGACGTGTCGTGGCGCGAGATTCCGTCGATGGGCTCGATGCTGCGCTGCCTGGAGTGCCCCGAGGTGGGCGGCGACACCATCTGGATCAACATGGCCGCTGCCTACGACAACCTGCCGCAGGAGATGAAGGACCGCATCGCCAACCTGAAGGCGGTGCACGATGCCATGCCCGCGTTCGGCACCGCGCTGAGCGAGGAGAAGTATGCGGAGATGCGCGCCAAGTATCCGCCCATGGTGCACCCGGTGGTACGCACCCATCCGGAGACCGGCGAGAAGATCCTGTTCGTCAACGAGGCCTTCACCACGCACTTCGCCAACTTCGCCAAGGAACAGCCGTATCGCTTCGGCTCCGACTTCCGGCCGGCGGAACTGGACCTGATGCAGTACCTGTACCGCCAGGCCGCCGCACCCGAGTACCAGGTGCGGCTGCGCTGGCAGCCGGACACGATCGCGCTGTGGGACAACCGCTCCACGCAGCATTACGCCGTGCAGGACTACTTTCCCGCGGTGCGCCACATGAACCGCGCCACCATCATCGGCGACCGCCCGGTCTGAGCGGACGCCAATCCATCGAGGCAACCGGCATGCATATCGTCGACAAGTTCTATATCCACGGCAAATGGGTGCAGCCCGCCGAGGGCGCCACCCAGGCCGACATCATCGACCCGGCCACCGAAGCGGTGGCAGGCAGGCTCGCCATGGGCACCGCCGCGGACGTGGACCGCGCCGTGGCCGCCGCGCGCGAAGCCTTCCCGGCGTGGTCGCTATCCAACCGCGAAACCCGCATTGCGCTGCTCGAGCGCATCATCGCCGCCTACCAGGCGCGCATGCCCGACCTGGCGCAGGCGGTGCGCCAGGAGATCGGCGCACCGATCACGCTGGCCACCAACCTGCAGGCAGCGATCGGGCTGGGGCAATTGCAGGCGACATTGCAGGCGCTGCGCGACTTTGCTTTCGAAAGCCCGCGCGGCAAGAGCCTGGTGCTGCGCGAGGCCATCGGCGTGGCGGCGCTGATCACGCCGTGGAACTGGCCGCTGAACCAGATCGCGGCCAAGGTGGCGCCGGCGCTGGCGGCGGGGTGCACCGTGGTGCTCAAGCCCTCTGAGATCGCGCCGCTGGACGCGCAGATCTTCGCCGAGATCATGGATGCCGCCGGCACGCCGCCGGGCGTGTTCAACATGCTCTATGGCGAAGGTCGCGTGGTGGGCTCCGCCCTGTCGTCGCACCGCGATGTCGACATGGTGTCGATCACCGGCTCGACCCGCGCCGGGGTGGAAGTGGCCATCAGCGCCGCGCCCACGGTCAAGCGCGTGGCGCAGGAGTTGGGCGGCAAGTCGCCGCTGATCGTGCTGGACGACGCCGATCTGCAGGCCGCGGTGACCAGCGGCGTGGCCCAGTGCATGGTCAACTCCGGCCAGACCTGCGTGGCCCCCACGCGCGTGCTGGTGCCGCGCGCACGCTACGAGGAAGCGGTGCAGATCGCGGCGGCGGTGGCCAATGCGGTCAAGGTCGGCGATCCGTCCGATCCCGACACCAAGATGGGCCCGATATCAAACCGCGGCCAGTACGATAAGGTGCAGCGCCTGATCGGCGTCGGCATCGAGGAAGGCGCCCGGCTGGCCGCCGGCGGCCCAGGCCGCCCCGACGGCCTGGCGCGCGGCTTCTATGCCCGCCCGACCATCTTTGCCGATGTGCGCAACGACATGACCATCGCCCGCGAAGAAATCTTCGGGCCGGTGCTGTGCCTGCTGCCGTATGACAGCGAAGAGGAAGCCGTGACGATCGCCAACGACACGGAGTTTGGCCTGGCCGCCTATATCGCCTCGTCCGACCCGGCGCGGGCGCGCAGGCTGGCGGCGCGGCTGCGCGCCGGTAACGTGCGCATCAACGGCGCGATGATGGATATCACCGCGCCCTTCGGCGGCTACAAGACTTCCGGCAACGGCCGCGAGTACGGCCCCGAAGGCATCGCCGAGTTCCTCGAGACCAAGACCGTGACGGGCTGAAGTCGCCCGGTCGCCCCGACCCTGCCATGCACCGCCCGGCGGCCAGCGCAATGCCGGCCGCCGGGCGGTGTCGTTTGCGCGGCGCATGCAGGCGCGCTGCCGCGCTTGTCTGACACCGGCAGGCGGCGGCGTCCGACAGTCCAACGCCGGCCGGAACGCTATCTTCGAGGGTAGCGCCAGGCCTTTTGCCGAAGCGCCCGGCTATGTCGACCGTTCCCGATCCTACCGCCCCAGGGCTGCCGCCAGCGCAGCCCGTCCCGCAACTGACCGACGATGGCCGCCCTGCAGGCGCCGCCGCGGAGCCGTCCACGCCAGCGCCCGCGCTGCTGACCGAGGCCGCCGTTGCCGGCGCGCTGCATCGCGCCAGCACCGCGCTGATGGTGCTGGCGGTGCTGTTCTCGCTGTACGCCGTGCACGTGGCGCGCGACTTCCTGGTGCCGGTGGTGATCGCGGTGGTGATGGCCTACCTGCTCGATCCGCTGGTGTGCGCGCTGCAGCGGCTGGGGCTGGCGCGCTCGGTAGCCAGCACCATGGTGCTGCTGGCGCTGCTCGCCGCCCTGCTCAGCGGCGCCTACCTGCTGCAAGGTCAGGTCGAGTCGATGGTCAACAGCCTGCCGGAGATGGCCAGCAAGCTGTCGCGATCCGTCGGCGCGCTGCTCAGCGGCGACGACTCGATGTTGCAGAAGATACGCCGCGCCGCCACCGTGCTCAGCGGCACCGGCCAGCCGCCGCCGGCGCGCGGCACCCACGTTGTCGTGGAGCAGTCGGCGGGCCAGATCAACAACATGCTGCTGGCCGGCTCGGTCAGCATCTTCACCATGGCGGCGCAGGCGGTGGTGGTGGTGTTCCTTCTGTACTTCCTGATGCTTGCCGGCGATACCTTCAAGCGCAAGTTCATCAAGATGGTAGGCACCACTATCTCGGAAAAGAAGATCAGCGTGCACATGCTGGACGAGGTCAACCGCTCCATCCGCCGCTACATGGGGATGCTGCTGGTGACCAACGCCGGCCTGGGGGTGTGCACCTGGCTGCTGCTGAAATGGCTGGGGGTCGACAACGCCGGCAGCTGGTCGATCGCGGCGGCGGCGCTGCACCTGGTGCCCTACTTCGGCGCGCTGGCGATCGCGCTGTGCCTGGGCATGGTGACGTTCATGCAGTTCGGCACGCTGGGCATGGCCGCCGCCGCGGCCGGCGGCTCGCTGCTGATCGCCACGTTGATCGGTTCGGTCATCACCACGTGGATGACCGGCCGCATGGCGCGCATGAACGCCGTCGCGGTGTTCGTGGCGCTGCTGCTGTTCACGTGGCTGTGGGGCGTATGGGGAATGTTGCTCGCGATACCGCTGATTACCATCGCCAAGGTGGTGGCAGATCACATTGAAGGCATGGAAGTGGTGGCCGAGTTCCTTGGCGAGTAGCGTGCGTTCGCGCACCTGTCGCATCGAAACTGCGCCGCTATACTGAAACAGCGAATGCTGCACCACAGCATCACCGGCGCAGCCATCCGCGCGGAGGAAACCACCATGTCTCTATGCGACCTGTGCGAGTCGCAACTGGACCGCCCCGGCCATGTGCCGCCGCATCCGCAACTGGCGATCTCGGCGACGCTGCGCATGGCGAGCGGACAGAATGCGTTCGTGTACCGCTGCGGCCACTGCGGCCAGACACTGCTGCTTGCGTCCGACGACGGCGAAGCACCCGACCGCTGGACGCGCCTCGACGCCGACGGCTGGGGTTGATCTTGACCTTGACCTGGCGTCACGGCGCGGTTGATGCCGCCTTGATCCCGCACAAGACCGGGATCCGGAGGCGTCGACATAATGGGCCATCATGGCCAAGAAATTTCCCATCCATCCCAGCCATCCCGAGCGCATCTGCTGGGGCTGCGACCAATACTGCCCGGTCGACTCGATGCGCTGCGGCAACGGCTCCAGCCGCACCCAGCATCCCGTCGAACTGCTCGGCGACGACTGGCTCGAATGCGGCGACTGGGGCATCGAGGCGCCGTCCGCCAAGGCACCGTCCGGGACCACCCCCGGGTAGCGGGATTACAATCGTTGTCTCCGGCCCAACGACAAAGACCCGGCGCCACTGCCGGCATACACCGAGACAACCATGCTGAACCTCCAGGATTCCTCGCTGCTGCGGCAGCAGTGCTTGATCGACGGCCGCTGGATCGATGGCGAGCGCCGCATCGACGTGATCAATCCCGCCACCGGCGAGCGCGTCGGCCAGGTGCCGCAGCTGGGCGCCGACGAGACCCGCCAGGCCATCGAGGCCGCCAACCGCGCGCTGCCGGCATGGCGCGCCCGCACCGCCAAGGAACGCTCGGCGCTGCTGCGCAAATGGTTCGAGCTGATCATGGCGAACCAGGAAGACCTGGCCCGCATCATGACCGCGGAGCAAGGCAAGCCGATCGCCGAGGCGCGCGGCGAGATCGCCTACGCGGCCTCGTTCATCGAATGGTTTGCCGAGGAAGGCAAGCGCGTCTATGGCGATACCATTCCCGCCCCGGTCAGCAACCAGCGCATCGTGGTGACCAAGGAGCCGGTCGGGGTCTGTGCCGCGATCACGCCGTGGAACTTCCCCGCCGCCATGATCACCCGCAAGGCCGGCCCCGCGCTGGCGGTAGGCTGCACCATGGTGGTCAAACCCGCCTCGCAGACACCGCTGACGGCGCTGGCGCTGGTGGCCCTGGCCGAGCGTGCCGGCATCCCCGCCGGCGTGCTGTCGGTGGTGACAGGCTCCGCCAGCGCGATCGGCGGCGAGATGAGCAGCAATGCGCTGGTGCGCAAGCTGACCTTCACCGGCTCCACCGAAGTCGGACGTGTGCTGATGGCTCAGACCGCCGCCACCATCAAGAAAGTGTCGATGGAACTGGGCGGCAACGCGCCCTTTATCGTGTTCGACGATGCCGACCTGGACGCCGCCGTCGAAGGCGCGATCGTTTCCAAGTACCGCAATGCCGGCCAGACCTGCGTCTGCGCCAACCGCATCTACGTGCAGTCTGGAGTGTACGAGGCGTTTGCGCAGAAACTGGTGGCCGCGGTGGCGGCGCTGAAGGTCGGCAACGGCATGGACGACGGCGTGCGCATCGGCCCGCTGATCGACGACAAGGCCGTGGCCAAGGTCGAGGAGCATATCGCCGACGCGCTCGGCAAGGGCGCGCGCCTGCTGCAGGGCGGCCAGCGCCATGCGCTCGGGCACTCCTTCTTCCAGCCCACGGTGCTGGCCGACGTCGCGCCCGGCATGCTGGTGGCGCGCGAGGAAACCTTCGGTCCGCTCGCGCCGCTGTTCCGCTTCGACACCGAGGACGACGTAGTCGCCATGGCCAACGACACCGAGTTCGGCCTGGCCAGCTACTTCTATGCGCGCGACCTGGGCCGGGTCTGGCGCGTTTCGGAACGGCTGGAATACGGCATGGTCGGCGTCAACACGGGCCTGATCTCGAACGAGGTGGCGCCGTTCGGCGGGGTCAAGCAGTCGGGCGTGGGCCGCGAGGGCTCGCATTACGGCATCGACGACTACCTGGTGATCAAGTACACCTGCATGGCCGGCATCTGATCCGGCACGCCCTCAGCCCGCCGTGCCGGCGGCGTGCCGGGGGCCGGACTGCGGCGGCGCCAGCCGGCAGCTGTCCCGAAAGCGCGCGATCTGGTCGTGCACCTGCTGCATCTGCTCGATCTGGTAGCCGGCCCGCTCCCGGCTGTAGCGGGTGCCGAACTCATACAGCGCCCCGTCCGCGGCACGGGCCAGGCCTTCCAGCGCCTGCGCCAGCGTGCGTCCCTCCACGCTGCGGTGCCGCCGCAGGCGCCACGACAGCGCCTCCTGGCCCTGGTCGAGCAGGTTCTGCTGCAGGTAGCCGAGCCGCTCGGCAAGTCCTTGCGCGTCCTGCAACACCGACAAATAGGCGCATACGACCGCGAGTCGCTGCTGCATCTCGCCGCCGGACAGCAACTCGCGCGCGCACGCGCCCCAGGCCTGTGCCTCGGGCCCGTGGTCCTGTCCGCCGCTTTCGCGCACATAGACGTCCAGCGGCAGCACCGACACCGCCAGGCCGGGCGGCAGCACGCTGGTGAAGCGGGTGGCGATGGCCTGCTGCAGGGTGCGGTCCAGCGCGCAGCACGTCCTGATGTCCGCATCGACATAGAAGTCCAGCGCCGGCTGCCGGCCGTGGCCCACCGAGACCACCGCCCGTACCGGCGGGCGCCCCGCCATGGCCAGCGTCTCCAGGCCGGCTTCGATGCAGCGCTGCTCGGCGGCCTCGGCGCCAAGGGCCTGGACGATGTCCTGCATCTGCAGTTTGCCGGCGATTTCGGTGCGGTCGACCGCGGGCGGCCACCCGCCGCGGCGGTCGGCGGCCATGGTCATCCGCTTCAGATCGACATGCGTGATCGCATTGCCCGTCATATACCCTCCGATTCCAGAAGTCGTGTTTCAATCCCGCCGCGATGCCATCACGATCGCGGCATGCATGCCGTGCAAGGCGTGCGGCGGCTCGGCCCCGGTCAGCGCGGTCACCAGCAGGCTGTCATCCAGCCGGAAGCGGTACCGCATCAGGCCGGACCACGCCAGCGCGATTATCTGCGTCGGCGTCAGCGATGCCAGCAGGCGGCCCATCTCGCGACCCAGGCCGAGCCGGAACAGCGCCTCGGCTTCGTTCTCGCGCATCAGCCGCTGTACCAGCAGCAGGTAGGACAGGTTCAGCGCCTCGATCTGGCGCAGGCCGTCGGGGTCCGCTTCCTGGTGCATGTCCGGCATGCCTGCGCAAGAGGGCTGGTCCTGTTCCATCTTGGCCTTTCACGGGTGCGGGCATGCGCCGCCCGCCATGCGCGAGCGCGGCGCGGGTGCGTGCGCAAGGATCATCGGCCGCGCGGCAATGGCCCGCAGCGCGGGCTTGTCGAGCAGCGTGATGGTGCGGTGCCGTACCGTGATCAATCCGCCCTCGGCCAGCCGCGAGAACTGCCGGCTCACCGTTTCCAGCGTCAGGCCGATATAGCTGCCGATTTCCTCGCGGCTCATGCGCAGCACAAAGGCCGACGAGGAAAAGCCGCGCAGCGCGAAGCCGTCCGCCAGCCACAGCAGGAACGTCACCAGCCGCTCTTCGGCAGTCATCAGCGCCAGCATGGTCTGCAGCGCCCGCGCGCGCTGCAGCTGGGCGTCCAGCGCCAGCAGCAATTGCCTGCCGAGCGGGGCCAGCGTGGCCGCGGCCAGGCGCAGCGCGTCCACGGTGAACAGGCACAGCTTGGTGTCTTCCAGCGCGGTGGCGTACGACGCATAGTGCGGGCGCACCAGGCTGTCCAGCCCGACCATGTCGCCGGGAAAGTGGAAGGCGACCACCTGGGTGCGCCCGTCTTCGGTGGTGACATGGGTCTTGATGGTGCCGACGCGAATGGCATAGACCGATGTCACCGGGTCTCCCAGCAGGTACAGGAATTCGCCCTTGCGCAGGCGCACCATGCGTTGCGCTGCCTCGACGCCGGTCACGCCGCGTGCCAGGCCGGCCGGTGCGCACTCAGGCCAGGCGCCGGCCATGTGGCAACACGTGCTGCACGGCATGGCTTCGCGCTGCGGATGGCGATCGTCGGACTGTGTCATCTGCGCTGTGGGCTGGAAGACCTGGAGAACCTCGTGCGTCCATTCTATGGAGCCGCACTGGCCAGACAATCCGTACATTCCGATTCTTGGCACGGAAGCGTCCGAGGTTGCCGTGTGCCGGCCCGCGGGACGTCCGTGCTGCACTTGGCCATGCGGGCGGGTGCCAGCGCAGCGCAAGCAGGCGTATCCTTACAGGATCGGATGCGCCGGCAGCACCGGCACGTCGCCCAACCCATTCCATGACAAGACGCCCCGACGATCCACAACCCCTTGCCGGCAACGCCAGCGGCCCCGACCATCCGAGCGACACCCCCTACCGGACGCTGGTGGAAGCCGTGCAGGACTACGCCATCTTCACGCTCGACGTGGGCGGCCATGTGTCGAGCTGGAACAAGGGCGCGGCCCGTATCAAGGGATACCGGCGCGAGGAGATCCTGGGCAAACATTTCTCGCAGTTCTATACGCCCGACGCGGTGGCGCGGCGCTGGCCCGACGCCGAGCTGAAGGCGGCCGCCGAACTGGGCCGCTTCGAGGACGAGGGCTGGCGCGTGCGCAAGGACGGCAGCCGCTTCTGGGCCAACGTCGTCATCACCGCCCTGCGCGACCCCGACGGCGGGCTGATCGGCTTCGGCAAGGTCACGCGCGACCTGTCCGAGCAGCGCCGCGCCGCCGAGGCGCTGCGCCAGAGCGAGGAATCGCTGCGCCTGCTGGTGGAAGGCGTCAAGGACTACGCGATCTTCATGCTTGATCCCGGCGGCCATATCGTCAGCTGGAATTCAGGCGCGTCCTATATCAAGGGCTACCGCCGCGACGAGATCATCGGCCGCCATTTCTCGGTGTTCTATCCGCAGGAAGACGTCGCCGCGGGCAAGCCGGCGCGGCACCTGGACCTGGCGCGGCGCGCCGGGCGCATCGAGGACGAGGGCTGGCGCGTGCGCAAGGACGGCTCGCTGTTCTGGGCCAATGTCACGCTGACCGCCGTCTACGACGATTCGCGCGCGCTGCGCGGCTTTGCCAAGGTGACGCGCGACATGAGCGAACGCCGCCGCCGCGAGGAGCTGGAGCGCTCCAGCCAGCGCCTGAACGAGTTCCTGGCCACGCTTTCGCATGAACTGCGCAATCCGCTGGCGCCGGTGCGCAGCGCGCTGACCGCGATGCGGCTCGCCCCGGGCGACGGCGCGCTGGCCAACCAGAGCCTGGCCCTGATCGAGCGCCAGGTGACGCACCTGAGCCGGCTCGTCGACGACCTGCTCGATATCGGGCGCATCACCTCCGGCCGGATCGAGCTGCGCACCGGACCGGTGGAACTCGACGAGATCATCGGGCTGGCGATCGAGGGCGCGCGCCCGGCGCTCGATGCCAAGTCGCAGCGCGTCGACGTGCAGGGCGCGCCCGGCGCGATCCGCATGGATGCCGACAAGACCCGGCTGGTGCAGGTGCTGCAGAACCTGGTGCTCAATGCGTCGAAGTTTTCACCGTCCGGCTCGGTCGTGACGATTGCCGCAGCGGTGCAGAACCGTACCCTTGAGCTGCGGGTGACCGACCAGGGCCGCGGCATCTCGCCCCATGCGATCGAGGACATCTTCCAGCTGTTCGTGCAGGAAAGCCGGCCCGGCACCGATGTGCAGGGCGGGCTGGGCATCGGCCTGTCGCTGTGCCGCTCGCTGGTGGAGCTGCACGGCGGCACCATCGCGGCCACCAGCGCCGGGCCGGGGCTGGGCAGCACCTTCACGGTACGGCTGCCGCTACCGGCCGCGCGCCCGTCCGACGATGCGCACCGCACCGCCCTGCCCGCCACCGGCCACGACCAGGCCGAGCTGCAGGTGCAGCGCATCCTGCTGGTCGACGACAACCGTGACGCCGCCGACAGCCTGGCGATGCTGCTCGAGATGTGCGGCCACGAGGTGACCATCGCCTACGATGGCTCCGAAGCGCTGCACGTGGCGCCGCGCTGCCGTCCGCATATCGCGCTGATCGACCTGGCCATGCCGGGCATGGACGGTTTCGAGGTGGTGCGGGCCATGCGTGGCGTGGCGGGCACCGAATCGACCCGTTACGTCGCGCTGACCGGCTTCGGCCAGCCGGCGGACCGGCAGCATACCGAGGCCGCCGGCTTCGATGCGCACCTGGTCAAGCCGGTGGAGCTGGAAACCCTGTTCGGCACCATCGCGCGGCTGCGCCGGCCTGACTGAGCGGCACCGCATCGGGCCGAACCCGACCTTCGCCAATCCCGAACCCGCGCGCGCGGCGGCTGCGACACACTGACGCCCGTTCCATCGCAACAGATCAAGGAAAGGAGACAGCGATGCAGGGTTGGATCAGGCGTGCGGCCATGGGGCTGCTGTTTGCATGCGCGGCCACCGCCGCCGGCACCGCGCTGGCGGACTACCCCGACAAGCCGGTGCGGCTGGTAGTGCCGTTCCCGCCGGGCGGCGCCACCGACCTGCTGGCGCGCGAGATCGGCAACGCGCTGTCGGCGCGGCTGCAGCAGCCGGTGGTGATCGACAACCGCCCCGGTGCCGGCGGCAACCTGGCGGCGATCGCCGTGGCGCGCGCCCCGGCCGACGGCTACACGCTGCTGTTCGGCACCTTCGGCTCGCTGGCGGTGAACAAGAGCCTCTATGACAAGCCCGGCTACGACCCGCTCAGGGACTTCGCGCCGGTGGCGTCGGTGGCCTACCTGCCCAACGTGCTGGTGGTGCATCCCAGCGTGCCGGCGCGCACCGTGCCGGAACTGCTGGCGCTGGCGCGCAAGGAGCCGGGCAGGCTGACCTACGGCTCGTTCGGCAACGGCTCGTCGTCGCACCTGGCGGGCGAGCTGTTCACGCACCTGGCCGGTGTCGATATCACGCATATTCCGTACAAGGGCAGCGCCGCGTCGATGACCGACCTGATCGGGGGGCGCATCACCATGATGTTCGACAGCGTCTCCACGGCGCTGCCTTATATCCGCGACAAGCGCGTGCGCGCGCTGGCTGTGACCACGCAGAAGCCGTCCGAGCAGCTGCCCGGCGTGCCGACGCTGGCCGCCGCCGGCGTGCCCGGCTACGAGCTGACCGCGTGGTTTGGCGTGGCGGCCCCGGCCGGCACCCCCAAGGCCGTGATCGACCGCCTCAACGGCGAGATCGTGGCCGCGCTGAAGCAGCCGGACCTGGCTGCCAGGCTGGCCAGCCAGGGCACGGTGCCGTTCCCCGCCACGCCGGCGCAGTTCGGCAGCTATATCCGCGCGCAATACGAAAAGTGGGACGGCCTGATCAAGTCCGCCAACATCAAGCTGGACAACTGACCGCCCGCCCTGCGGCGGCGTCCGGCGCGCCGAAGCGCCACGACAGCCGCGCCGCCGCCTGCCGCACCAGCACGGCGGTGGCGCCTTCGGTGCTGCTGTCGAAGCTGCCGCTGGAACCCATCACGGCGATCACCAGCGCCAGGCTGCCGGTGTGGTCGAACACCGGTGCCGCCAGCGTGTCGATGCCCGGCACCGGGTGGCTCAGCGCATTGTCGATGCGCGCCACGCGCACCTGCGCCAGCCGCCCGGCGTAGGCCGGCGCCAGCTTGCCGCCGGGCCCGAGCACCTGGTCGGCGGCGGCGCCCGCCAGGCGCAGCGCATCGTTCTGCAGCAGGCCCGGCAGCACATTGTGCGGCAGGTGCGCCGCGACGGTGCGGCCGATGGCGGTATGGACCAGCGACAGCACCGTGCCCACGCGCAGGCTGACATGCTGCGGCCGCGCCGATTCTTCCAGCCGTACCACGGTGGGCCCCAGCGGCCCCAGCACCGCCATGGCCACGCTCAGGCCCGTGGTCCCGGCCAGTTCGATCACCTCCGGTTCGGCCTCGCGCGTCGGCGACAGCCGCTGCAGCGCGATCAGCCCCAGTTCCAGCGCCAGCGGTCCGCACAGGTAGTTGCCGGCGGCATCGCGCGCCAGCAGTCCGGTCTTCTGCAGGCTGACCAGGTGCGGAAATGCCTTCGCCGCCGGCATGCCCGCGGCCAGCGCCAGGTCGCGCAGCGGCAGCGGCCGGCCTGCGGCCACCAGCGCGCCGAGCAACTGGCCGGTGCTGTCGAGCGACTGGATGCCGCGCTGTGGCTTGCCGCCGTCGGGGTCTTGCGTGGTTTCGGTCGCGCCGCTCATGCCTGTTCACCGTTCGGTTCGCGCAGCGCCGCGCCGATCTCCGCGCCCGCGGCGAGCAAGGCCCGCGCCGCCGCGCCGTGCCAGTCGACCTCGATGGCACCGGTCGATCCCACCAGCGTCAGCACCAGCCGCAGCGCGCCGGCGCCGTCGAGCACCGGCACGCTGAGGCTGCTGACGGCCGGGCTGGGCGCATCGATGCTGCGCTCGATGCCGCGCGCACGGATTTCGGCAAGCCTGGCGCTGAACGCGGCCAGGTCCGCCGCGGTGGCATCCGGCTGCTGCGCCTGCCACAACGGCTGCCACTGCGCCGGCGGCTGGAAGGCGCAGAACACCCGGCCGGTGGCAGTGGCCGCCAGCGCCATCACCGTGCCCACGTGCAGGTTGACGTGCAGCGGCGCGGTGGCCGGCACATAGCGCACGATGGTCGGTCCCTGCGGCCCGGCCAGGCAGATTGCCACGCTGCAGCCCAGCGCTTGCGCCAGCGCGTCCGCGCGTGGCAGCGCGGCGCGCCAGGCGGCGTCCTGCTCCAGATGCAGCAGACCCAGGCGCAGCGATAGCGGTCCGGGCTCGTAGCGGCCGGACAGATGGTCGCGCTTGATCAGGCCCAGCCGCGCGAGGCTGACCAGATAGGCATGCGCCTGCGCCGGCGCCAGCTGCGCGGCGTCGGCCAGTGCCGCCAGCGGCATCGGCACGCGCGCCGCGGCCAGTGCCGCGAGCAGGCGCGCGCCCACCTCCACGCTCTGGATGCCGCGCTGCGCCTTGTCGGCACGCGCCGTCGGTGCGCCCGCCGGCGTTACCGCTGTCCCCGCCCTGGGTCTGACCATCAGCGTCCTGTGTGTTCGGAAAAACCGGATATTAATCGAACGCCTCCCGGATCCCGCCGCACGCGGGTTTACCCCCATCTCGACCCGGTCGAAGTTCGTCACTCCAATTATTTGTCATAGGCTAATCATTTCGCTATTGATTAATTCGACGACCTTTCCTAAGATGGCATTACCCCGTCGCGACACGGCAGACCCAGCCGTGCGAGATCCGGAAATCCATACGAACGGGGGCGAGACAGCCAGTGCCACGCCGCATGCGCTTGCGGCCATTCCCGCGCCGTCCCGCCCTGCCCACAAAAGGAAAAGACGCCATGTCCAAGGCATTCGCATCGCAGGCCGACCTGGAAGCCAAGCAGATCACCTTCACCCAGCTGTCCGAGAACGCGTGGGCCTATACCGCCGAGGGCGATCCCAACTCCGGCGTGGTGATCGGGGATGACGGCGTGCTGATCGTCGACACCACGGCCACGCCGGCGATGGCGCAGGACCTGATCGCGCGCATCCGCACCATCACCGACAAGCCGATCAAGTACGTGGTGCTGTCGCACTACCACGCCGTGCGCGTGCTGGGCGCGTCGGCCTACTTTGCCGAGGGCGCGCAGCAGATCATCGCCAGCCGCGGCACCTACGAGATGATCGTCGAGCGCGGCGAGGCCGACATGAAGTCCGAGATCGAACGCTTCCCGCGCCTGTTCGCCGGCGTGGAAACGGTGCCGGGCCTGACCTGGCCGACGCTGGTGTTCGACAAGGAGATCACCCTGTTCCTGGGCCAGCTGGAAGTGCGCATTGCCCACCTGGGCTCGGGCCATACCAAGGGCGACACCGTGGTGTGGCTGCCGCAGCAGAAGGTGCTGTTTTCCGGCGACCTGGTCGAATACGACGCCGCCTGCTACTGCGGCGACGCGCAACTGGCCGAATGGCCGGCCACGCTCGATGCGCTGCAGGCGCTGAACCCCGAAAAGCTGGTGCCGGGCCGCGGCCCCGCGCTGACCACGCCCGATGAAGTGAAAAAGGGCATCGCCTACACCAAGGACTTCGTCACCACGCTGTTCAGGTCCGGCCAGGAAGCGGTGGCGGAAAAGCTCGACCTGAAGGCCGCGATGGCGCACACGCGCCGCGCCATGGACCCGAAGTTCGGCCACGTCTTCATCTACGAGCACTGCCTGCCGTTCGATGTCTCGCGCGCCTACGACGAGGCCAGCGGCATGCGCCATCCGCGCATCTGGACCGCCCAGCGCGACCAGGATATGTGGGCCGCGCTGCAGGACTGACGACGGCACATCAGCAAGCCATCGCACAACAGAGTTTTTCAGGTGGAGGAGACACAAGCATGAGCAGCATCGACTACCAGCGGCTGAGGTTCGCCTACCGGCCCTGTGCGGAACAGCAGCGCGCCGGGCAATCCGCTGATGCCGCGCCCGCGGCGGCGCATCCGGTGGTCGTGGTCGGGGCCGGCCCGGTGGGGCTGGCCACCGCCATCGACCTGGCGCAACGCGGCGTGCCCGTGGTGCTGGTGGACGACGACTGCACGCTGTCCACCGGGTCGCGCGCGATCTGCTTTTCCAAGCGCACGCTCGATATCTTCGACCGCCTGGGCTGCGGCGAACGCATGGTCGACAAGGGCGTGCGCTGGCATGTCGGCAGGGTGTTCCTGCGCGACGAGCAGGTCTACAGCTTCGACCTGCTGCCCGAGAGCGGCCACCGCCGTCCGGCCTTCATCAACCTGCAGCAGTACTACCTCGAAGGCTACCTGCTGGAGCGCGCCCAAGCGCTGCCCAATATCGAGATCCGCTGGCACAACAAGGTGGTCGGCGTGGAAAACCGCGGCGGCGTCGATGCCGGCGTGGTGCTGACCGTCGAGACCCCCGACGGCTGTTACCCGCTGGCCGCGCGCTATGTGGTGGCCGCCGACGGCTCGCGCAGCCCGATGCGCAAGCTGCTGGGCCTGGACAGCAAGGGCCGCACCTTCCGCGACCGCTTCCTGATCGCCGACGTCAGGATGGAGGCCGATTTCCCGGCCGAGCGCTGGTTCTGGTTCGACCCGCCCTTCCATCCGCACCAGTCGGTGCTGCTGCACCGGCAGCCGGACAATGTCTGGCGCATCGACTTCCAGCTGGGCTGGGACGCCGACCCGGTGCTGGAGAAATCGCCCGAGCGCGTGATCCCGCGGGTGCAGGCGCTGCTGGGCAAGGACGTGAAGTTCGAGCTGGAGTGGGTCAGTGTCTACACCTTCTCCTGCCAGCGCATGGACAGCTTCCGCCACGGCAATATCCTGTTCGCCGGCGATGCCGCGCACGGGGTCTCGCCGTTCGGCGCGCGCGGTGCCAACAGCGGTGTCCAGGACGCCGAGAACCTGGCGTGGAAGCTGGCCTACGTGCTGCAGGGCCATGCCTGCGACCGGCTGCTCGACACCTACGCCAGCGAGCGCGAATTCGCCGCCGACGAGAACATCCGCAACTCCACCCGCTCGACCGACTTCATCACGCCCAAGAGCGCCGCCAGCCGCGTGTTCCGCGACGCGGTACTGGCGTTGTCCCGGCGCCATGCGTTTGCGCGCGGGCTGGTCAACAGCGGCAGGCTGTCGGTGCCGGCGGTGTTGCACGACTCGCCGCTGAACACCGATGACGCCGCGCCTGATGCTGGCGGCAAGCTCGTGCCCGGCGCGGTCTGCTGCGATGCGCCGGTATCCGGCGTGGACGGCGCGGGCTGGCTGCTGTCGCACCTCGGCGGCGATTTCACCTTGCTGGTGTTCGGCAATCCGGAGGCCATCGATGCCGGCACGCTGGCGGACCTGGCCGCACTGCAGCAGGCCGGCACGCCGCTGCGGCTGGTCTATGTCACCGACGCCGCGCAGCCGCCCATGACCCGCACCCAAGCCACCGTGCTGCGCGATGTAGAGGGCCTGGCGGCGGCGCGCTACGGCGCCACGCGCGGCACCTGCTACCTGGTCCGTCCCGACCAGCATGTGTGCGCACGCTGGCACCGTCCCGATCCTGCCGCAATCCGCGCCGCGCTGGCGCGCGCCACCGGCGCCGACCTGCGCGCACCGCGGCCGGGCCGCATGGCCGCCTGATTGCCCCGACGCCAGCCCTGCCCCACGGAGATTGCCATGCCCAACTTGCTCAACACCCAGCCCAACCTGGCGCGGCCCGACGACTTCTACGAAGCGCTGATCGAGATGCACCGCGACCTCGACGAGTCCCAGAGCCAGGCCGCCAACGCGCAGCTGATCCTGTTGCTGGCCAACCATATCGGCGACCACGATGTGCTGCTGGCGGCCATGGCCGAAGCGCGCGCCGGCGTCGTCGCCAGCCCGGACACGGCGCCGGCCTGACCGCATAGCCAGGCGCAGGCGCGGCCCTGTCCGAGCCTGTGCCACGCACCGTCCATCAAGACATCCCGGGCCAACGCGCACCAGACGCGGCCCACTGGCGGCAACCGCCCGGCTGCCTGCCGCCGCAGCCACCACCGCACGGAGACAACATCGATGAGCCATCCGGTCTCAGGGGAGCTTTCGTCCCTATCCAGCCTGGCGCTTCCCGCCCCGGCCCCTGCAGCCACCTCCGCACTCGCCGCGGGCGACGAGGACGCGCTCTACCGCAAGGTCTGGCTGCGCATCATTCCCTTCCTGTTCGTCTGCTACGTGGTGTCGTTCCTGGACCGCATCAACATCGGCTTCGCGCAGCTGCAGATGAAGCAGGACCTGGGCTTCAGCGATGCCATGTACGGCCTTGGCGCGGCGGTGTTCTACGTCGGCTACGTGCTGTGCGAGGTGCCGAGCAACATGCTGCTGGCGCGCTTCGGCGCGCGCCGCACCTTCACCCGCATCATGGTGCTGTGGGGCACCGTGTCGGTGGCGATGATGGCGGTGTCGACGCCCGCGCAGTTCTACGCGCTGCGCTTCCTGCTGGGTGTGTTCGAGGCCGGTTTCTTCCCCGGCATCGTGCTGTACCTGACCTACTGGTTCCCCGCGCGCCGGCGCGCCGCGGTGATGGCGATCTTCTTTGCCGGCGTGGCGGTGGCGGGCGTGCTGGGCGGACTGGTGTCCGGCTGGATCATGCGCGACATGGCCGGCGTGCTGGGCCTGCAGGGCTGGAAATGGATGTTCGCGATCGAAGGCGCGCCGGCGGTGCTGCTGGGGCTGGCGGCCGCACGCCTGCTGGTCGACGGGCCGCAGCAGGCCAGCTGGCTGAGCGAGCGCGAACGCGCCCACCTGCTGCGCGACACCGCCGCGCATACCCAGGGCGGCGGCCATGCGCTGCACGCGCTGCGCCAGGTGCTGCGCAACCCGCGCGTGTACCTGTTCGCCTTCATCTATTTTTCGCTGACCTGCGGCTCGCTGGCGCTCAGCTTCTGGATGCCGTTGATGATCCGCGATTTCGGCGTGACCGACGTGATGTCGGTGAGCCTGTATTCGGTGGTGCCGAATGCGGTGGGCGCGGTCGGGCTGATCGTGATTGCGCGGCATTCGGACCGCACCGGCGAGCGCCATCGGCATTTCCTGCTGTGCACGGCGGGCGGCGCGCTGGCGCTGGCGGCGCTGACCCTGCCGCTGCCCGGGCTGGCCGCGATGCTGGCCATCCTGTCGGTGGCGGCGGTGCTGATCTTTGCCGCGCTGCCGGTGTTCTGGGCGCTGCCGCCGGGCTACCTGCCGGGCGCCGGCA
This sequence comes from Cupriavidus mimosae, assembly GCF_023952485.1. Classification (NCBI taxonomy): domain Bacteria; kingdom Pseudomonadati; phylum Pseudomonadota; class Betaproteobacteria; order Burkholderiales; family Burkholderiaceae; genus Cupriavidus; species Cupriavidus mimosae. The sequence goes on along the minus strand of NZ_JALHRY010000010.1, from coordinate 121,764 downwards.
CCGCCGCCGGGATCGCCTTCATCAGCAGCATCGGCATTACCAGCGGCATCGTCAGCCCGTGGGTGATCGGCCAGATCAAGACACGCACCGGCAGCCTCGACCATGCGCTCTACCTGCTGGCGGCGTTGCTGCTGGCAAGCGGCCTGGCCATGTGGCTGGGCGTGCCGAAACAGCCCGCGCGGCCGGCGTGAGCCAGGCCTCGGGAAACCTCAATTCCGGATGGTCCGCACCCGCATGGGTGCGGCGTTCAGTGGGATCGGCCGCAGGGAATCACGGAGGCGATTTCCTCCCGCATCACCTCGACCACATCGTCGATTTCCAGCCCTTCGGCGGTGACCAGCACGTCCTGTCCGCGCCCGATGGCGTAGACCACGCCGCGCCAGCGGCCGGGCTCGACGGCCTCGCACAGGCGGATATTGAATTCGGTGTCCTGGTCCTGGCTATACACCGTCACCAGGTCGCCCACCTGGGGAGTGCGCACCGCTTCTCCGTCGAACGCCCGGGCCACCACGGTCACCGGCGACTGCGTCAGCCCCCTGGCAAATCTTGCACGCATGGTCCGCTCCTCTTATTGCGATCCAAGTCCAGCTTACAAGAGGCCGGACAAATAACCAGGGATTTCCATCCCAAAGTGGAACCAGAAGCGCTTCGCGCCTGTCAGACGCCGCCGGATAGACAGCGCGCGCAGATCGACCACAATAAAAGGACCGATATCCGAGGAGACCCGAGATGAGCAGCAACATACACGTCGTTCCGCACGACGAAGGCTGGGACGTTATCCACGAAGGCGCACGCTACGCCGAATCGCACCACGCCACCCAGGAAGAGGCGGTCGCCGCCGGCACCTCGCAGGCCCAGCGCGAGCACGTCGAATTGCTGATCCATGGCCGCGACGGCCAGATCCGCTCGCGCAACAGCTTCGGCCACGATCCCCGCACCATTCACGGCTGACCCGCGCTCGTTGCCGCAACGCGAGGACGCCGGCACGCTGCCGGCCGCCCGCGCCACACCATGCCACAACACCGGGCCGACCCGCACGCCGTGGCCGCAATCGCGGCCGCGACCGTGCCGTGGCCGGTGATCGACCACGCGGCCGAGAATCCGTTCACCGGCCCCTTCGCCAACGCTGCCGCGGCGCTGGCCGATCGGCTCGGCAATCATCGCGTGGTGCTGCTGGGCGAGAGCACGCATGGCACTGCCGAGTTCTATCACGCCCGCGCCGCGCTGACCGCGCACCTGGTGGCGCGCCACGGCTTCCGCATCATCGCGGTGGAGGCGGACTGGCCGGACGCCGCCGCGGTCGACCGCCATGTGCGCGGGCGCGCGCCGCAGCCCGCCGAATCCCCTGGCGCCGCCTTTACCCGCTTTCCGGTCTGGATGTGGCGCAACCTCGAGGTGGCGCGCTTTATCCGCTGGCTGCACGCGCACAATGCCGCGCTGGCGCCGGCCCGGCGTACCGGCTTCTTCGGCCTCGATATCTACAGCCTGGGCGCCTCGATGGCGGCGGTGCTGGCTTACCTGGAAGGCGTCGATCCCAGCGCCGCGCAGGCCGCGCGCGAGCGCTATGGCTGCCTGGAACCGTGGCGGCGCGACCCCGCGCGCTACGGCCGCGCCGTGCTGCATGGCACCCATGCCGACTGCGAGGACGCGGTGGTCGAACAGCTGCAGGCCTTGCTCGACAAGCGCCTCGCCTATGCGCGCGACGGGCACGAGGATTTCCTCGACGCCGCGCAGAATGCGCGCCTGGTGGCTTCGGCCGAACGCTATTACCGCGTCATGTACCACGGCAGCGACGACAGCTGGAACCTGCGCGACACGCATATGTTCGAGACCCTGGAGCAGTTGCTGCACGCCCATGGGCCGGCATCGCGCGCGGTGGTGTGGGCGCACAACTCGCATATCGGTGATGCTTCGCACACCGAGATGGGCACCAGCCAGGGCCAGCTGAATATCGGCCAGCTATGCCGCGAGGCTTTCGGCGACGCGGCCGCGCTGGTCGGCTTCAGCACGTATGACGGCACCGTCGCGGCGGCAACCTCGTGGGACGGTCCCATGGAAATCAAGCAGGTGCGCCCCGCGCGGACCGACAGCTACGAGCACCTGTTCCACGCAGCCGGCCATGCGCAGGGCTGGACGGATTTGCGGGGTGGCGGTGTTGAGGATGGCAAGCGCAGCGCCGTGCACGCCGACTTGCGCGAGTTGCTGATGCCGGCGCGGCAGGAGCGCTTCATCGGCGTGATCTACCGCCCCGAGACTGAACTGCAGAGCCACTACGCAGGCGCCATCCTGCCCCGGCAGTTCGACGTGCTGGCGTGGTTCGACCGCAGCACCGCGGTCCCGGCGCTGCCGGAGGTGCCGGCACCGGGCGCGCCCGAGACCTGGCCCTCAGGTCTCTGAGACGCTGGCACGGCCCGGCCGCTCCTTGCCTCAATATTTGCGGCTCTTCGGCGCCTTCGGTTCCGAAGCCGGATAGTCATACCGTTGCGGTGATTGCGGCCCCTCGTTGACGGCGGGGGTGGCCGGCGTGGCAGGCGTTGCCGGTGTGGCGCGGGAGCCCGGGCCGCCCGGCGTCGCGGGTGTGGCCGGCGTGGCGGGAGTGGCGCGGCGCGTGTCGCCCTGGCCCGGCATGACATCCGAGGCCGATGTGCCCGGCGCGCGCGTGTCGGCGCCTGGACGCGTGGTGGTGGTCTGGGCCCACGCGGGCACGCTGAGCAGCGCGGCCAGCGCAAAGATCGCGGTGTGTCTCATGACAGTCTCCTTCCTCGTTAATCCATCGGTGATGGCCAGCGGCATTCGGCAATGGCCGGAACTGGCTCGGTTGCGAAAGCCGTGCCAGCGCGCAACTCAGCCGCCGGTGCGATCGGGCGCGACCTCGATCCGATTGACGACGGCGCGCCCGCCCGCATGCGTGCGCACGCATGCCTCGACCGCATCGCGGTCAGCGGCGCAGCCGATCGCGCCCCGCAGCGTGATACGGCCTTGCGCCACGTCCAGCGCAATCTCGCTGACGTCGAGACCGCTCTCCCACAAGCGCTCGCACAGCGAGGCCTGCAGCGCCGTGTCGGCCGCGCCGATGGCATTGCCGCGCGGGTTGGTGTCCGTCTTCGGGGAAGCAGGCATGGGCAAGGTCTCCGCGCGGCGGCCTCAGTACATGCGCATGCCGTGGCCGGGATGGCCCTCGGCCGCGGCCGGCCTTGCCACGTGCAGGTGGTTGACCAGGTCCCTGACGCCGAAGACTTCGTCGGCAATATCCTCGATGCGGTACTTCTGGTGCCGGTCCGGCACGCTGCCCTCCAGCGTCACCACGCCCTGCTCGACCCGCACCTCCACCTCGTTCAGGTCCAGCCGGCCACTGCGCGTCAGTTGCTCGCACAGGTCTTCCAGGATGCGTTCGTCGCTGCGCTGGTAGTTGCGCGGCCCGACGGGCCGCCACGGCTCCGTCCCGCCACGGTAGAGATCCATGCGCTCGTTGTAGCCGGTGAACTGGCGGTACGGATCGGTCCTGCCCCGGGCTTGCGGGGCCTCAGCATTGCGTGGCCGCCACTCCCCCGAACTGCGCCCGATCCCGCGGCCGCCACCAGATTCACGGGGGTCGACGGGCTGGTCATAGTCGTACACGCCATAGGCACCCACGTAGTGGCTGCGCATATCGGCCTCGGGCACGGCACTTTCGTGCCATGGAGGGCCGCGCCAGTTGTCTCTGCGATCCATCATTGCCTCCGTTGTTGCCTCCGTTCTTGCCTCGGCTCGCTGAGCTACTTCAGCCGCGGCGGTACCAGGCCGTGGTCCGCGGTGCGCAGTTGGCCATGGCGCAGCTGATCGACTGCGCACGCCAGCGCGCGCGCCACGTTGTCGACTTCGCCCTGCACGCTGGTGTCGTGGTCCAGCGCGACGTGGCTGGTGGCATAAGGCTCGTAGTAGCCGATATAACGGTCCAGCCGCGCCTGGGCGCCGGCATCGATCAATCCCATCCAGTCCAGCCAGTCCGACAGCGCGCGGCGCACGCCTTCGATGCCGGCGACGTCGCCATGCACCACCAGCCCGTAGGCGCGCCCGGCCAGGTGCTTGGGATAGTCCCAGCCCGACAGCTCGATCGCCTTGGCCCTTGCCACGTCCTTGCCGCGCGTGGTGGTGGGATCCGGGTTGCCGCCATCGGCGCAGACCAGCCGGTCCATCATCAGCTTGAGCGGGCTGCTGGCCTGGTACCAGTACACCGGCGTGACGATCAGCACGCCGTGGCAGGCGGCCCAGCGCGGGTAGATCTCGTTCATCCAGTCATTGACCTGGCCCAGCGCGTGGTTGGGATAGCAACTGCACGGCCAGTGGCACAGCGGCATCGCGGTCGATACGCAGCCCTTGCATGGATGAATATGCAATTGCGCGTCGGAAGTCAGGTGGCTCAGGTCGAGCAGGTCGACCTCGATGCCATGCGCTTCGAGTCGCTCGCGCGCCCGCCCGGCCAGGCGCCAGGATTTCGACATCTCGCCCGGACAGGTGTAGTCGTTGCGCGAGGCCGCGCACACCAGCAGCACGCGCGAGCGCGTGGCGGGATCGGCCTGGCGCTGCTGCGCCACGCGCACCGCCTCGCTGGCGGCGCGCCATTCGTCGGAGAGGTCGTAATCCGGGTCGGCATAGCCCGCGCCGGCCTTGTGCGTAAGCGGCGCCTTGCGGCTTTGCGCATAGGCGTCCCAGGCAATGCGTTCGAGCCGGTCCAGCGCTTCGTCCTCCTGCCGATAGGCGGGGTCGGTAAAGCGCGCCAGGAAGCGCTGGCGAAAGACTTCGCGCGGCAGCGGACTGGTTACCTGGCCCTTGCGCACGTCCTCGGGGTTGCCGGCGTGGCGCGGCGCGCGCGGCGCATCGTGCGCGGGACGGTCTGGGGGCGCGGGTGGCATGGGCGGCTTCGGCGGCTGCTCGGGCATGTCGGTCTCCGTAATGGGGCACCGTAAGGGGTCACCGTAATGGGTCACCCTAATCGGTCTCCGTACCGGTAGTTGCGCACCGGACATGCAAGATGAGCGCCACCACCGCGCAAGGTGTGCGCCGCGCGCGGCGCGCAGGTTTTACAGACGCGGTCCGGCGCTGCATGTACATTTTTCCCCGCATTTGCACCCGCCGCTGCCAGCCAGCGGGCGCGCGCTGTCCTTGCAGCGCCGCGGGTGCACTACCCACTTGCTGGCACGGAACCTGCCGCCCTGCGGGAAATCGACTGCGGATACCGCAATGGAGAGCATGCGAGTGAGAGCGATAAGCCACGGCGGCGCTGACGGCAGCAACAACGTCGGCATCGCGCGCTATCTGCTGCGCCATGGGCTGCGCGTGGTCACGGCGGAATCCTGCACCGCCGGCCTGATCGCCTCGCGCATCGCCGAGGTGCCGGGTTGCGGCGATGTGCTGCGCTGCGCGATCGTGGCCTACTCGCCGTCCGCCAAGGAACAGCTGCTGCACGTTCCGGCCGAGACTATCCGGCGCCATGGCCTGACCAGCGAGGCAGTCTCGCTGGCGATGGCGCGCGGCGCCATGCAACTGACCGGCGCGGACCTGGCGATCGCCAACACCGGCGTTGCCGATGGCGGCGGCGACGGCGATATCCCTGCCGGCACGCAATGCTTTGCGTGGGTGTTCCGCCGCTACGGCCATGCCGCGCGCGACGTGGTATCGCATACCGAAGGTATTGCGGCATTTACCGAGACCCGCCGCTTTGCCGGGGCGCGCAATGCCGTGCGCGAGGCCGCCGCCGACTGGGCGCTGGCACGCATCTGCCATTACCACGAACTGACGCGCAGCGGGCAAGAGCGCGAGCCGCGCACATGAATCGCCGGCGTGCCGAAACGGCATGCCGGCAATCCCGAGGGCCATGGGCCCGACCGACGTAGTCTTGCAACGGAGACCATCATGAAACGCACTCTCGCTACCACGGCACTGGTCGTCGGCACCGCGCTCTGCCTGCCGGCCCTTGCCCAACAAGCCCCGGCGTCGCCGAACGCGCCGAACCCCAGCGTGCCGCCGATCGAAGGTTCACCGCCGGCCTCGCGCAACCAGCCGGCCGCTACCGACATGGGCTCCGCTTCCGCTCCCGGCGCCAAGGACACCATGAAGAAGTCCAAGTCCAAGTCGGACAAGACCTCGAACACCGCGCGCAGCAAGAAGCCGCGCGAGCAAGGCGCGCCCGCCTCCCCGACCGCCGACGCGCCGAGCGGCCCCAAGGGCGATTCGCCGGATCCGGCGCCGAAGCAGTAAGCGCCTGGCTGATCCTGGACACGCGGCGCGCCATGCGCGCCGGCTGCTGGTCTACGGTACCCGCCACCGGACGGGTCACCGCGTCCGCGGGCGTCGCGGCAGGCTAGCCGCCGCCGCGCATGGCCCGCGTCGCCTGCGCCAGAAGGGCCTCGCGTTCACGGCGGCGCCAGCGCACGCAGCGCCATAGCTCCTCGAGATAAGGGAGGCCCGCCAGCAATACCACCGCCACCAGCAGGCCGGCCAGGTACGCCGGCGGCAGCGGCTGGGCCTTAAGCTCCAGCGCCATCCGCGCCGGCTCGGGGCCGCGCCCGAACAAGGCCAGAAACTGGTCCCAGTGCAACACCACCACATACGACGCCGCGGCCAGCGGCAGCACTTCCAGCAGGCTGTGCATGTGCTGCTCGACCGGTGCGATATGGCGGCGCCTGCTGGCGTAATGCACGTCCCACCATGCGGTGATCTCGTGGATGACCAGCGCCGCCAGCACCACCGCGATCACCAGCGCGTTGACCTCCACGAACAGCACCAGCAGCAGCGGCAGGCCCACTTCGGCCAGCATCAGCATGTGCAGCAGCGATTCGGTGACACCGGCGTTGCGTTCGATCTGCGTGGCCCGGTGGCAGAGCCAGTCCCCCACGCCAGCCAGCAGCCACAGCGGCACCAGCCCGTACATCAGCACGAGCCGGGCGGCATGTTCGAAGGCAGTGAGGTCGGCTGGCATGGCAGTGGTGTGGCCCGATGCACGCGGGCTACGGCCGCTCTTGCGGCGCGCGGTACTGTTGTCGCAGCACCCGGAACAGCTCGTGGTTCACCTGCACGCCGCGATACTGCCTGCGCACCACGGCGCGCAGGCGCGAGCCCAGCACATGCGTGCGCAGCGCCCGCGCATAGCGGCGCTGCACCGCGTGCTCGCGCTTGCTGATGGCGTGCACGATGGAACGGTCTGACCTGAGCTTGCCCATCACTTGTGTCGTCTCCGGGGCCGGGCCAGTGGCCGGCATCGGCAATGCCTCCGGCACCTCGCCCAGGTCGAGCAGGCACGTCTGCAACTCATGCGCGGCCTGCGCGAACGCATTGGCGCGGCTGGTGAGCACGGACTTGAGATGCGGGTTGGCCGCGGCGGTGGCGGCGCGGCGGCAGCCCAGTTCGCCCTCGCGCGAGGCCGCGATCAGGGCGTTGAGCAACAGGACTTTTTTCTTCGCCATGGCACACCTGCCCTTGGTCCGCGGGCGGACCGTGAAGTCACCGATCGGAGCCGGCGGCTGCCGGCGGTTGCGCATTGGCGCCGGACATGCGGTGCATGCCGGACTGGTCCAAGGATAGCGGCTGGCCGGGCCTGGCGCCAGCGGCGCTGAAGGCGTGCTGCGATGCGGCCCGCCACGCCTTGCGCGCCTCGCGCATGCCACGCAGGTTCATGGCGATCAGCGCCAGCTGCAGCACGATCAGCGCATGCGCGTCGCCATGCCAGCCCCACGCAATCCACAGCACGTTGCTGGCCAGGAACACCCAAAAGCCGGTGCGCCGCCGCGCGATCGAACGCGAGCCGACCAGCCAGGTCGCCAGTACCGTCACCACCATTGCCGGCCATTGCGCCGCCTCCAGCCACTGATCCATGGGTCCCCTTAGATGGCTTGCCACCGTGCCGGCGATGGCACGCATGGGTTCACAGGGGCAAGATCCATACCGGGGCATGCGGCGTCCGGCAGCGCCCGCGCGGCCTTGCGCGATATTTCCATCATCGCGGCGGTCACCAGTATTTTTTACAAGCCGTTGCCGAATCGGCTCATGCGCCGCGCGCCGCACGCCCTTGCGGTGCCTCGGCGAACCGGCCCGTGGCCGCGTGCGGGCGCGCTGGCACGCACTTCGCATGGCAGAGCCATCCCGGCGGCTGGCCGCAAGGCGCCGCTCCGGGATTTTTGTTGCTCCGCCGGAGCGAAACACCGGGAGGACATGTGCGGATCTGCCAGATCGACCTGACCGGAACGCCCGAAGCCGATCAGCATGCGCTGCAGCGCGTGGCGGCACTGGGGTTCGACCACGTATTGATCGGCGGCTGGCCGCACCTGCCCGAGGACGACACGCTCGCGGCGTGCGCCCGGCATGGTCTGGCCCCGCTGCTCGATATCTCACTGGACCGCTATATGGCGGACGGCGCCGCCGGGACCGACGACCTTCCCGATGCGGCCTGGCTCGACACCGCGGCGCCCGCTTTCGCGCCGCATGAAACCGACAACCACATCCCCGGCTCGCGCCTGCGCTGGCATGACCGCCAGATCGCCGAGGCGCTGGTGCAATGGTGGGCGGCGCGGCTGCGCCTGGCGTGGGCCGCCGGCGCAGCCGGCTTTTGCTGCCGTGCGCCGGCACGCGTGCCGGGCCAGTGCTGGGCCGCACTGCTGGCGACCTTGCGTGGCGATGCGGTGCCGGAAACGGCGCGCGGCACGCCGCGCTTTCTCGCCTGGACCCCGGGGCTGACGCCGGCACAGCTCGACGAGCTGGCGCCCGCCGACTTCGACGGTGCCTTCTGCTCGCTGCCGTGGTGGGACTACCGCAGCGCCTGGCTGACCGAGGAAATGGCGCGGCTGCGCCGCCTCGGCCGGGTGCTGGCTGCGCCGGCGCTGGCGCCGGCGCGCCATGACGCGCTCAGCGCGCGGCGCGCGCTGTGGACCGCCGCGGCGATCGGCGACGGCATCCTGGTGCCGGCGGGGTTCGAGACCGGCGGCGCGCAGGCGCGCGATCCGCTGGCGCCGGACGGCCACGTGCATGACGGCGTGCCCTACGACATCACCCACGAAGTGCTGGAAGCCAATACCTGGCTGGCCGCGCGCGACCCCGCGCCGGCCCTGGCGGTGCGGCTGGTGAGCGGCCCCGACGCGCCGCTGACCGTGCTGGCGCGCCTGCCCACCCCCGACGGCCATGGCAACGGGCCTGATGCCGCGCCTCGCCGCGATGACCCGGCCGTGCCCGACGCGGGCCCCGCGCTGGCGGTGGTGCTCAATCCCGATCCGATCGAGCCGGCCAGCCTCGGCGCCGACCGCGTGCTCAGTGCCATGCCGCATGCAAGCGCCCGCCTGGAGCCGGCCGCGGGCGGCCCGGGCGGCACGCTTGACGGCACCAGCCGCCTCGATGCGCTGTCCAGCATCACGCTGGCGCCGGCCGACATCCGCCTCTATGAAGTGCCGCCGGTGCCGCTGAGCCGGCCCGGCATGCCGCGGCCGGACGCGACCGCGCCGCACGGCCACGAAACCCTGGCAGTCACCGGCCTGGGCAGCGTGGTCGCCGCCATGGAGGCGCCGCGCATCGCCATCGAACGGGTCGAGCCCGCCTGCGATGCCGGCCGCTTCGCCGTTCGACGCGTGGTGGGCGAGCGCGTCGCGGTCAGCGCCGATATCTGGATGGATGGCCACGACAAGCTCGCCGCCGCGGTGCTGTGGCGCGCGCCCGGCGAGACCGACTGGCGCGAGACGCCGATGCAGCCAGGCATCAACGACCGCTGGGAAGGCAGCTTCCCGCTTGTGGCACTGGGCCGACATGAATTCACGGTCGAGGCCTGGCGCGACACCTACGCCAGCTGGCTCGACGAGATCGGCAAGAAGCGCGCGGCGGGACTCAACGTCGCGCTCGAGACCGAGGAAGGCGCGCGGCTGGTGGCCGATGCGCTGCTGCGGCCGGCGGGAAATGGAAAAGCGGCCAACGGCAAGGCGGGCAACGGCAGGAAGTCCGGCAGGAAGGACAGCCAGAAGGCCGGCACCGACAGCGAACTGTCCGCCATCGTCGACGAACTGACCGCCGCCGCCGGCGATGACGAACGGCGCCTGCAGCTGCTGCTGTCCGAGCGCACCGCCGCGGCCATGCAGGCCGTGATGCAGACCCCGGCCGGACGCCCGTTCGCGTCGCGCCATCCGGTGGCGATGCCGGTCGAGGCCGACCGGCTGGCCGCGCGCTTCGCCAGCTGGTACGAGCTTTTTCCGCGTTCGCAAAGCAACGACGCGCAGCGCCATGGCACCTTCGACGACGTCATCGCGCGTCTGCCCGCGATCCGCGCGATGGGCTTCGACGTGCTGTACTTCCCGCCGATCCACCCGATCGGCCGCACCCATCGCAAGGGACGCAACAACAGCCTGCGCAGCGAGCCGGACGACCCGGGCAGCCCCTATGCCATCGGTGGCGCGGAAGGCGGCCACGATGCGCTGCATCCGGAGCTGGGCACGTTCGAGGATTTCAGCCGGCTGATCGACGCCGCCGCGGCCAACGGCCTTGAGCTGGCGCTGGATTTCGCAATCCAGTGCTCGCCCGACCATCCGTGGCTGCGGGATCATCCGGAGTGGTTCGCGCACCGGCCCGACGGCTCGCTGCGCTACGCCGAGAACCCGCCCAAGAAGTACGAGGACATCGTCAACGTCGACTTCTACGCCGCGCCGCCGGCCGGTGCCGCGCTGTGGCAGGCACTGCGCGACGTGGTGATGTTCTGGGCCGACCACGGCATCCGCATCTTCCGCGTCGACAACCCGCACACCAAGCCGCTGCCGTTCTGGGAATGGATGATCGCGGACGTGCGCGCGCGCCACCCCGACACCATCTTCCTGGCCGAGGCCTTCACCCGGCCCAAGATGATGGCGCGGCTGGCCAAGCTGGGCTTCAGCCAGTCGTACACCTACTTCACCTGGCGCAACACCAAGTGGGAGCTGACCGAGTACCTGACCGAGCTGACGCAGAGTCCGCTGCGCGATTTCTTCCGGCCGCACTTCTTCGTCAACACGCCGGACATCAACCCTTACTTCCTGCATCACGGCGGCCGCCCCGCGTTCCTGATCCGCGCGGCGCTGGCGACGCTGCTGTCCGGGCTGTGGGGCATGTACAGCGGCTTCGAACTGTGCGAGAGCGCGCCCTTCGTGCTCGATGGCAAGGTGCGCGAGGAATACCTGGACTCCGAGAAATACCAGCTGCGCGTGCGCGACTGGCAGCAGCCCGGCAACATCGTCGCCGAGATCTCGCGCCTCAACGAGATCCGTGCCGGCCACCCCGCGCTGCAGAACCATCTGGGACTGCGCTTCTACCATGCCGGCAGCGACGCGGTGCTGTGGTTCGCGCGCTTCGTGCCGGGCACCGATTACCTGTTTGGCGACGACGTGCTGCTGGTGGCGATCAATCTCGACCCGCGCACCGCGCACGATGCCGATATCGAAATCCCGCTGTGGGAATGGGGCCTGCCCGACCAGGCCGGCCTGACGGTGCAGGACCTGATGCGCGGCCAGCGCTTCGAGCTGCGCGGCAAGCACCAGCGCATCCGGCTCGACCCGGCGCAGCTGCCGTTTGCGGTCTGGCATGCGCAGCCGCTGGAACGTCCCTCACCCCGCCCACCTGCTGCGCCGGTCTCGACCGACCCGCACGGCGCCTGACAGGCATACGTGGAGACACGGATGAAACGCCTTACCGAAACCGCCAGCGCCGCACTGCTCAACGCCGATCCGCTGTGGTACAAGGATGCGGTCATCTACCAGCTGCACATCAAGTCCTTCTTCGACGCCAATGGCGATGGCGTGGGCGACTTCGCCGGCCTGCTCGGCAAGCTGGACTACCTGGTCAACCTGGGCGTCGACACGGTATGGCTCCTGCCGTTCTATCCGTCGCCGCGCCGCGACGACGGCTATGACATCGCCGACTACCGCAACGTCCACCCCGACTACGGCACGCTGGCCGACGCGCGGCGCTTTATCGCCGCGGCGCACGCGCGCGGCCTGCGCGTGATCACCGAGCTGGTGATCAACCACACCTCGGACCAGCATCCGTGGTTCCAGCGCGCGCGCAAGGCCAAGCCCGGCTCGGCGGCGCGCCGCTACTACGTGTGGTCGGACCATGACCAGGCCTACGCCGGCACGCGCATCATCTTCTGCGATACCGAAAAATCCAACTGGAGCTGGGATCCGGTGGCGGGCGCGTATTTCTGGCACCGCTTTTACTCGCACCAGCCGGACCTGAACTTCGACAACCCGCAGGTGCTCAACGAAGTGCTGTCGGTGATGCGCTTCTGGCTCGACATGGGGGTCGACGGCCTGCGCCTGGACGCGGTGCCCTACCTGGTCGAGCGCGAAGGCACCAGCAACGAGAACCTGCCCGAGACCCACGCCGTCATCCGCAGCATCCGCTCGCACCTGGACCAGCACTTCCCCGGCCGCATGCTGCTGGCCGAAGCCAACATGTGGCCGGAGGACGCGCAGCAGTACTTCGGCCTGACCGGCCCCGACCCGGAGGGCGACGAATGCCACATGGCGTTCCACTTCCCGCTGATGCCGCGCATGTACATGGCGATCGCGCGCGAAGACCGCTTCCCGATCACGGACATCATGCGCCAGACCCCGGAGGTGCCGCCCAACTGCCAGTGGGCGATCTTCCTGCGCAACCATGACGAGCTGACGCTGGAGATGGTGACCAGCAGCGAGCGCGACTACCTGTGGGAGGTCTACGCCACCGACCGGCGCGCGCGCATCAACCTGGGCATCCGCCGCCGTCTGGCGCCGCTGATGGAACGCGACCGCCGCCGTATCGAGCTGATGAACAGCCTGCTGTTCTCGATGCCGGGCACGCCGGTGATCTACTACGGCGACGAGATCGGCATGGGCGACAACATCCACCTGGGCGACCGCGACGGCGTGCGCACGCCAATGCAATGGTCGCCCGACCGCAACGGCGGCTTCTCGCATGCCGATCCCGAGCGCCTGGTGCTGCCGCCGCTGCAGGGCCCGCTGTACGGCTACGAGGCGGTCAATGTCGAGGCCCAGGCGCGCGACCCGCATTCGCTGCTGAACTGGATGCGGCGCATGCTGGCGCTACGGCGCAAGCACCGCGCCTTCGGCCGCGGCACGCTGCGCTTCCTCTTCCCCGGCAATCGCAAGATCCTGGCGTACCTGCGCGAGTTCGAAGGCGAGCACATCCTGTGCGTGGCCAACCTGTCGCGCGCGCCGCAGGCGGTGGAGCTCGACCTGTCCGCGTTCAACGGCCGCGTGCCGGTGGAGATGATGGGCGCGACGCCGTTCCCGGCGATCGGCACGCTGACCTACCTGCTGACGCTGCCGCCCTATGGCTTCTACTGGTTCGTGCTCAGCGACGAGGCGCAGCCGCCGTCGTGGCACGTGGAGGCGCCCGAACAAATGCCTGACCAGATCACCCTTGTGATGCAGAACACGGGCCGGCCCGAGCTGACCGAAGCCTCGCGCCGGCTGATGGCCAGCGAGGTGCTGCCGCACTACATCGGCCGGCGCCGCTGGTTCGGCGCCAAGCACGAGCGCATCGAACGCGTCGCGCTGGCCTACCTGCTGCCGTTTGCGCGCGGCAGCGGCGGCGAGGACATCTACCTGGGCGAGGTCGAGGTGGGCCTGCCCGGACGCACCGAGCGCTATCAGTTGCCGGTGGGCATCCTGTGGGACCGCGAAAGCGCCGACGGGGTCTCGCAGCTGGCGCACGGGCTGTCGATGGCGCGCGTGCGCCAGGGCAGCCGCGTCGGGCTGGCCACCGACGGCTTCGTGGTCGAACCGTTCGCGCGCGAGGTGGTGCGCGCCCTGCGCAACGGCCTGCAGGTGCACGCCGGGCACGACCTGATCCAGTTCCGCGCCGAGCCCGGCCTGGCCGCGCTGGAACTGGAGCGCGACCCGATCGAGTACATGTCGGCCGAGCAGTCCAACAGCTCGCTGTCGTACAACAACACCGCCGTGCTCAAGCTGGTGCGCCGGGTCTCGGGCGGCATCCACCCCGAAGCCGAGATGACGCGCTACCTGACTGCGCAGGGCTATGCCCACGCCGCGGCGCTGCTGGGCGAAGTGGTGCGCACCGGGCCGGACGGCGTGCCGCATACCATGATGCTGCTGCAGGGCTATATCCTGAACCAGGGCAATGGCTGGGACTGGACCCTCGATTACCTGGGCCGCGCCATCGACGACGCGCTGCCGTCGCAGGACAGCGAGGACGAGTTCGACGAGGCCATGAACGGCTACGCCGCGCTGGCCGGCACGCTGGGGCGCCGGCTGGCGGAGCTGCACGCGGTACTGGCGCGCCCTAGCGACGACGATGCCTTCGCGCCGCTGCCCGCCACCGACGACGATGCGCGCGCCTGGGCCGCGCAGGCGATGGAAGCGTTGCAGCGCGCCCTGGGCAGGCTGCAGGCACCGTCCGCCACCGAGACCGCCAGCCCGGCCTTCGAGGCCGATGTGCAAACCCTGATGGCCGCGCGCGATGCGCTGCCCGGGCTGGTCGAGCAGCTCGCCGCCGCGGCGCCTGGCAGCTTGCAGACCCGCATCCACGGCGACTTCCACCTGGGGCAGGTGCTGATCGCGCAGAACGACACCTACCTGGTGGACTTCGAAGGCGAGCCGGGCCTGCCGCTGGACTGGCGCCGGCGCAAGACCTCGCCGCTGCGCGACGTGGCGGGGCTGCTGCGCTCGCTCGACTATGCCGCGGCCACGGTCGGCACCGACTGCAGCGAACGCACCCACAGCGAACTGCCACCGCAGCTGGCGGAACGGCGCGCGGTGCTGCTGGAGCGCTTCCGCACAACCGCCAACGAGGCCTTCCTGAACTGCTACCGGCAGCACATGGAGGCCGCGCCCGTGCCGTGGGTGGCGCCCGACCAGCTGCAGCCCCTGCTCGACCTGTTCCTGCTGGAACGCGCGGCGTATGAAGTCGAATACGAAGCCGCCAACCGGGTCGCCTGGATCGACCTGCCGGCCAGCGGGCTGGCCCGCCTGCTGCGCAAGCTGGTGCCGACCGGAGAACCGGCATGAGCGCTCCCGCCAGCACCGCCGTCGGCACGCTGCCCGGCCATGAACTCGACGCCCTGCTGGGCGGCCGCCATCCCGATCCGTTCGGCGTGCTGGGGCCGCATCCGGATGGCGACGCCACTCTGGTGCGCGCCTGCCTGCCGGGGGCGGCGTCCGTGCAGCTGGCCGATGCCGGCGGCGCGCCGCTGGCGGATATGGAGCGGCTGCATGGCGGCGGCGTGTTCGCTGCCCGCTTGCCGCGCGCGGCCGCAAACGGCGCCGCGGCCTACCGGCTGCGCGTGCAATGGTCCGACGGCACCGAGCAGTGCAGCGCCGACCCCTACGCCTTCGGCCTGCTGCTGGGCGAGCTGGACCTGCACCTGATCGCCGAAGGCCGGCACTTCGAGCTGGGCGCCTGCCTGGGCGCCCAATGCCAGCGCGTCGACGGCATCGACGGCGTGCGCTTCGCGGTGTGGGCCCCCAATGCGCGGAGGGTTTCGGTGATCGCCGACTTCAACGGCTGGCATCCGGCGCGGCATCCGATGCGGCTGCGCCATCCCAACGGCATCTGGGAGTTGTTCGTCCCTGCCGCGCTGGGTGCGCAGCCAGGCAGCCGCTACAAGTACGACCTGCTCGATCCGCACGGCACCGAGCTGCCCGACAAGGCAGACCCGCTGGCGCTGGCCGCCGAGCCGCCGCCCGCCACCGCCTCGGTCGTGACCGGTCCCGGCCAGGGGGCGCCCCCGTTCGCCTGGCACGATGACGACTGGATGGCCCGCCGCCAGCAGCGCGACCCGTACCGCACGCCGATGTCGGTCTACGAGGTCCACGTGCTGTCGTGGCTGCGCGCGGCCAACGACGCGCAGCACGGCTGGAACATCCTGGCCGACCGGCTGGTGCCCTACGTGCAGGAGCTGGGCTTCACCCATATCGAGCTGCTGCCGATCACCGAGCATCCGTTCGGGGGTTCGTGGGGCTACCAGCCGCTGTCGCTGTACGCGCCCACCGCGCGGCTGGGACCGCCGCAGGCCTTTGCCGCCTTCATCGACCGCTGCCACCAGGCCGGCATCGGCGTGATCCTGGACTGGGTGCCGGCGCACTTCCCCACCGATCCGCACGGGCTGGCGCAGTTCGACGGCACCGCGCTGTACGAGCACCAGGACCCGCGCGAAGGCTTCCACCAGGACTGGAACACGCTGATCTACAACCTGGGCCGCAACGAAGTGCGCGGCTTCCTGCTGGCCGGCGCCCTGCACTGGCTCGAGCACTTCCACGCCGACGGCCTGCGCGTCGATGCGGTGGCCTCCATGCTTTACCGGGACTACAGCCGCGAGCCCGGCCAGTGGGTGCCGAACCGTTTCGGCGGCCGCGAGAACCTCGAAGCGGTGGACTTCCTGCGCGAACTCAACGCGGTGGTCCATGAACGCTGCCCGGGCGCGCTGACCATCGCCGAAGAGTCCACCGCGTGGCCCGGCGTGACCGCCAGCGTGGCCAGCGGCGGGCTCGGCTTCGACTTCAAATGGAACATGGGCTGGATGCACGACACCCTGCACTACCTGGCCCATGAGCCGGTCCACCGCGCCTGGCACCACCAGAACATGACCTTCGGGCTGGTCTACGCCTGGTCCGAAGCCTTCGTGCTGCCGCTGTCGCACGACGAGGTGGTGCACGGCAAGGGCTCGATGATCGGCAAGGTGCCGGGCGACGAGTGGCAGCGCTTTGCCGGCCTGCGCGCCTATTACGGCTTCATGTGGACGCATCCCGGCAAGAAGCTGCTGTTCATGGGCGGCGAGCTGGCGCAGTGGCAGGAATGGAACCACGACGCCGAGCTCGACTGGCCGTTGCTGGACCAGCCCATGCACCGCGGCATGCACACGCTGGTGCGCGACCTGAACCGGCTCTACCGCGAGCTGCCGGCGCTGCATGCGCTGGATCACAGTCCCGAAGGCTTCCAGTGGGTGGTCGGCGACGACAACCACAACAGCGTGTTCGCGTGGCTGCGCCGCGCGGGGGCGGACAGCCGCGAGGTGGTGCTGGCGGTGGTCAACATGACGCCGGTGCCGCGCCAGGGGTACCGTATCGGCGTGCCTTATGCCGGCACGTGGCGGGAGAGCCTGAATACCGATGCTGACGTGTACGGCGGCAGCAACGTCGGCAACGGCGGCGCCGTGACGGCCATCGACGTGCCTTCGCACGGGCAGCCGGCTTCGCTGGCGCTGACACTGCCGCCGCTGGCCACGCTGGTGCTGCGCTTCGACCAGGGTGACGGCAGCGAAGGCGCCGCGACATGACGCGCCAGTTCGCTGACCGGCTGCTGCCCGGCAAGCCGTTTCCGCTGGGCGCCCACTGGGACGGGTTGGGGGTCAACTTCGCGGTGTTCTCGGCGCACGCCGCGCGCGTCGAGCTGTGCCTGTTCTCCGCCAACGGCCGCAAGGAACTGGCCCGGCTGCCGTTGCCGGAATGCACCGACGAGATCTGGCATGGCTACCTGCCCAACGCGGCGCTGGGCACGTTGTATGGCTATCGCGCGCATGGCCCTTACGATCCCGGCCACGGGCACCGCTTCAACCCGCACAAGCTGCTGCTGGACCCGTATGCGCGCCAGCTGAGCGGCCCGGTGCGCTGGTCGGACGCGCTGTTCGGCTATCGGCTGCAAAGCGCGCGCGCCGACCTCACGCTGGACCGCCGCGACAGTGCGCCGACCATGCCCAAGGCAGTGGTGGTGGACGAAAGCTTCCACTGGGGCGACGACCGCCCGCCGGCCGTGCCCTGGCCCGCCACCGTCATCTACGAGGCCCACCTGCGCGGCCTGTCGATGCTGCGCGACGACGTGCTGCCCAATCTGCGCGGCACCTTCGCCGCGCTGTGCGACCCGCGCTTTATCGACCACCTGGTGCAGCTGGGCGTGACCACCGTCGAACTGCTGCCGGTACACGCCATCCTGCAGGACCGCTTCCTGCTGGAGCGCGGCCTGCGCAACTACTGGGGCTACAACACGATGTCCTTCTTCGCTCCCGAGCCGGCCTACCTCGGCACCGGGCAGCTGCAGGAATGCAAGGTGGCGATGCGGCGCCTGCATGCCGCCGGCATCGAAGTGATCCTGGACGTGGTCTACAACCACACTTGCGAGGGCAACGAGCTGGGGCCGACGGTGTCCTGGCGCGGACTCGACAACGCCAGCTACTACCGGCTGGTGCCTGGCGACGAGCGCCACTACATCAACGACACCGGCTGCGGCAACACGCTCAACCTGTCGCACCCGCGCGTGCTGCAGATGGTGCTGGACTCGCTGCGCTACTGGGTGCATTGCTACCACGTCGACGGCTTCCGCTTCGACCTGGGCAGCACGCTGGGGCGCGAAGGCAATGGCTTCGACGCGGGCTCGGGCTTCTTCGATGCGCTCATGCAGGATCCGGTGCTGAGCCGCGTCAAGCTGATCTCCGAGCCCTGGGACCTGGGCCCCGGCGGCTACCAGCTGGGCAACCATCCGCCCGGCTTTGCCGAGTGGAACGACAAGTTCCGCGACGTCAGCCGCCGCTTCTGGCGCGGCGACGCCGGGCACCGCGGCGAGATGGCGGCGCGGCTGGCGGCCTCGGCCGACCTGTTCGACCGCCGCCACCGGCGCCCGTGGGCCAGCATCAACTTCATCACCGCGCACGATGGCTTCACCCTGGCCGACCTGGTCAGCTACAGCGCCAAGCACAACGAGGCCAACGGCGAAGACAACCGCGACGGCACCGACGACAACGCCAGCGCCAACTGGAGCCCGGACGGCAGCGTCGAAGGCCCCACCGACGACCCCGACATCCTGCTGCGCCGCAACCGCGTGGCGCAGGCGCTGATGGCCACGCTGCTGCTGGCGCAAGGCACGCCGATGCTGACCGCCGGCGACGAATGGGGCCGCAGCCAGGCCGGCAACAACAACGCCTACTGCCAGGACAACGAGCTGTCGTGGCTGGACTGGAAGCAGGCCCAGGCGCCCGGCGCGCAGCCGATGCAGCAGATGGTGCGCCGGCTGCTGGCGCTGCGGCGCAGGCTCCATGCGCTGAGCGGCGACCGCTTTGCCCATGGGCGCGAAGAACCGGCGCCGGGCATTGCCGACATCGCCTGGTTCGACACCGACGGCAAGGCCCCGACGCCCGAGGAATGGGCCGATCCGGAGATCCGCACGCTGGCGCTGCGGCGCGCGGCCGCCCCGCCGGAGCCGGAACGCCCGATGCTGGGTACGCTCGCGGAAGCGTCGCCCGGTGACGCGCGCGCGGTGCAGGTGACCCTGCTGCTGCTCAATGCCGGCGACAGCGATGCCACCTTCCAGTTGCCCGAGCCCGCGCTGCCATGGGCCCTGCTGTTCGACAGCAGCCGGCCCGACGCCGGCGACGAGAAGCTGGCTGGCGCACAGGTGCACGCGTCCCAGGCGGTCGCCGCCCACTCGCTGGTGCTGCTGGCCGCGCAGGGCCCCACACCGCGGGAGGACCACGCATGAGCCGCGCTGGCGCGCCCTCGCCGCTGCAGGCGCTCGCGCTGCGCGCCGGCCTGCAGCCGCACTGGACCGATGCCTGGGACCGGCCGCGCGAGGTCGCCGACGCGGCCTTGCGGCGCGTGCTGGAAGGACTGGGCCTGCCCTGCGGCAGTCCCGGCCAGTGCGCCGCCTCGCACGCGTGGCTGGCCGCCGACGACGCGGCGCATGCGCTGCCGCCGCTGCTGACGGCGGAGCGCGGCCAGCCGGTCGCGGTGCCGTGGCCACATACCCTGCCGCAGCGCGCCTACCGGGTGACGCTGGAAGACGGCGCGATCATCGCCGGCACCGCGGTGCGCGGCGCGGGTGCCGATGCCACGCTGATGCACTTGCCCGCCATCGATGTCTGCGGCTACCACCGGCTGGACCTCGGCGATGGCCAGGCCACGCTGGCGGTGGCGCCGCGGCGCTGCTACGGCGTCGCCGACGCGCTGCGGCATGCCGGCCGTGGCAAGGGCGACCGCGACAGCACGCGCTCGCCGCCGTGGGGCCTGGCGGTGCAGCTCTACAGCCTGCGGCGCGGCGCGGCCTGCGGCATGGGCGACCTGACCGCGCTGGCTGAAGGCTGTGCCAGCGCCGCCCGCACCGGGGCCGACGCCATTGCCATCAACCCGCTGCATGCGCCCTTCGCCGCGCTGCCCGAGCGCTACAGCCCGTATGCACCGTCCAGCCGGCTGTTCCTGAACCCGCTCTATGCCGACCCTGCCACGGTGTTCGGCCAGGCCGCGGTGGATGCCGCCATCGCCGGCCTGGACGCGGGCGACACGCTGCAGGCGCTCGACGCCCGCGGCGAGATCGACTGGATCGCGCTGGCGCCGCTGCGCTACGCCATCCTGCGCTGGCTATGGCAGCGGCGCGAGACCCTGCTGCCGCGCGCGGCGCAGGACGAGTATGCCGCCTTCCGCGCGCGCGGCGGCACGGCGCTGCATGCGCATGCCTGCTATGAGGCGATCCAGGCACGCCGGCTCGGCGACAATGCCAACGGCAACGGCAACGTCAACAACCAGCGGGCCGCGCCGGACTGGCGCTGCTGGCCGGTCACGCTGCGCTCGCCGGCGGATGCCGCGGTGGCCGCCTTCGCGCAGGCTCATGCCGATGACGTAGGCTTCCACGCCTTCGTGCAATGGCTGGCCGACGATGGCCTGGCACGGGCGCAGCAGGCGGCGCGGGACGCCGGCATGGCCATCGGCATCATCCGCGACCTTGCGGTCGGCGCCGACCCGGGCGGCAGCCAGGCCTGGACGCGCCAGGCCGAAACCCTGGCCGGCTTCCATGCCGGCGCGCCGCCCGACCTTTACAACCCGCTCGGGCAGGACTGGGGCGTGGCGGTGTTCTCGCCGCGCGGGCTGCGCCGGCACGGCTATGCGGCGTTCCTGGAGATGCTGCGCGCCAACCTGTCGCACGCCGGCGGACTGCGCATCGACCACGTGCTGGGCCTGTCGCGCATGTGGCTGGTGCCGGCCGGCGCGCCCGCCAGCGACGGCGCTTACCTGCGCTATCCGCTGCAGGACTTGCTGCGGCTGGTGGCGCTGGAGTCGTGGCGGCATCGCGCCATCATCATCGGCGAGAACCTCGGCACGGTGCCGCCGGAGTTGAATGCGGCACTGTCGGCGCGCGGCGTGCTGGGTATCGACGTGCTGTGGTTCCAGCGCGAGGCGCAGGACCAGGCGCAGGATGAGGCAACCGAAGATGCCGGCGACCCGGCCGGCCAGGAAGCCGAGCCAGCGGCCTTCCTGCCGCCGCAAGACTGGCCCGCGGATGCCGTTGCCACCACCACCACGCATGACCTGCCCACCGTCGCCGGCTGGTGGGCCGGCCAGGACCTGGCGTGGCGCGACCGGCTGCAGCTGCTGGCGCCGGGCGAAACCCTGGCGCAGGCGCAGGCCGGCCGCGCACGCGAGCGCGTAGCGCTCTGGCAGGCCTTGTGCGATGCCGGGCTATGCAGCGGCGCCGTGCCCGCGCCCGACCACGCCCCGCTGGACGCGGTGCTGGCCTGGCTGGGCACGGCGCGCACCGCGATGCGGCTGCTGCCGGTGGAAGACCTGCTCGGCCTGGCCGAGCAGCCCAACCTGCCCGGCACCACCAGCGGCCACCCCAACTGGCAGCGCCGGCTCGATACCGAGGTGCGTGCGTGGTTCGGCACCCCGGCGCTGCGCGCGCGCGCCGACGCATGGCAAGGCATCCGCCCCGGCGCACGCCATCCGCCGCCGCCGCGATGAGGGCTACAAGCCCCACCGCCACCGCCAATGTGCCGTGTCCGGAACTGCCGTCCGCATCGATCGTGCAACCGCCGTTCGATCCGCTAAGCTTGACCCACCCCCATGCGCAGGAGCCCCGCCATGAACGAAGCCATCCGGCCCGAGCATGCCGATGACACCCGCACCGCCCTGTCCGGCGCCAGCCTGCGCCAGGCCTTTCTCGACCACCTGTTCCACACCCAGGGCAAGCTGCCCGGTCAGGCCAGCCAGAACGACCTCTACCAGGCCGCCGCGCATACCGTGCGCGACCGCCTGGTGCAGCGATGGATCAGCACCGCCGAAGCCTACCTGGGCCAGCCCTCGCGCACGGTGGCTTACCTGTCCGCCGAATTCCTGATGGGCCCGCACCTGGGCAACAACCTGATCAACCTGGGCATCTTCGAAGAGGTCTGCGAGGCCATGGAGGCGGCCGGCCTGGACCTGGCCCGCATCCTCGACCAGGAAGTCGAGCCGGGGCTGGGCAACGGCGGCTTGGGCCGGCTGGCGGCGTGCTTCATGGATTCGCTCGCGACGCTGGAGATTCCCGCGCTGGGCTACGGCATCCGCTACGAGTACGGCATCTTCCAGCAGACCATCATGGACGGCATGCAGGTGGAGAAGACCGATACCTGGCTGCGCAACGGCAACCCGTGGGAAATCCAGCGCTCCGAATGGGCGGTGCAGGTGCGCCTGGGCGGGCACACCGAGCACTACACCGACGACCGCGGCCACTACCGCGTGCGCTGGGTGCCGGCCAAGACCGTGGTCGGCGTGCCGTTCGATTCGCCGATCCTGGGCTACCGCGTCAACACCGTGAACACGCTGCGGCTGTGGCGCGCCGACGCGACCGAGGCGTTCGACTTCCACACCTTCAACCGCGGCGACTACCTTGGCGCCGTCAGCAAGAAGGTGACCTCCGAGAACCTGACCAAGGTGCTCTATCCCAACGACGAAACCACGCAGGGCAAGGAACTGCGGCTGGAGCAGCAGTATTTCTTCGTTGCCTGCTCGCTGCAGGACATGCTGCGGCTGCTCGCGGTCGACGGCATCCCGGTGACGCGCTTCCACGAGAAGTTCGCGGTGCAGCTCAATGACACCCACCCCGCCGTGGGCATTGCCGAACTGATGCGGCTGCTGGTCGACGAGCACGACCTGCCCTGGAACGAGGCCTGGCACATCACCCAGAACGCCTTCGCCTACACCAACCACACGCTGCTGCCCGAGGCGCTGGAGCAGTGGCCGCTGCCGCTGTTCGGGCGGGTGCTGCCGCGCCACCTCGAGATCATCCTGGAGATCAACGCGCGCTTCCTGGACGAGGTGCGGATCCGCTTCTACGGCGACGAATCGCGGCTGGCGCGGCTGTCGCTGATCGACGAGCATGGCCAGCGGCATGTGCGCATGGCCAACCTGGCGTGCGTGGGCAGCCATGCCGTCAATGGCGTGGCCGAGCTGCACTCGCGCCTGATGCGCGAGGATGTGCTCAAGGACTTCTACGAGATGTGGCCCGAGAAGTTCACCAGCATCACCAACGGCGTGACGCCGCGGCGCTGGCTGGCGCTGTCCAACCCGCGCCTGACGCGGCTGGTATCGGACGCGATCGGCGATGGCTGGATCTCGGACCTCGAGCAGTTGCGCGCGCTGGAGCCGTATGCCGAGGACGCCGGCTTCCGCGACTCGTGGCAGACCGCGCGGCTGGCCAACAAGACCGACCTGGCGCAACTGGTGCGCGACACCACCGGCGTGGTGATCGACCCGACGTCAATGTTCGACGTGATGGTCAAGCGCATCCACGAATACAAGCGCCAGCACCTGGCGGTGCTGCATGTGATTGCGCTGTACCACCGCATCAAGTCCGACCCGGGCGCGCAGATCCAGCCGCGCACCTTCCTGTTCGGCGGCAAGGCCGCGCCCGGGTACGCCTATGCCAAGCTGATGATCCGCTTCATCACCTCGGTGGCCGACGTGGTCAACCGCGACCCGCAGGTGCGCGACCGGCTCAAGGTGGTGTTCTTGCCCAACTTCAACGTCACCTACGGCCAGCGCATCTACCCGGCGGCGGACCTGGCCGAGCAGATCTCGCTGGCCGGCAAGGAAGCCTCCGGCACCGGCAACATGAAGTTCGCGATGAACGGCGCGCTGAATATCGGCACCATGGACGGCGCCAATATCGAATTGCGTGAAGCGGTGGGCCATGACAACTTCTTCCCGTTCGGCCTGACCGCGCCCGAGGTCTATGCGCTGCGCGACAGCGGCTACGACCCGGCGGCGTATTACCACAGCAACCCCCAGCTGCGCGCGGTGATCGACCTGGTGCAGCAGGGCTTCTTCTCGCGCGGCGAGCCCGGCCTGTTCCGCCCGTTGTTCGAGCCGCAGCATGGGCACGATCCCTATCTGCTGATGGCGGACTTCGCCGCCTATATCGATTGCCAGCAGCAAGTGTCGGCCGCGTATGCCGACCAGGCGCGCTGGCAGCGCATGTCGGTGCTGTCGTGCGCGCGCTCGGGGCGCTTTTCGTCGGACCGGGCCATCCGCGAATACTGCGAGCGCGTCTGGCATGTCGCGCCGGTGCCGGTGCGGCTGCTGCACCGCGCCAGCGGCGCACCCTGGCAGGTGGAGGCCGGCACCAGCGGGCCGCGCGCAGCCTGAGGCGGGAACCCTTGGCGCACTGGTGGCATGGGCGCAAGGCGCAGCGTAGTTTCTACAATGCCACAGGTAACAAAGCCCGCGCCGCGCTGCGCTGCGGGCTTGCCGGTGGCGCCGCGAATGCGCCGTTCTGCTGGCATGGAGTTCGCATTGCGCAAGCATCCTATTCCCCCAGAAGGCAGGAGCCGAATTTGAACGCCGACCCCTTTCTCCTCGCCCCCGGCATCCGCTCCGCGGTGCCGCCGCTGGCGCCGTTCGACTGCTTTGCCGCGCCTTCGGCATCCGCCTTCCGCTCTCACGACGAACCCTCCCAGGACTACCTGTTCGGTCCGGCCTGGCTGCCGGACGGACAGGTACGCTTCCGGCTGTGGGCGCCCGACTCCGCCGAACAGGGCCAGGCGGTGCGTGTGGAGATCGCCGGGCTGGGCCCGGTGCCGATGGCGTGCGGCGCCAACGGCTGGTTCGAGGCAATCGTGCCGGGCTGCGCGGGCGCCCGCTACTGGTTCCGGCTCGACGACGGCACCACCGTGCCGGACCCGGCCTCGCGCTGGCAGGCCGACGATGTCCACGGCCCCAGCATCGTGCCGGCACGGGACGCCGCCAGCGCGTTTGCGTGGACCTGCCCGGACTGGCGCGGCCGCCCCTGGCACGAAGCCATCGTCTATGAAATGCACGTCGGCCTGTGCGGCGGCTACGCGGGCGCCGCGCAGCAACTGCCGCGGCTCGCGGCGCTGGGCTTCACCGCGGTCGAGCTGATGCCGGTCGCCGAGTTTCCCGGCACGCGCAACTGGGGCTATGACGGCGTGCTGCCGTTTGCGCCGGAGTCCGGCTACGGCACGCCCGACGAACTGCGCGCACTGGTCGATCGCGCCCACCAGCTCGGCATGATGGTGCTGCTCGACGTGGTCTACAACCATTTCGGCCCGGAAGGCAACTACCTGCACCGCTATGCCAGCGCCTTCTTCCGCGCGGACCGCCAGACCCCCTGGGGGCCGGCCATCGATTTCCGCCGGCCGCAAGTGCGGCGCTTTTTTACCGAGAACGCGCGCTACTGGCTCGAGCAGTTCCGCTTCGACGGCCTGCGCCTGGACGCCGTGCATGCCATCGAGGACGAAGGCTGGCTGGCGGCACTGCCGGGCGAACTGCGCACCGCGCTGGCCGATGGCGACGGCCCGCGCCATGTCCACCTGGTGCTGGAGAACGACGACAACGACGCCACGCTGCTGGCCGCTGGCTACGACGCGCAGTGGAACGACGACGCGCACCACGCGCTGCACGTGCTGCTGACCGGCGAGGACGATGGCTATTACCGCGACTACAGCGCAGCGCCGGATACGGCCGATGGCGGCAACGGCGGCAACCTCGAGAGCGCTGCCGCCGGGCGCGGCGCGCCTGCGCTGCGCCACCTCGCGCGCGTGCTGGGCGAAGGCTTTGCCTACCAGGGCGAACGCTCGGCGTTCCGCTCGGCCGCGCTGCCCGCAGTGGCGGAGGGCGTGCGGCGCGGCCAGCCCAGCGCGCACCTGCCGCCCACGGCCTTTGTCTGCTTCCTGCAGAACCACGACCAGACCGGCAACCGCGCGCACGGCGAACGGCTGGCGCAACTGGCCGGGCGCGACGCGCTGCGGGCGGCAATCGCCTTGCAGCTGCTGTGCCCGCAGGTGCCGCTGGTGTTCATGGGCGAGGAAACCGGCAGCGCGCAGCCGTTTTTGTATTTCACCAGCCATCCGCCCGAGCTGGCGCGCGCCGTGCGCGACGGGCGCCGGCGCGAGTTCGCCGCGACCGCCGCGTTCCGCGACGACGCCCGCGCGGCGGCCATCCCCGATCCCAACGACCCGGCCACGTTCGAAGCCTCGCGCCCGCAGCTTGACGATGACGGCGACTGGACGCCGTACTACCGCGAACTGCTCGCCGTGCGGCGACGCGAACTGCTGCACCGGCTGGCCGGCTGCCAAAGTGCCGGCGTCGACGTGCTGGGACCGGCGGCGCTGTGCGCGCGCTGGCGGCTGATGGACGGCGTGGAGCTGAGCCTGTGGCTCAACCTGGGCGACGAAGCCGTGCCCTGCACGCGGCCGTGCCACGACCGCAGCACCGCGCTGCATGAAAGCAGCGCCGGCGCGGCCGCGGCCCTGTCGGCCGGGCTGCTGCCGCAGCGCTCGTGCGTGGCTACCGTGTGCGAGCCCGCCGCGGTCCGCGCGCGATGATGCCTGACGGCGCGCCGCAAGCGCTGCCACGCGCAACCGCCCGGCTGCAGCTGCACCCGGGCTTCACCTTTGCCGATGCCGCCGCCGTGGTCGGCTACTACGCCGCGCTGGGCGTCAGCCACCTCTACCTGTCGCCCATATGCGGTGCGCGGCCCGGCTCCACCCATGGCTATGACGTCACCGATTTCACCACCGTGCGCGACGAGCTGGGCGGCGAGCCCGGCCTGAAAGCGCTGGCCGCACGCGCCCGCGACGCGGGCCTCGGCCTGGTCGTCGACATCGTGCCCAACCATATGGCGGCCGACCCCACCCACAACGGCTGGTGGCGCGACGTGCTGGCGCATGGCCGCGGCAGCCCTTACGCGGCCACCTTCGACATCGACTGGACCCCGCGCGACCCGGCGCTGCACGGCAAGGTGCTGCTGCCGATGCTGGGGCAGTCGTACTGGGACACCGTGGTGGCCGGCGAACTGCACTGGGTCCCGGCCAGCGACGATGCCCCCGCCCATCTTCGCTATTTCGACCACACGCTGCCGCTGGCACCGGGCAGCGTCGACACCGAAGCCGAGCGCGACGGCGCGGCCTGGTACGACGCCACGCGTGCCGAGGGCCGCGGCCGGCTCCATGCCTTGCTGGAACGCCAGCACTACCGGCTGGCCTGGTGGCGCACCGCGGCCGCCGCGCAGAACTGGCGCCGCTTCTTCGAGATCAGCGACCTGGTGGGCGTGCGCGAGGAGGACGAGCGGGTGTTCGACGCGGTCCATGCGCTGGTCCTGCGACTGCTGCGCGAAGGCTGGATCGACGGTGTGCGCGTGGACCACGTCGACGGCCTGGCCGATCCCGCCGGCTACTGCCGCCGGCTGCGCGCCGAACTGGACCGCCATGCCGCCGCGCGCCCGCCCACACTGCGACTGGAGCGTCCGTGGCTGGTGGTCGAGAAGATCCTTGGCCCGCGCGAGCGCCTGGCGCCGGACTGGCAGGTGCATGGCACCACCGGCTATGACTTCATGGACGAGGTCGCCGCGGTGCTGCATGACGGCGACGGCGAGGCGCCGCTGGACGCGCTGTGGGCCGCGGTCAGCGGCGATGCGCGCGACTTTCCCGCGCAGGTCGAGGCCGCGCGGCGCCAGGTGCTGGAGCGGCACCTGGTAACGGAATTCGAAGGCGCCGCCGCCTGCCTGCGCGACTGCGCCGAGCAGGAGCCCGGCACGCGCGACCTGACCCGGGCGGCGCTGCGGCGCGCGCTGGCCGCGCTGATGGCCGCAGTGCCGGTGTATCGCAGCTACTTCGACGCGTGTCCGGCCGAACGCGATGCGGCCGCGGCGCATGCCGATGACGCCATGCTCGAACAAGCCATGCGGGCCGCGCGCGCCGAGCTGGCGCCCGACGAAGCGGTGGCGCTGGCCTTTATCGGCGGCTGCCTGCGCACCGCCGCGCCGGCCGACAGCGAGACCGGCGCGCTGCGCCGCCGGTTGCAGCAACTGATGCCCGCGCTGGCGGCCAAGGCCGGCGAGGACACCGCGTTCTACCGCTACGGCCGGCTGCTGTCGCGCAACGAAGTCGGCAGCGATCCGGCCCGGCTGGCGATGCCGCCGGCGCAGTTCCACGCCCGCATGGCGGCGCGGCGGCTGGCCTGTCCCTATGCCATGCTCGCCACGGCAACCCACGACCACAAGCGTGGCGAAGACGCGCGCATGCGTCTGGCGGTGCTGAGCGAAGTGCCGGGCGCGTGGGCCGATGCCGTGGCCGCGTGGGAGGCTGCCTCGGCATCGCTGCTGGCGACCTTGCCGCAAGCGCCCGACCCCGGCGACCGGCTGATGCTGTACCAGACCCTGGTCGGCGCCTGGCCGATGGAGGATCTGAGCCTTGCCGACGATGGCGTGGCCGCGCAGCCCTTGCTGGAGCGCGTGGGCGCGTGGCAGCGCAAGGCCATCCGCGAAGCCAAGCGCCATGGCAACTGGACCTGCCCCGACACCGACTACGAAGCCGCCTGCGAGGCCTTCCTGCACGGCCTCTGCGCACACGGGACAGCAGGCGCAACCGGCAGTGTGCTGGCGCAGATCGGCCTGTTCGCGCAGCGCATTGCCGCAGCCGGGGCAGTCAACAGCCTGGCGCAGGTGCTGGTGCAGCTGACCGCGCCCGGCATCCCCGACCGCTACCAGGGCTGCGAAGGCTGGGACCTGAGCCTGGTCGATCCCGACAACCGACGCCCGCCCGACTACGCGCGGCTGCAGGCACGGCTGAGCTGCAGCGCGGGCTGGGCCCACTGGCTGGCGCACTGGCGCGACGGCCGCATCAAACAGCAGCTGGTGCGCCAGGTGCTGACGGTGCGCCGCGCCCATGCGGCGCTGTTCGCCGACGGCCAATACAGCATGCTGGCCGCGCAGGGTGCGCTGGTGCCGCAGGTGCTGGCGTTCGCGCGCAGCGCCGACGGGCGCCAGGCCATCACCGTGGTGACCCGGCTTGCCGCCGCGCGCGTCGATCCCGCCCTGCCGCGCATTCCGCAAGCGGCCTGGGGAGATACCACGCTCAACGTCGGTGCGCCGCAACCGAGCCGCTGGACCGATGCCCTGACCGGCCATGTCATCGACGCGCCCATGGGCCGCCTGCGGCTGCGCGAAGTGCTGGGCGGCCTGCCGGTCGCGCTGCTGCTGCGCGAGCCCTGAGGCGTCGGGCTCAGGAGTGCGGCGGCGCCGTCGACTGCAACACGACCGGCGCGAACGGCCCGCGCGAGGCCTGGGTCGGCGAGGCGCTGCGTTCCTGCGGCAGGTAGGGCCGGATCACCACGGCCACGTAGTCGTCTTCCTTGGGCGTTACCACGATGTACGCGAGCCCCGACATCACCAGGCCGACCTCGCCGAGTTCGGTGGCAATGCGCGCCACGATAAAGCGCTGCAGCAGCATCGGGTTGACGCTGTCGTCGATGGCAAGCGCGGCGGTGCAGATGGTCAGGAAGCAGCGTTCGACCTCGCGGCACACCACCACCACTTCATCGATGGCGTAGCCGGCGCGGCTGGCGCGCACCAGTACCGACACCCCCGAACTGGGCGCGGCGCGGTGCCATCCGGGCTTGACCTTGAAGCTGGGCAGCGCGAGGCCGGAACCGGTGTCCTGCGCGACGGTATTGAAACGCTGGGCGAAGTCCGAAGGCGTGATGGCGAGCAGCTGGCGCTCGACCGGTGCCGACGACACCGATACCGACGAGGCCAGGACCACGGTGGACAGAATGCTGGCTAGGTTCATAGCTTCCTCGCAACGGCTATACATTCCCCCGCGCTGTCGGGCCCGGCAGCACCCGGCCGCAAGCTGCGCCGCGGCGGGAAGGCCGGCGTTGCGGGTGCTCGCCGGCACCTGCCGCACGCCAGTTCTTGCCAGCATTTCCTTCACTATAGACAGGACCGCACGCCAGCACAGAACGGAACGCAAGCGCCACGCCAGGCCCCGCGCCGCAGCCCGCGCGCAACGCCATCAGTCACTGCGGCGCGCCAGCCACGCGCGCCATGCAGTTTCTGCAGCCACTGTAAAAACTACGGCGCATGCGGCACCGCCCCGCGCCGGCGGCGCCGCCGCATGGCGCACAGCCCGCGCCGCCGCGCAGCGTGGGCCGGCTGGTGCACTGGCTGCGCCCGTGGCCATGCGGGAACGGAGCTTGCAGGCAAATTGCAGGTGCGGGCTGACCGCAGGCCCGCCAGCATGTACAGGAGGGCCTTATGAGCGCACGCTACCGCTTCATCGCCGCGCTGGCGTTGCCGCTGGCCGTGCTGGCCATGACGGCCTCCGCGCCGGGCATGGCGGCACCGACCGATGCGCCGGCGGCGCCGTCTTCCACCGGCCGTACCGCGGCGCCACGCGACACCGCTGCCGTCAGCGATCGCGCCATCACTGCCGAAGTGCAGGCGCGCCTGGCCAATGCGCGCACGCTCGACCCCGGCAAGATCCGGGTTTCGACCACCGACGGCGTGGTCAAGCTCGAAGGCACCGTGCGCGACGACAAACAGCGTACGATGGCCATGGAACTGGCGCGTTCCGTGCGCGGCGTCAGCGCGGTTTCGGATGAACTGCGCGCCGGCACCGATTGAAGGACCACCTGTCGCCTGCCCGGCAGCGCCATGCCAACCTTGATGGAGACGTGATGAGCACCCATCGCCAGCCCGACCACGACACCACCCGCCGCCGCAGCGAGCCCCGCGACCCGCACAAGGGCGGCCCGGACACCGAGCACGAGCGCGGCAAGCCCGGACGCGACCGGCGCCATGATGTCGAGCGCGAGCACGACATTCCCGACGAAAACGGCGAGCCGCCCTCGGTCAAGCGCCCGGGCGGCAAGCCCGAGGAAAGCGAGCCGCCGGTCGAGAATTACTGAACCGCAGCGATTCGCCATATAGCCACCCGAACAGGAGGCAAACAGGAGGCATGATGAGCAAGACCGTACGTACCGGCCCCATCCGGCATGCCGGCATCCGCACCGATCGTGTGGGCAGCCCGCCAGCCGGCCGGCGCGAAGGCGCGCCAGCCGCTTCCGGCCGCGGCCGTTCGCGCCACAACACGGCCACCCGTGCGGCGCGCGCCGAGGCCGGCAACATCCCCAGCACGCTGGACCCGGATCTCGATCAGGAAACCAACGACATCGAGAACGAGCTCGAGCAGCGCGACGAAAACGCGCACAGCCCCGAGGAAGAGGAAACCCCGGAAGAAGAGATTGCCGATGAAGTGGTGCGTGCCGCGGAAGCGCTGCCGGCGGACGTGCCGGTCGACAAGGCCGACCGCACCGACGAGCGCGAAGAGAATCCGCCGCGCCCGCCCCGGGGGGATTAACCCGGCGCCAGAGCGCGGCGTCGCAAAGCCACCAGCCGGCGGCTCCTGAGGCTACGGAGCCGCCCTGTTCATTCGGACGCCAGGATGCCGTAGGGGCGCACGCGGATGTGGTTGATCACGTCCTGCACGCCAAACACGCGTTCGGCAATCGCCTCGATGTCGTACTTGCTGCGGCGATCGCCCACGTGGCCCTCCAGCGTCACCAGGCCGTCCTGCACCCGCACCGTGACTTCGCTGACATCGAGCTCATGCGCATGCGCGAGCCGGTCGCAGACTTCATCGTGGACGCGGTCGTCGCCGCGGCGGTAGTTCTTCGGGCCGCCGCGGCGGTAGTCCCGGTACGCCGGCGCGTCCCAGTCGTGCGCGCCGTAGCCGCCCGCGCTACCGTATGGCGCGCCCGCAGGCCCGCCATACCAGTCGCGCCGGCCCTCCCAGCGCTCTTCGCCATACGGAACGCGGCGCCGCGACCATTCGTCTTCATAGCGGGCCTCGTCCCAGGGTTCGCTTGCGGGCCCCCGGCGCCAGGATTCGTCCTCCCTGCCGTACCAGCCCTCCTCCGCGCCTTCGAACGGACGGGTGTCATCGCGCGGCAGGCGCTCGGCGGTATTGCCATAGCGGCCCGCGGTCAGGTTGCGCTGCCTGCGGTTGCGCGCCTGCGCGGGAATGCCGCTATAACCCTGGTCGTTGCTGCCGTACTGGTGATCGGGGCGCCTGCGCAGGTATTCATCGTCACGGTGTTTCATTGAAATCCTCCTTTGCGTGCGCAGTGGTACGCCGCTGATTCCACCCGCCTTCGGGCACCTCGAAACAGGCCACCAGCGGCAGGTGGTCCGAGGCTACGCGCGCCAGCGGCGAACGGTGGCTTGCCACCGACACCAGGTGCGCGCGCGGCGACACCCAGATGCGGTCCAGCGCAAACACGGGCAGCCGCGAGGGAAAGGTCGCCGTGTGCGGAGTGTGTTCGAAATAGGCGTGCAGCCAGCGCAGCGGCCGGCCCCACAAGAACCACTCGTTGACGTCGCCAAGCAGGATGGTCGGCAATGGCGGCGCGGCGGCGACGTAGTTGAGCAACTGCTGCACCTGGTGGCGGCGCTCGCCGGGGCGCAGGCCCAGATGCGTGGCGACCACGCGCAGCGGATTGGCGCAGCCGGAGGCGGTGCAGGCAACGGTCGCGTCGATGGCACCGCGCGGCTCGCAGCCCTTGACGGTCAGGTCGATCTGGTTCACTGCCTCGGGGGCGAAGCGCGTCAGCAGCGCATTGCCGTAGTCGGCGCTGCCGCGTACCCGCGTAAAGCCCGACACCACATGCATGCCGGTATGTCCGGCCAGGTATTCCAGCGTATGGTCGTTGCTGCTGCCCGATTCCACTTCCTGCAGCGCAACGATATCGGCGTCGAGTTCCGCCAGCACGGCTGCGATCCGATCGGGGCGATAGCGGCGATCGGTGCCGACGGCGCGGTGGATGTTGTAGCTGACCACCGTCATCTGGGCCAGGCCGGCCGCGCGCGTCGGCGGACAATGCAATGCCGCCGGGGCCCCGGCCCCCGCCGGGGTATCGCCGGGCTCACGCGCGTGGGCAGGATTTACAAGAGACGGTAAGTCCGGTTGCATTCGCATGGCCGGTCTCGGTGAGCGGTTGCAAGGCGCGATTCTCAGGCCCCGTCGAGGAACTGGTTTGGCCTGCCGATGCGGCGGCCCAGGTCAGGGCTTTCCCAGCGGGCCCCTTCCATATACGGGTCCGGCGTGCGTTGCATGGTGGTGCCGGGCATGCCAGGCTGCGCCGGCATGGTCGAGGGCTGCGCCTCCGGCGCGGCAGCCGCAGGTGCCGTCGGGGCCAGGTCAGTACGCGTCGGCGCATTGGTGCCCTGCGTGTAAGGGTCGAACTTGTCGGTGCTGCGCGCGCCCTGCGAATACGGGTCGTAGGAGCCGCGCGGGGTACCCGGCGTCTGTGCCATGGCGGGGATGGCGGCCGCCG
The DNA here is from genome assembly GCF_023952485.1 of Cupriavidus mimosae. Taxonomy (NCBI): domain Bacteria; kingdom Pseudomonadati; phylum Pseudomonadota; class Betaproteobacteria; order Burkholderiales; family Burkholderiaceae; genus Cupriavidus; species Cupriavidus mimosae. The sequence continues at coordinate 88,393 of NZ_JALHRY010000010.1, read as the reverse complement.
CCACGGCAATGGCAGCGAGCAGTCGGCTGGTGCGGATATGCTTCATGGTTACCTCCGTTGGGGCGCGATGTGCGCGCCAGTAACCATGGGCAAGCGAAAGGCGTGCCCGTACCCCTTTCGCTTCGCCGTGCTCCTGTCCTGACCGGCCTCAGGCGATACTCACCTTGCCGGCCTCGGCGTTGCCCCGCGCCAGCACCGGCACCAGCGCCGCGCCCGTATGGCTGGCGCGGTTGCGCGACAGCGCTTCGGGATCGGCCGCGCCGACGATGGTGCCGCCGCCCGCGCCCCCTTCCGGGCCGAGGTCGATGATCCAGTCGGCCTCGGCAATCACGTCGAGGTCATGCTCGATCACCACCACGCTGTGGCCGCCGTCGGTGAGCCGGTGCAGCACGCGGATCAGCCGCGCCACGTCGGCCATGTGCAGGCCCACGGTCGGTTCGTCGAGCACGTACAGCGTGTGCGGCGCCTTCTGGCCGCGCCGCGTGATGTCGTCCCGCACCTTGCTCAGCTCGGTCACCAGCTTGATGCGCTGCGCCTCGCCGCCGGACAGCGTCGGCGACGGCTGGCCCAGCGTCAGGTAGCCCAGGCCCACATCCTTCATCAGCTGCAGTGGATGGGCAATGTTCGACATGGCCGAGAAGAACTCCACCGCCTCGTCGATCTCCATGGTCAGCACTTCGCCGATATTCTTGCCGCGCCAGGTCACGGCCAGGGTCTCGGGGTTGAAGCGCTGCCCGTGGCAGACATCGCACGGCACCTTCACGTCAGGCAGGAAGCTCATGCCGATGGTGCGCACGCCCTGCCCTTCGCACGCCGGGCAGCGCCCGTCGCCGGTGTTGAACGAGAAGCGCGAGGCGGTGTAGCCGCGTGCGCGCGCTTCCAGCGTATCGGCGAACAGCCGGCGGATGGTGTCCCACACGCCGATATAGGTCGCCGGGCAGGAGCGCGGGGTCTTGCCGATCGGAGTCTGGTCCACCTCCAGCACGCGGTCGATGGTTTCCCAGCCGGTAATCGCTTCGCAGCCGTGCCAGTTGTGCTGGACGTTGAGCGGCTTCCTGGCACTGCCCCTGGCCGCGCCGTTGCCTTCCTTCGCCGCGTTGCGCGCGCGCCGGGTGGCCGGCGACGACAGCACCGAGCGGCCCACCGCATCGAGCAGGTTGGTCATCAGCACATCGCGCGCCAGCGTCGACTTGCCCGAGCCCGACACCCCGGTAATGGCCACCAGCCGCGACAGCGGCAGGCGCGCGGTCACGTGGCGCAGGTTGTGCAGCGACGCGCCGTGCACCGTCAGCCATTGCGGCGGATCCGCCGGCTTGCCCGCGGCGCCGGGCCTGACCTTGCGCCGCGGCTGCAGCGGATGGACGATCGGGTTGGCCAGGAACTGGCCGGTGGTGGACGCCGTCGCCGCGGCCAGTTCGGCCACGCCGCCCTGCGCCACCAGCGTGCCGCCGCGCTTGCCCGCGCCCGGGCCGATGTCGATGATGTGGTCGGCGCGGCGGATGGTGTCTTCGTCATGCTCCACCACCACCAGCGTGTTGCCCTTGTCGCCCAGCTTGCGCAGCGCGTCCAGCAGGATCTGGTTGTCGCGCGGATGCAGGCCGATGGTAGGCTCGTCCAGCACGTAGCACACGCCCTGCAGATTGCTGCCGAGCTGCGCCGCCAGGCGGATGCGCTGCGCCTCGCCGCCGGACAGGCTGGGCGCGGCACGGTCCAGGCTCAGGTAGCCCAGCCCCACTTCTTCCAGGAACTGCAGCCGGCTGCCGATCTCGCTGACCACGTCGCGCGCGATCTCGGCATCGCGTCCGGACAGGCGCAATCCGTCCACCCAGCGGCGGGTCTCGGACACGGTCCACTGCGCCACGTCGACGATCGCGTTTTCATCGAAGGTCACCGCGCGCGCCACCGGGTTCAGGCGGGTGCCGTGGCAGTCCGGGCACGGCGTGTCGACCACGCCTTCGGGTTCCTGCTCTTCCGACGGCAGGCTCTGCTCGCGGCCGCGGTTATCGTCGGCCAGCACGGTGTCGTCGAAGGCCGCGCGCTGCTCGCGCGTCAGCGCCAGCCCGGTGCCGACGCAGGTGCCGCACCAGCCGTGCTTGCTGTTGTACGAGAACATGCGCGGGTCCAGTTCCGGATAGCTGGTGCCGCATTGCGGGCAGGCACGCTTGGTCGAGAACACCTTGACCTCGCCCACGTGCGCGGTGCCGCCGTTGTGCATGGCATGGTCGAGACCGTCCAGCGGCGCCAGCAGGTGCATCACGCCCTTGCCGGCTTCCAGCGTCTGCGCCAGCAGCGCGCGCAGTTCGGCCTCGTTCTCGGCCGACACCACCAGGTCGCCTACCGGCAGCTCGATGGTGTGCTCGCGGAAGCGGTCCAGCCTTGGCCATGGGTCCACCGGCAGGAATTCACCGTCGACGCGCAGGTGCGTATTGCCGCGCGCCTTGGCCCACTTGGCCAGGTCCGTGTAGACCCCCTTGCGGTTCACCACCAGCGGCGCCAGCAGCCCCACGTGCTGGCCGCGATGGTCGCGCAGCAGCTGCGCGGCGATCGACTCGGGACTCTGCGAGGTCACCGGCGCGCCGTCATGCACGCAGTGCTGGATGCCCAGCTTGACGTACAGCAGGCGCAGGAAATGCCAGACCTCGGAGGTGGTCGCCACGGTGCTCTTGCGGCCGCCGCGCGACAGGCGCTGCTCGATCGCCACCGTCGGCGGGATGCCGTAGACGGCATCCACTTCGGGCCGGCCCGCGGGCTGCACGATCGAACGCGCATAGGCATTGAGCGATTCCAGGTAGCGGCGCTGGCCCTCGTGGAACAGGATGTCGAACGCCAGCGTCGACTTGCCGGAGCCCGACACGCCGGTGACCACATTGAACTTGCCGTGCGGGATGTCGACGTTCAGCGCCTTCAGGTTGTGCTCGTGCGCATTGACGATGCGCACCACGTCCTCGCCTTCGACCTCGCGGCGCGCGCGCCGCGCCTGCAGCGCGGCCTGGAGCGGCACGCCCTCCGCCTCGGCGCGTTCGGCGGCCAGCGTGCCGGCTTCCCCGAGCGCCGCATCATAGTGGATCAGCGCCTGGCCGGTATGCGACCCGGCGCAGCGCTTCACGTCCTCGGGCGTGCCGGTGCAGACCACGCGCCCGCCCGCGTCGCCGCCTTCGGGGCCCAGGTCGATCAGCCAGTCGGCGGCGCGGATCACGTCCAGGTTGTGCTCGATCACGATGAGCGAATGGCCACCGTCGAGCAGCTTGCCGAAGGCCCGCATCAGCTTGGCGATATCGTCGAAATGCAGGCCCGTGGTGGGCTCGTCGAACATGAACAGCCGGCGCGGCATGGTGCTGGCACGGGTGCGAGACGGCGTCGCCTGCGCGGCTTCGGCGAGGAAGCCCGCCAGCTTGAGGCGCTGCGCCTCGCCGCCCGACAGCGTCGGCACCGGCTGCCCCAGCTTCATGTACTCCAAGCCGACATCGACGATGGGCTGCAGCACGCGCAGCACCGCCGCATCGCCGGCAAAGCAGGCCGCGGCCTCGCTGACGGTAAGTTCCAGCACGTCGGCAATGCTGAGCAGGCGTGGCGGCTGGCCGGACGCGGCGCGCTCGATCTTTACCTCGAGCACTTCGGGGCGATAGCGGGTGCCGTCGCAGTCGGGGCAGCGCAGGTAAACGTCGCTGAGGAACTGCATCTCGACGTGCTCGAAGCCGGAGCCGCCGCAGGTCGGGCAGCGCCCGTCGCCGGAGTTGAAGCTGAAGGTACCCGCGGTATAGCTGCGCTGCAAAGCCAGCGGCGCCCTGGCGAAGAGCTTGCGGATCTCGTCGAAGGCCCCGACATAGCTGGCCGGATTGGAACGCGCGGTCTTGCCGATCGGCGACTGGTCGACGAAAACCACGTCGTCGACCAGTTCCGCGCCGGTCAGCTGGCGGAACGCGCCCGGCGACTCGGTGGCCTTGCCGAAGTGCCGCGCCATGGCGGGATACAGCACATCCTGCAGCAGCGTGGACTTGCCCGAGCCGGACACACCGGTCACGCATACCAGCCGCTGCAGCGGGATCTCCACCGTGACGTCTTGCAGGTTGTGCTCGGTCGCGCCCTCCAGCACGATGCGCGGCTGCTTGCCATCGACCGGGCGGCGCTGCCAGTGCGAGGCGTCGGCCACGCGGCGGCGCCCGCCCAGGTAGTCGCCGGTGAGCGTGCCGGCCTGGCGGATCGCCGCCGGCGTGCCGTCGAAGATGATGTTGCCGCCGCGCTCGCCAGGGCCCGGGCCCATGTCGATCAGGCGGTCGGCGGCCAGCATCACCGACGGATCATGCTCGACCACCACCAGCGTATTGCCCGCGTCGCGCAGCCGGTGCATGGCCTCGACGATGCGGTTCAGGTCGCGCGGGTGCAGGCCGATGCTGGGCTCGTCCAGCACGAACAGCGTGTTGACCAGCGAGGTGCCCAGCGCCGTGGTCAGGTTGATCCGCTGCACCTCGCCGCCGGACAGCGTGCGGCTCTGGCGGTCCAGCGTCAGGTAGCCCAGGCCCACGTCGCACAGGTACTTCAGGCGCGTGCGCACCTCGGCCAGCAGCAGCTTAAGCGCATCGTCCAGCATCGCGCTGGGCAGCGACAGCGCGTCGAAGAAGCGGCGGATCCGCTCGATCGGCAGCAGCATCAGGTCATGCACCGTCAGGCCCGGCAGCGCCTCGAGCCGGGTGCGGTCCCAGTCCACGCCGCGCGGCAGGAAGCGGCGCTGCGGCGCCAGCACGGCGTCGGCATTGTCCTTCGAGCCCAGGCGCCACAGCAGCGACTCGGTCTTCAGGCGCGCGCCGCCGCAGGTTTCGCACGGCGTGTAGCTGCGGTACTTGGACAGCAGCACGCGGATGTGCATCTTGTAGGCCTTCGACTCGAGGTAGTTGAAGAACCGCATCACGCCGTACCACTGCTTGTTCCACTGCCCGTTCCAGTCCGGCGAGCCATGGACGACCCAATCGCGCTCGGCCTCGGTCAGTTCAGCCCAGGGCGTGTCGCGCGGTATGCCGGCCTTGCCGGCATAGCGCATCAGGTCGTCCTGGCATTCCTTCCAGGCCGGCGTCTGCATCGGCTTGATCGCGCCGCCGCGCAGCGTCTTGCGCGCATCGGGGATCACCAGGCCGAGGTCGACGCCGATCACGCGGCCGAAGCCGCGGCAGGTTTCGCAGGCACCGTAGGCCGAGTTGAAGGAGAACAGCGCGGGCTGCGGGTCGGCATAGCGCAGGTCGCTGTCCGGGCTGTGCAGGCCGGTGGAATAGCGCCACACCGGGCCGTCGTCGCCATCGGTCAGCACGTAGATGTTGACGCGCCCGCCGCCCCGCCTGAGCGAGGCCTCGATGGCCTCGACCACGCGCACTTTCTCGGCATTGCCGATGCGGAAGCGGTCCGCAACCACGTCGAGCAGCTTGCGCGCGCCGGTGGGCGACTGCACCACGCGCTGGGCCTGCACGCGCGTATAGCCGCTGACCGACAGCCACTGCTGGACTTCCTCGTCGGTGGCCGATTCCGGCAGCTCTACCGGGAAGGTCACCACCAGCCGTGCGTCGTGGTGCGGCTGGCCGGCGGCCGTGCGCGCGACCAGCTCGGCATAGATGGTTTCGGGCGAGTCATGCCGCACCGGCTGCGCGGTCTGCTTGTCGAACAGCTCCGCCGCGCGCGCGTACAGCAGCTTCAAGTGGTCGTTCAGCTCGGTCATGGTGCCGACCGTCGAACGCGAACTGCGCACCGGATTGGTCTGGTCGATGGCAATGGCCGGCGGCACGCCATCGACGCGCTCGACCTGGGGCCGGTCCATCCGGTCCAGGAACTGGCGCGCGTAGGCGCTGAAGGTCTCGACGTAGCGGCGCTGGCCTTCGGCGTAAAGCGTGTCGAACACCAGGCTGGACTTGCCGGAGCCCGACGGCCCCGTCACCACGGTCATTTCGCCGGGACGCAGGTCGAGATCGACATCCTTGAGGTTGTGCTGGCGGGCGCCGCGAATGCGGATTAGCTGCTTGCTCGACACGGTTTCTCTTTCGGATCAGGACGTTAAGGAAATGCCGGGAGACCCCCGGACCACTGTACATCCATACAGTCTATCAGGTTAGAAACGAATTCGTATCGATTGCCCGGATCGGCGGGTGCATGAAACCGGAATTAGCCCCCACGTGAGCGGCTCCGCCGATTTAGCGCTCCGCTGACACCACTCCGCTCCACGGAACGGCGTATCATCGGCGGCATTCCGCCTGTGACTGCCGGAACGCCCGCGATGACCAAGGATCCACACCTGTCTCCCAAGCTTCACCTGACCGCCGAGCATGGATTCGCCCTGCATGACAGCCGACAGCCTGCTTTTCGCCGGGCATGGCATGTCCACGACTGCGGCATGCTGTTGTGGCCGCGCATGGGCAGGCTCAGGACGGTTTGGAGCAATTCGTCCGGCGAGCCAGACGCACTGCATACCGCTTCGCTGGTACGCGGCACTGCTGTATTGCTGCATGCGTCAACGTCGCACCTGACGGCATCCGAGCACGGCCTTCAGCAGCACGGGGAACTCTATCTGCCGCCCGATCGCCTGCCGGCGTGCCTGCGGTTCGGCGCCATGCACCTGGACGCCGCGACGATCGCGATGCTGGAGGCACTGCTCGCGCCTACGATCTCATGCAACAGCGCGTCCTGGCTCGTGCGCGCCATCGTGGCGCAGATCGCGACGAGCCGGCCGCTGGCGATGCCCGAAGAGCCGGCGTCCGTCGCACTGCGCATGGTCCAGCGCTTCCATGCGGCGCTTGAACGCGACATGCCCCTGCCATCGATCGATACTGTGGCCGGCGAACTGGGTATTTCGATCCGACATTTGCAGCGCGCCTGTCAGATCGAGTTCGGCGCGACGCCCGTGACGATACGGCGTCGTATTCTGGCCGAGCATGCACGCAAGCTGATTGCAGGAGGCCGGTCCGCGGCCTGCGTCAGCATGGACCTCGGCTTTGCCTCCAGCGGGCATCTGCACCGGCTGCTGCGCGAGGTGCCGGCGCCGTCGTAGCCTGGGGGCCGGCGCCTTCAGGCCCTCATCACAATGGCGTCGACCTCAATCTCCGTCCAGGCCCGGTCCGGCAAGCTCGCCACGCCAAGCGCGCTGCGTGCCGGCAGCGGCTGACCGGGGAATGCTGCGCGCATAACCGCCGAGGCCGCATCGAGCACTGCCGCATGTCGTGTGAACTCCGGTGCCGCGCGGATGAAGCCACGCAAGCGAACGATCTGGACCACGCGCGACAACTCGCCATCGCAAGCCAGCCGCAGTATGGCCAATGCATTCAGCACCGATACTTCGGCGGCATGGCGGGCCAGGTCCAGATCATCGTCGCTCCGGCATTGGCCGGCCATGGCCACGCCGTTACGCCGGCATACCTGGCCGGCAATCGACACCCATTGCGATGTGCCGACCTGGATCGCGCAATACGGCGCATAGCTGCCACGTGGACTTGGCACGTCTGGCAACGTGAATCCGGCTGCGGCAAGCCGCGCCTCGGGGGAGCTGCCCGTCATGCATTGCTCCAAGTCACACTGCCGCTGAGCCAGCACCCGTCAGGCTCGCCCGAATCCGTGTGGCGCGGCGCCACGAGAATTTCCGAAGGGCTGCCCATGGCATCGCCTTGCCAGACCGCGATGGAAGACACCGTTCCATCAGGACCAGCCAGTTCCCCCGTCTGGTTCAGAAAGCCCCATAAGGCAGCCGCCGCTATGCCGGTGGCGGCATCCTCGGGATAGCCGGACGACTTTGGAAATTGCCGCGCATGGATCACGGGTCGGCCATCCGCTTTCGATACGCCAAAGGCATAGGGATAGAGCCCGGTCGAGCCGATCGATGCGCAGAGCGACTCCATCGTCGAGAAGTCCGGTTGCAAGCTGTCGAGCACCGTCACGGAAGGCAAGGCGATGAGCGTCTTGACGCGACTCGTCGCGGCATTGGTGGCCGCATACGTACCGGCCGGAAGACCAAGTTGCGCCGCCACTCGGCGCGATGCCCCGGCGTCCAGCGCCTGGGTACGCACCGCCGGCTGCGAGACCCAAACGGATTGCCGCGCATCGTCCCAGTACGCCAGCACGATGCCACTCTGCGTCTCGATGCGCGCCGCCGGGGTCGTCCAGCGACCCCATTGGCGCAACGCCCACAGCGTGCCCACGGTGGCATGGCCGCACATCTCCATCTCGTGCTGCGGAACGAAGAATCGGAAACGCCAGTCGCAACCGATATCGCTCGGCAATACAAAAGCGGACTCGTGCCCATATGCGGCAGCAACGCTGCGCATCTCTGCCGCGCTCATGCCACCGGCATCGGCGACCAGCGGCACCGGATTGCCGCCTCGCCCATCGCGTACAAAAACCCGGATCAGACTGACGTTACTCACCTGTAGCTCCCACGGATCCGGCAATCTTGCCCCAGTACGGGATGTCTGCTTGAATTGCGGCCTGCAGTGCCGCGGGTGTACCGGGGCGCGCCGTCACACCTTTGCTCGATAGATCGGCCGCGACGGCATGGTCAGAGAGCACCTTGTTCAGTGCTGCATTGAAGCGATCGACAATCGCAGCGGGCGTTCCCTTGGGAAAGGCAATGCCATACCACAGTTGCTGCTGGAAGCCTGGCACGCCCTGACTGGCGAACGTCGGTACATCGGGCAGCAGCGGTGTCGGAGCGGTCACGGCAATGGCGGCAATCTTGTGTGCCTTGATGTATGGCGCCAGTCCTACCGGATTGTCGAACATGATTTGCACCTGTCCACCAATCAGATCAGTGTATGCCGGCGCCGCACCGCGATACGGGACGTGAACCATCGGCACCGCGACGAGCTTCTGAAACTGCTCGCCCATCAGGTGCGACACGGTGCCAACACCGACCGAAGCGAAGCTGTGCTGCGCCTTGTCGGCCTTCAGTTTTCTGACAAGCGCCTTGGCATCCGCCACCTGCAAGGTGTTGTTGACGGCCAGCACATAAGGCGACGTGCCAATGAATCCGGCATAGACGAAGTCCTTTGCCGGGTTGTACGCCAGCTTTGGATACAGGGCGACGCTTACCGCGTGCGTGCTGGTCGTGACCACCCCGGCCGTATAGCCATCGGCCGCAGCCCGCGCCACATAGGCAGACCCAAGCGTGCCGCCTGCGCCGCTGCGATTGTCGATCACGACGGGGTGACCGAGCTCACGCTGCAACAGCGGCTGGATGGAGCGAACCACCAGGTCGGTACCGCCGCCAGCCGGAAATGGAACGACCACGGTGATCGGCTTTGATGGCCAGGTCTGCGCATGCGCGCCGACGCAACCTGCTGCCGCCGCGGCCGCCAGCACGCCGCAGCAGGCCTTGCGCGTTGAAATGGACAGGATGGACATGTGCACTCCGCTTGTTGGAATGCATGGAGTCTACGAACGCGTCGGGCGGGCTGCGAACCGGCATGCGACGTTCAGCCATCCGAAATGCGCATGCGCCGGGGGCTTGGAATGACGACCGGCGCTTGGCGGCCAGGAGGCGCCGTTCGGTCGCTCCTTTGTTAAGACGTTCGGACGTTCGGTGTACCGCAAAGGCGCCATGCGCAGGCGACTACGCACGTCACCTCGGTAGGCCACTGGCATGCTTCCTGCGGCCTTGCAGCATCGGCACGTCGGCTGTGTCCCAAGGAGCATGCGATGAAGAACCCCTGGCTCAAAAAGAACCCGATGCTGAGCATGTGGCTCAGCGGCGCGAATGCGGCGGCCGGCGCGGCTCGTGGGCGCGCGGTGGCAGAGGGCAGGCGCCAGACAGCCACGGCCGCCGCGGCGATGACCAAGGCCGCAACGGACGCGTGGATTGCGGCGCTGACGCCGCCCAAGCCCGCCCGCAAGCGCGCGGCCAGGCGCCGCAGCAAGTAGCCGGATGTACATGGTCGCGGCCGGCAATTTGTGCAAGCGAAGGCGCGCATGAGCGCCGATATCCGGCCACCCCGGCGCAAGTCCCGCGCGGGTCGGGAGGCGGACCACGTCGCCACGGACTCGGACAACTTCGTCAGGGTGCGCGGCGCGCGCGAGCACAACCTCAAGGATGTCGATGTCGATATCCCGCGCAATGCGCTGGTGGTGTTCACCGGCGTGTCGGGCTCGGGCAAGTCGTCGCTCGCGTTCGGCACGCTCTACGCGGAAGCGCAGCGGCGCTATTTCGAATCCGTCGCACCCTATGCAAGGCGGCTGATCGATCAGGTGGGCGTGCCCGAGGTCGACAGCATCGAGGGCCTGCCGCCCGCCGTGGCGCTGCAGCAGCAGCGCGGCACGCCGAACGCGCGGTCGACGGTGGGCAGCGTCACCACGCTGTCGAGCCTGGTGCGCATGCTGTACTCGCGCGCTGGCACCTATCCCGCGCGGCAGCCGATGCTTTACGCCGAGGACTTTTCGCCCAACACCGTGGAGGGCGCCTGCCCGGAATGCCATGGTCTCGGGCGTATCTACGATGTCACCGAGCAGTCGATGGTGCCCGACGATTCGCTCACCATCCGCGAACGCGCCGTGGCCGCGTGGCCGCCGGCCTGGCACGGGCAGAACCTGCGCGACATCCTCGTCACCCTTGGCTATGACGTCGATACGCCGTGGCGCGACCTGCCGAAGGAGGATCGCGACTGGATCCTCTTCACCGAGGAGCAGCCCACCGTGCCGGTTTACGCTGGCTTCACGCCGCGCGAGGTGCGCGCCGCGCTCAAGCGCAAGCTGGAGCCGAGCTACCAGGGCACCTTCACGGGGGCACGGCGCTACGTGCTGCAGACCTTCGCCACCACGCAGAGCGCGCTGATGAAGAAGCGCGTGGCGCAATACATGATCGGGCGCGAATGTCCGGCGTGCCACGGCAAGCGGCTCAAGAAGGCGGCGCTGTCCGTGACGTTCGCCGGGCTCGACATCGGCGAATTCACGCACCTGCCGTTGGCCCGCGTGGCCGAGATCATGCTGCCCATCGCGCAAGGCGAATCGCCCGGCCCGCCCGGCCCGGCCGGTGCCGCCGGCGCCGTGCTGAGCCGCAAGGCGGCGCGTGCGGACACCGCGCGGCGCGTGGCCGCCGGCGGCTCGGCGCACAAGGCCGCCCCCGACGTGCGGCGCACACCCAACCTCTCCGACGAGAAGCGGCTCGCCTCGCAACGCATCGCCGAGGAACTGATGGAGCGGTTGTCCACGCTGATCGACCTGGGCCTCGGCTATCTGTCGCTCGATCGCAGCACGCCAACGCTGTCCTCGGGCGAGCTGCAACGGCTGCGGCTGGCCACGCAGATCTCGTCGCAACTGTTCGGTGTGGTCTACGTCCTCGACGAACCCTCGGCCGGGCTGCATCCCGCCGATGGTGAGGCGCTGCTCGTGGCATTGCGCCGCCTGAACGCGGCCGGCAATTCGCTGTTCGTCGTGGAGCACGACACGCAGACCATGCGCCAGGCGGACTGGATCGTCGACGTGGGGCCCGCGGCCGGCGAGCACGGCGGGCGCGTGCTCTACAGCGGCCCGCCCGACGGCCTGGCCGAGATCGCGGCCTCGCGCACCGCGGCCTACCTGTTCGGGCCGCCGGAGACGCAGCAGCGCGCGCCGCGAGAGCCGGCCGGGTGGCTCAGGCTGGCCCATGTCTCGCGCAACAACCTGCATCGCGTGGATGCGGATATCCCGCTTGGCTGCTTCACCGCGGTGACCGGGGTTTCGGGTTCGGGTAAGTCGAGCCTGATAAGCCAGGCGCTGCCTGAACTCGTGAACCGGCACCTGGGCCGCGCCGACGACAGCGATTCCGAGGACCCGCGCGACCCGCTGTTCGCGGTAACCGATGCCCCGACCGAAGGCCGCATCGCTGGTGGCATGGAGTCAGTGCGCCGGCTGGTGCGCGTGGACCAGAAGCCGATCGGCCGCACGCCCCGTTCGAACCTGGCGACCTATACCGGATTCTTCGACCATGTACGCAAGTTGTTCGCCGCGACGCCCGCCGCGCGCAAGCGGCGCTACACGGCCGGCCGTTTCTCGTTCAACGTGGCGCAGGGACGCTGCCCGACGTGCGAAGGCGAGGGCTTCGTCAGCGTGGAGCTGCTGTTCCTGGCGAGCGTCTACGCGCCCTGTTCGGCGTGCAACGGCACGCGCTACCGGCCGCAGACGCTGGAAATCACCTGGAAGGGCCGGAACATCGCCGAGGTGCTGGACCTGACCGTCGACGCGGCCTGCGAGGTCTTCGCCGACGAGGCGCCGGCGATGCGAGCCCTGACGGCGTTGCGCGATATCGGGCTCGGTTATCTGCGGCTCGGGCAGCCGGCCACGGAACTGTCGGGCGGCGAGGCGCAGCGCATCAAGCTGGCCACCGAATTGCAGCGCGCGCAGCGCGGCGACTCGCTGTACGTGCTCGACGAGCCCACCAACGGCCTGCATCCCGCCGATGTGGATCGCCTGCTGGTGCAGTTGCAGGCGCTGGTGGACGCCGGCAACACCGTGGTCGTGGTCGAACACGACATGCGCGTGGTGGCGCAGGCGGATTGGGTTATCGACATCGGACCCGGCGCCGGCGACGAAGGGGGGCGCATCGTGGCAAGCGGCCGTCCGGCCGTCATCGCGGTCTCCATCGCAAGCGTGACGGCGGCCTACCTCGCGAAGGAGTTCGGCTGAGCCGATCCCGGAACAGGTTCGGGTTCGGTAATAGCCTGGCAATGCAGCGAACTGAAGCAGAACGGTCGAGGAAGAATTACGCGAGCTAGACAATATGGATGGAACCACCATTGGCCGAAGGCCCACGGTGATACGCAGTGAGTAGAACGCGAGCTAGTTTCCCGATGCTGGGTTGGGAGGTTGCAGGGTCAAGACCAGCGAGGGCCGAGACCGGCCACAAGCCGCCATCACGAAAAGCGCGCACCGGACAATTTTTCGAACCGATTTAATCGCCATCTGAATCCGTAGGCGTTGCGCGCCGCGCAACGCAGACTTGCTCTGCGTTGTGATTCAAATTGCGCTTCTCGGCTCCTAAGCTTGGGGCACCGCAACCCGAATACCCCAAGCGATGAAATTCACGCGGTTGGATCCGCACTGGCGAGCACGCTGTACACGCATCTCGGTTGGGCCGGCGTGGTTGCGACAGGCAGCGGTCTTGCCACGGTATCGCTGGTGGCACTGGTGATCGCTTCGCGGCGCTGAAAATCATACCCCTTCAAAGAGCAACCACAGGAGTCTTTATCATGACATCGCACTTGTTCGCACCGATCGAAATCGGGTCCTTGAAACTGAATCACAGGGTCGCCATGGCACCGCTGACACGATCGCGTGCTACGCAGCGTGGAAATGTGCCTGGCGCCATGAACGTTGAGTACTATCGGCAACGCGCGTCGGCAGCGCTGATCATTACCGAAGCCACGCAGATTTCGCAGCAGGGACAGGGCTATGCCTGGACGCCCGGCATCCACACCACCGAACAGATCGACGGCTGGCGCGCCGTGGCCGATGCCGTGCACGCCGAAGGCGGCCGGATATTCCTTCAGCTTTGGCATGTCGGTCGCGTATCCCACCCATCATTCCAGCCCGGCGGCGAGTTGCCAGTCGCCCCGAGCGCGTTGCCTGTGCCGGGGAAAACGTTTGTTGTCGACGCCGAGGGCAATGGCGTATGGAAAGAAATTCCGACACCGCAGGCACTGACGACCGAAGGCATCGCGGAAATTGTGCAGGACTACCGCCAGGCCGCGCGCAACGCCATGGAAGCGGGCATGGATGGTGTGGAGATCCACGCCGGCAATGGCTATCTTCTGGACCAGTTCATCAACTCGGACAGCAACCATCGCACCGACGCCTATGGCGGCAGCATTGAGAACCGGACGCGCCTGTTGCTGGAAGTGGTCGATGCCGTGACGGCGAAAGCCGGCGCAGGACGTGTGGGCGTGCGCCTCACACCAATGGGCCGCTTCATGGGCATGGGCGACGCCACTCCTGAAGCGACCTTCGGCTATATCGCGCGTCGCCTCAACGACTGGCCGCTCGCGTACCTGCACCTTGTGGAACCGGCGATGGTCGGCACGGTCAAGGATGAAGTTGCAGACCCACGCTGGGATGCCATGATCCTAGAGATGCGCGAGGCCTACCGAGGCGTAGTGATGCTTGCGGGCGGCTACGACGGCCAGACCGCGGACAAGGCGATTGCAGACGGGCGCGCCGATATCATCGCGTTCGGCCGCCCATTTATCGCCAATCCCGATCTGCCTTACCGCCTCAGAACTTCAGCGGCGCTCAATTCGCCGGACCCTGCCACGTTCTTCGGCGGATCCACCGTCGGCTATACAGACTATCCAAAACTTGCGTGAGCGCAGCGCCGCGATGGCGGCCCGACGAGATGAGGCCACTGTGTCCAGTCATGCCACCATCAGCACACGGCCGAGGACGGTGCACTAACCGTGGTCACGCTGCCACAGCAGGGACGTGCGATCAGTCGCGGCGCCGGGTCGGCCCTGGCAGCACTGCCAGGAAATCCAGAAATGCGGCGATTCTCCGTGAACCGCGCTGGTTCGGCAGATACAGCGCGGAGATCGCGGAACTGGCTTGATCCGGGTTGACTGACCATGCATCGAACAATGGCATTAGTCGTTTGCATTCGATTTCGTCATCGACCAGCCAGTCCGGCAGCAGGCCGATTCCGCCGCCCGCCAGCGCAATATCACGCAAAACTTCGGCGTTGTTGCAGCGAAAATGCCCGCTGACGGGGACCCTGGTCTCGCTGTCGCCCTGGCGAAACGTCCAGACCTGGTCGCGCGTGCCGTAGCTGAACCGAAGGCAACGATGGTTGACCAGGTCAACGGGATCATCGGGACGACCCCGGCTTTCCAGATAGGCCGGACTGGCGACAACCCGGCGACGAAAGCGTCCGATCTCACGCGCGACGACGTTGTCATACGACGCAGGGCTGCCAAGCCGCACGGACAGATCGATGCGCTCGCCCATGAGGTCGATGATATCGTCGGTCAGCGTCACGTCAACCTCAAGCTGTGGATGCTTCGCCAGCCAATCGCCTAAATACGGCGCGATGCATCGCCGCCCGAAGGCCATCGGCAATGACACACGCAATTGCCCCACCGGCTCCTCGCCTCGATCTGCGATCAGCGCATCGGCCTCTTCCACGGCATCCAAGATCCTGCGAGCCCGCTGATAGTACGTAGCACCTGCCTCCGTCACCGTGATCTGTCGCGTGGAGCGGTTCAGCAGCACGGCACCGAGCGACGCCTCCAGTCCGTCGAGCGCACGCGTCACGGACGACGTAGCCAGGTCCAGCCGTCGCGCAGCAGCGGAGAAGCCCTTTGCGTCCACGGTCTCCACGAACATCTTCAGTGCAAGCAGCTTGTCCATTCTTGCCGTGATCCTTTTTGATTGAATTCGCTTGATCGTACCAATGGCATGGACAGATTATGCCGAGGCATCGCGTCAAGGTCCGCCACGCGCTCGCCGCAAGCTCGTTCATGCCCGACTCGCAGCATGGCGTGGCCACGCTTTGTATTGGTCTGATCACTTCCCAGACCCATTTACTCCTCCACCGGCGCGTAAGGGTTAATACCGAGACCCACGCCCCTTGTCTTCTCTTCGTTACGCCCTATTATTTATCAACCGATCACTGATCGATTGATAAACAAAGGAGGAAGCGATGGCACTGACCAAGCTGGCACATTTTTCCATCCGCACCACCGACCTGGAACGGACTTGCGCGTTCTACGAACGCATCCTGGGTTTCCGACGCGGATACCGGCCTCCGTTCGATTTCCCGGGTGCGTGGCTCTACATGGGCGATGACGAGCGCGACTATGGAACCGTGCACATCATCGGCCTCGATTCCGATGGCGCGGAGGGACTGTCCGCCTACCTGGGCGACAAACCCCTGCCCGCATCCGGAACCGGCACGCTGGACCACATCGCGTTCCTTGCCACGGGTGTCCAGCAGATGTGGGTGACTCTGCGCGCGGAGGGAATCGCCTGGCGCGACCGCACCGTTCCAAGCCTTGGCCTGCACCAGGTGTTTATCGAGGACCCGTCTGGCGTGACGATTGAATTGAACTATCCGGCCGCCGAGGTGGCAGGCCTGGAGCAGCCGAAGGCGGCGCAAGCATGAACCGGAGTCATGGCATGAACAACGTACTGCAACAACGACCCAAGGCAATCATCGTAGGTGGCTCGCTCGGCGGACTCTTTGCGGCCAACATGCTTCAACGCAATGGCTGGGACGTCGCGATTTTCGAGCGCACGCCCGAGACATTGACCGGCCGCGGCGCGGGCATCGTCACGCATCCGGAACTGTTCGAAGCGCTCGCTGCTGCCGGCGTGGCGATTGACGACAGCATCGGGGTTCGCATCCGTACCCGTGTCACGCTCTCGCACGACGGCTCGACTGTGTCCGACCGCGAGATGCCGCAGACATTGACAGCCTGGGG
The DNA here is from genome assembly GCF_023952485.1 of Cupriavidus mimosae. Classification (NCBI taxonomy): domain Bacteria; kingdom Pseudomonadati; phylum Pseudomonadota; class Betaproteobacteria; order Burkholderiales; family Burkholderiaceae; genus Cupriavidus; species Cupriavidus mimosae. Next base: position 71,990 of record NZ_JALHRY010000010.1, on the reverse strand, counting down.
CAAGATGTATGACGTACTGGGCAGCGCATTTTCCGGCGTGTATCGGACCGGCGCCATGGTGACGGACGTCGATTCGCGCAGCAACCATGCGGCGGTCACGCTGGAGGACGGTTCCTCGCACAGCGCCGACCTGGTCATTGCCGCCGACGGCTTTCGCTCCGGCGTGCGCGAACGGCTGCTGCCATCCGCAGCCCTGGAGTACGCCGGATATATCGCCTGGCGTGGTCTTGTCGATGAAGCGCACATTTCGCGCGAAACGCATGCGGCAATCTTCGACAAGTTTGCCTTCTGCCTGCCGCCGCATGAGCAGATCCTCGGCTACCCCGTGGCGGGCGATGGCAACAGCACAACGCCGGGGCAACGCCGCTACAACTTTGTGTGGTATCGCGCCACGCGCGAGCACGACGAACTGCGGGACCTGCTGACCGATGCCACTGGCAAGGTCTGGAACAACGGCATTCCGCCGGGGCTGATCCGCCCGGACGTGCTCTCCGACATGGAAGACGCCGCCACCGACCGGCTTGCGCCGCAGTTCGCGGAAATCGTGAAAAGGACTGCGCAGCCGCTGTTCCAGCCGATCTTCGACCTGACCGTGCCCCGCATGGCATTCGGCCGGATCGCGCTGCTCGGTGATGCCGCCTTCGTGGCGCGCCCGCATTGCGGCATGGGTGTCACGAAAGCCGCCGGGGACGCCATGGCACTCGTCCGTGCGCTTGCCGGACATGAGTCAGTCGAAACGGCGCTCGAAGCGTACAGCGCGGAACGCGTCCAGGTGGGACAGGCAGTCGTCGAGCATGCCCGCCATCTCGGCGCGTACATGCAGGCGCAACTCAAAAGCGCGCAGGACCGCGAGATGGCTGAACGCTATCGCACCCCCGAGGCAGTGATGCGTGAAACCGCAGTTTCGCGCCGATTCTGACCGGTCTGGAACCACAAACATTCGGAGACAAAGCATGCCTCACGCCGCCCCCGCCCATTACCCAACAGATCTCGGCCCGGTCGGAGGGATCGATCCGCCGGTACCACACCCCATGCTGAGCGAGCCCGCCTTCGAGCGCCTGCACCGCATGCGACGCCGATTTTCGTGGACGCTCACCGCAGCCATGCTGGCCGTCTACTTCGGCTTTATTCTCACGCTGGCGTTCCGGCCGGACCTGCTCGCCCTGCCGTTGACTTCCGGCCAGCCGATGAGCATCGGCATACCGGTCGGCTTCGGCATGTTTGCGTTCACCTTTGCCCTGGTGGCCATCTACGTGCATCGCAGCAACACCGTCTACGACAGGATGATCGCGGACATCCGCAAGGGAATTCAGCCATGAAACGCCTATTGATCACGGCTGCCGCGCTGGCAGCAACCACGCCGGCCTGGGCGGCGACGCCTCCGGTCGGCCAGGGCCTCAACCTGATTGCCATCGGCATGTTCTTGGTTTTTGTCGCGGCGACCCTCGGCGTCACGCGCTGGGCAGCGCGGCGCAATCACAGCGTTGCCGACCACTACGCGGCGGGCGGCAAGATCACTGCGATGCAAAATGGCTGGGCCATCGCCGGCGACTATATGTCGGCAGCGTCCCTGCTCGGCATCTCGGCGCTGGTGTTCACGAGCGGCTACGACGGCCTGATCTACTCGATCGGCTTCCTGGCCAGCTGGCCGATCATCCTGTTCCTGATCGCCGAGCCGCTGCGCAACCTCGGGCGCTACACGCTGGCCGATGTCCTGTCCTATCGCCTCAGGCAGCGCCCAATTCGGGGCTTCTCGGCATCGAGTTCGATCGTCATCGTGCTCCTGTACCTGGTCTCGCAGATGGTTGGCGCCGGCAAGCTAGTGGAGCTGTTATTCGGCTTCAACTACACCTCGGCGGTCGTGCTCGTGGGCGTGCTCATGGTGGTCTATGTGTTCTTTGGCGGCATGCTGGCCACCACCTGGATCCAGATTATCAAGGCTGTCATGCTGCTGGCCGGTTGCGCATTCATGGCTTACATGGTGCTCAGCCGATTCGGCTTCAGCCTGAACAGCTTGTTCGACCACGCCATTACCGCGCACGGCAAGCACGAGGCGATCATGCGTCCGGGCGGCCTGGTTTCCGATCCAGTCTCGGCGGTTTCGTTGGGGTTGGCGCTGATCTTCGGTACGGCTGGACTGCCGCACATCCTGATGCGCTTCTTCACCGTCGGGAATGTCAAGGCCGCGCGCAAGAGCGTGCTTTATGCGACCGGCATCGTCGGCACTGTTATGCCATGATCATCGTGATCGGATTTGGCACGATCGCGCTGGTGGCGCAGGATCCGCTGTACCACGATGGCGCGGGCGCGGTGATCGGCGGGGTCAACATGGTGGCCGTGCATCTTGCGCACGCTGTCGGCGGCAATGTGTTCCTCGGCTTCATCTGCGCCGTGGCGTTCTCGACCATTCTGGCTGTGGTGGCAGGCCTGACGCTCGCCGGATCGTCGGCGATCTCGCATGACCTCTATGCAACGGTCATCCGCAAGGGACAAGCGTCCGACAAGGACGAGCTGCGAGTCTCCCGCATGACGACGCTCGTGCTCGGCGTACTGTCGATCCTGCTCGGCATCCTGTTCGAGAAGCAGACCATCGCGTTCATCGTCAGCCTGACTTTCTCGATCGCGGCAAGCTCCAACTTCCCGGTCCTGCTTCTGTCCATTTACTGGAAGGGACTGACCACGCGCGGCGCGGTGGTCGGAGGGATGCTGGGCCTCGTGACCGCCGTTGTCCTGACGATCCTGAGTCCTACAGTCTGGGTACAAGTGCTGGGACATGCATCGGCAATCTATCCGTACGAGTATCCTGCGTTGTTTTCGATGCTGGTGGCATTCCTCGGCATCTACGTGTTCTCCGTGACAGACCGATCGCCGCGCGGTGCATGGGAGCGCGAGGCCTTCCAGAATCAGCGCGTAGCTTGCGAACTGGGACTCGGCAGCAAAACCGCCGGCTAACCTGTCCCCATGATGAGAAGCGGGCGACGCAGGCTTCTGCGGGCCCATCTTCTCATTTATCGCCCGATTGGTAGAATCCTGACATTGTCCGCATCACCACTGCGAGAAGAAGCGTCATGGAGACCAGCACTGCATCGGCCGAGGAAGATACCCCTGTCAAAGCGTCCAGGCGGCGGCTGCCCGAGGAGCGCGAACAGCAGATTGTGGAAAAGGCGATCGAGCACTTCACCCGGAACGGCTTTGGCGGGAGTACCCGCGAACTGGCCCGCCAGATCGGGGTTACGCAGCCGCTGCTCTACCGCTACTTCCAAAGCAAGGATGCACTGATCGAGCGCGTCTACAACGAAGTCTTCCAGTGGCGTCCAGGCTGGGAGGGGCAGATCGCTGATCGCTCGTTGCCGCTAACGGAACGGCTTCACGCCTTCTACCTCGATTATTCGTCGGTGATCCTTCGTGAAGAGTGGATTCGCCTGTTCATCTTTGCCGGTCTCACGCACGAAGGCATCAACAAGAAGTATCTCAGCAAGCTGCGCAGCAAGGTGTTCCTTCCGGTGCTGGCCGAGGTCAGAGAGGAGTTCGGCATTCCCGCACCGCGTAATGCAGCCGAAACTGAAGCCGAGATCGAGATGATCTGGAGCCTGCATGCTGCCATTTTCTATATCGGCGTGCGCAAGTGGATCTATGGCCTCAAGGTGCCGACCGACATGGATGCCGTGATCCGACGTCAGGTCGATATGTTCCTGAACGGAGCTGCGGCGGCCATACGTGCGATGCGTACGGGCCCGCCCTCAGCCGCCACTTCTGCTGTGTGAATGGCTACCCCGCTCATTGGGCGACCGTCTAGCGGGCGCTTGCCGGCCATTCTCGGTCGATCATCGCTTGCTTACCGAGCGAGCGTGGGTGCTCCGACACCGGTCTTTACACTGCAGTAACTTCGATGCCACGCACCTAGAGTTTTGCTGTTCCTCTTCGGATCAGCATGTCAAAGAGAATCTGCGCGGCCGGCGCCAACGGGCGTCCTCGTCGCGAGATCAATCCCAACGTTCGAGTTATGGCTGGGTCGGTCAGCGGGATCGCAAGCAGGCCACTGCCGGACTTCGGCGGCAAAGCCATTCGAGGCACAACACCGATTCCCAGGCCGGCCTGGACCAGGCTTACCAGGGCGGGAACATGATTTACCTCGCAGTACCAACGCGGTCTTACCTGCAGCCGCGCAAGGGCCTGGTCAATCAGGAAGCGATTGCCGCTGCCTTGCGCGAGCGTGATGTAGTCAAGACCTCCAAGGTCTTTCCATTTGACGCTTTTTCGCGAAGCCAGCGGATGCCCTTTGCGACAGGCAACAACAAACGCCTCTTCAATCAAGGGGCAGAATTCGATGTCAGGCTCCTGCGTCCCGATATAGGTCAGACCGAAATCCGCATCGCCGCGCGCGACTGCCAGGAGGACATCGCCCGAAGACTCGTCAATGATGCGGAGTCTTATCCCCGGATAGCGCTCGTGATACGGCCCCACGACAGAGGGCAAGAAATGGCCTACCGCAGACGGTACGCACGCAAGCGTCACCTCGCCCGACAGCCGCTCGGCAACGGTCTGAATGCCGAGCATGGCCTCTTCAAGCTCGTTGATGACATTTCGCGCCTTGTGCACAAACATGCGGCCCAGGGTGGTCAATTCGACCTTCCGGGTGGTCCGCGTGAAAAGCGCAACACCAAGCGCGTCTTCCAGTTTGTCGACACGCCGCGACAGTGCCGACTGCGACAAGAACATCGCATCGGATGCTGCCTTGAAGCTGCCCAGATCGGCTACGGCCAGAAACGCCCGCAAGTCCGCCAGATCGAAATTCATGTGCTCAACGCAACAATACTTGTGATATTTGCACTTTACACTGGAATCCAGCAAGCGTGATCATTTGCGGCACGGACAGAGCAAGACGCTGTCATGACCAAGCCGGAGACACAATGCCCAACAAAGTACGAGAGCCGGTGCGGCGCATGCCGCGCCGTACCGCCCTTGCCGCCCTCGCGATCCCGCTAGCCGCTTCACTGCTCCCCGCACATGCGCAGACCTGGACGCCCGTCAGGCCGATCCGGCTGATCGTCCCGTACGGACCCGGCGGAAGCTCGGACGCCATTGCCCGCGCCATCGCGGCAGAAATGTCGAAGGGGCTGGGCCAACAGATCGTCGTGGACAACAAGGGCGGTGGCCAGGGTGTCATCGCCATGCAGGAAACCGCGCGCGCCGCGCCTGACGGATACACACTGGTTCTTGGCCACGTTGGCACGCTTGCCGTCAATCCCGCCATGATGCGCAAGCTTCCCTACGATCCCCTAAAGGATTTCACGCCGGTGACATTGCTCGCGAAAGTGCCGATGGTGTTCGCGGTCGGGCCTACCGTCCATAGCGATTCCATCAAGGCATTCATCGCTCAGGCCAAGGCGAAGCCGGGCGCCATGACATACGGATCGGCGGGCAACGGGAGCGCTGGCAACGTTGCCTTCGAGATGCTCAAGCAGGCCGCGCATATCGATCTTGTGCACGTGCCTTACAAGGGCACCGGCGCCCAGATTACCGACTTGCTGGCCGGAAACATTGACGCCGCATCGGCGGGCCTCGCCGGGATCCTGCAACATGCCAGGGCAGGCAAGCTGCGCATCCTCGCGGTTGGATCGTCAAAACGCCTCACGCCGATTCCCAACGTTCCCACCATTGCCGAGGAGGGCTATCCCGGATTCGAAAGCTCTCAATGGTTTGGGCTGATGGCGCCTGCGCGCACACCCACGCCAGTTGTCAGTCGTCTGCATGCCGAGGCAGTAAAGGCCCTGGCCAGCCCACTGGTGCGACAGCGACTTGCAGAGGACGCAAGCACGCCTGTCGGTGCGGGCAGCGCCGAATTCACGTCATTCATTCGTACCGAGCAACAACGCTGGGGCACCGTCGTGCGCAGCGCGGGAATCCAGGCCAACTAAATCTTCAGAGAATCCAGCATGCAACAAGATCGAATCACGGTATCCGAAGCCGAACTCCGTCAGCTCGGAACACGCGCGTTCCGGGGCCTCGGCCTGGCCGAAGGTGACGCCAGCGATGTCGTTGACATCCTCGTACTCGCAGACCTCTTCGGGCTCAGCACCCATGGACTGTCCCGCATTGAATCCTATGGCGAACGACTCCAGTCCGGCGGTATCTCGGCACGCCCCACCATTACCGTCGAACGCGCCGCGCCGGCGCTGGTAAAGGTCGATGGCGGCAACGCGGTCGGTCCGCTCGCTGGTATGAAGGCGCTGCGCGCTGCCATGGAAGTCGCCGGAGAATTCGGCATCGGCATGGCCTTCGTCCGGGGCAGCAATCATTTCGGGCCGGTTTCGCCGTACAGCTACATTGCGGCGGAAGCAGGGTTCGCCAGCATGATTGGCAGCAATGCCACGACGACCATCGCGCCATGGGGCGGAAGCGATGCTCGCCTGGGCAACAGCCCACTGGGCTTCGGCGTACCAGGGCATGACGGCCGCCACTTCCTGCTGGACATGGCAATGAGCGTGGCCGCGCGCGCCAAGATTCGCAACGCACTCAAGGCAGGACAATCCATTCCGGATTCGTGGGCCACCGACGCGCAAGGACGAAGAACCACCGATCCCAAAGCCGCCCTCGATGGCTTCCTGCTGCCGATTGGCGGGCACAAGGGCTATGGGCTGGCACTGATGGTCGATCTCTTCGCTGGATTGCTCTCGGATGCCGCGTACCTGACGCACGTCAAGTCTTGGGTCGATGCACCTGACCAGCCCCAGAACCTGGGCCATTTCTTTATCCTGGTCGATACCAGGCGACTGGGATCGGCGCAATGGCTGGCTGCCCGCATGAAAGATTTTGCAGCCATCCTCCACGGTAGCGCACCGGCCGAGCCCGGCAAGCCTGTCATTGTTCCCGGAGAGATCGAACTGGACAAGCTGACGCATCAGCGCGAAGAGGGCATCGCCATGGACCCCGCAGTGAAAGCACTACTGGATCGACATGCGAACAAGAAGAACTGAGATTGCACACTCCGGAAGCACCATGACCAATGACCATGCACGGCTCGAGCTTGCGCCGACGGGAATCCTTCGCGCATCCATTAATGTAGGCAATCCTATCCTCGCAAACCTCGATGCCGAGGGAAAACCATTCGGCGTTTCAGTAGACCTGGCAGGCGAGTTTGCCCATCGCCTTGGCCTGCCGCTTGAGCTTGTGGTGTTCGATTCCGCGGGAAAGTCGGTGGATGCCGTCGCGGCCGAGCAGGCTGACTTCGGATTCTTTGCCGTCGACCCAGTCCGGGGGGCCGGAATCGCCTTCTCTGAACCCTACGTTCTGATCGAGGGCGCATACCTGGTGAAGACAGAATCCCCCGTCAGGACCAACGATCAAGTCGACCTTGCCGGACGCCGCGTCGTCGTAGGAGAAGGGAGCGCCTACGACCTTTATCTCACTCGTACGCTGCAACAGGCACACATCGTGCGCGCCCCAACGTCTCCATCCGTGGTGCAAACATTCCTGGAACAAGATGCGGACGTCGCTGCAGGGGTGCGACAGCAATTGGAAAAAGATGCCAGGCGCACTGCGGGCCTGAGGTTGCTGCCGGGCCGGTTTATGGTCATACGGCAGGCAATGGGCCTCCCCAAAACCCGCAGCGCTGAAGCTGTGGAATGGCTACGGCGGTTCGTCGAGGAGATGAAGGCCTCCGGCTTCGTTGCGCAAGCTCTCAGGCGTCATGGAATCGAGGGCGCGTCTGTCGCCCCCGCGAAATCATAGCGAGGGGCTCGACACTGGAACGACTACCGAGCCAAAAGGCGCACCGCCACTGCGCTGTTGCATCATTTTGGCCATCGCCATGTTGGCTCGGAAAGGTGCTCGGCGAAGTAATCCGACAGCGCCTGCTGAGCTGGCACGACTGCACGAGAACTTTACAGGGCCGCCATTTCGAAGTCGGCCTGCGAGCGTCGCCCGAAGACAGGAAAGTATTTGTCCTCCCGATCCTTATGCGCATATGCTGAAACCACCACCTCGCAAGCAACTTCCAGGAGTTCCACCATGGCCAATGTCCAGTTGCGCGGCGGCGGCGAAGCCAGGAAGCCCACCATGCGCTGGATCAAGAACCCGGCTTGGGACCTCGTTTGGGTACTGAATGCGCTGTGGTTAGCCCCTCTGGTCCTTCTGCTGGCCTGGGGTCATGACGACGTGCGCGCCAGCCCGGTGGACGGACTGTTTTTTGCCTTTGCAGTACCCCTATGGTTCGGCCACCGCGTCTCGTCGGCCTGGTTGGCCTACGCAACCCCGGCCTACCGTCCTCTGCTCACGACTCAGCGGCTACGCTTCGTAGTGGCCCCGTTGACCATCGCCCTGGCCTGCTTCGTCCTGCTTCTGGCGCCTGAGAAGGTGCTGCCGATCCCGGTAACTGAGCGCGTGGCCTGGCTGGCCGTGCTGGACTACCTGCTGGTGAGTCACCATTTCGCCGCGCAGCATTTTGGGCTACTTAGCCTCTACCGCTCGCGCGCGGGACGAGCATCCGACGCGGTCACGCGACGGCTTGACCGGTGGTTCGCGCTCGTCGTGGGCGGTGGCCTGGTCGTACTGGCAGACGCCTTGGCCGGATCGATAGCCTTCCAGGATCGCTGGGTCGAGCCGCTGCTGGGGGTGGGCTGGTCGGACGTGTTCGCGCGCATACTGCACGATGGCGGCATTGCCTTCGTCATGATCCTGACTGGCCTGATGCTATACATCGAACTGCGCTCGCAGCGTGCATCGCTGCCGCGCGCGGCCTACGTCCTCAGCGTCTCGTCCATGGTGCTCTTCGCCTTCCTCGCGCGCGACCCGTTCCTGTTCATCGTGCTGTGGAGCGTACAACATTGGAGCGCGGCAATGGGACTCACTTCGCTCGCAGCTTCCGGTAAGGCTCAGGCGCCCGGCACACATTGGCAGCAACTGCTCGCACCTATCAATCGACGCGGCTGGGCGGTGCTGCTCGTCCTCGCCGTCATCTCCACCTTGCTGCTACCCGTCCTGGAGGTGGAGGCCGTGACCGACGAATACGCCTACGCCGATCGCATCTTCGGCGAGGCGGCGCGCTGGCTGCGCTCCTCGCCTTACGTGCCGGCGCTGCTGGCACTGGGCTTCGCGACTGGCTTCATCCACTACTTGCTGGATCGCGCCGTCTTCCGCTTCTCCTCGCCGGACGTCAGGCAGGCCGCCCGCGGGCTGATCGAAGGATGATGCCGCAACCGGCCACTCATGACTGCGGAGTTGCTGCTGTGTCGCCTGGAGACCGATGTAGCGCCGCGAGGCGATACATGCCCGCATACGGCATGCGCGCTCACACAGCGCGACGCCCGCATATCTCGGATGTTCGATGGTGGCACTATGCCATCAGGAGCGCCTCGTATTCCTCCCGAAACTGATTGAGGGAACTGTCTACCACCGTCACGGCGCCATCGATTAACCCGCAGCGACCGCTGCCGGGAAGGATGCGGCAAAGGATGGTCCGCAAGGCCTCCCAGCTGTCGCCGATCTCCTCGATGCGATAGACGTGCCGCTCCGAGGCCGTGAAGTAATCCAGAAACGCGACTTGCATACCGTCCTCGACCAGCGTCTCGCAGGCGAGTGCCGTGCGCACGTCCTGCTCGCCGCTGCGCCGCACCATGACACGGCAAGAGCCGCATACACCCTGGCCCATGCAGCCAACGCCCTCGACAAGCGTTTCTCCCGCCTGCAAAAAAAGGCCTGCAGGATGGAGCAGTTTGCCGGGGCTTCGAGCTGCCGTCCTTCGACGCTCAGACGTACCATTGCGCGCTCTTTTGGTAGCTGGGCCGGCCAACGCACACTGGCGCCCTAGCCGAAAAGGTCATATAAAAACCATAGCACACCGATGGTTTTTGCCCAGGCACGCCGCATGACGAATCTGTGGAAGCCGCTCGCGTCCTGGATAGCAGATCTGGTCACTTTGCCCGCTCCAGAGTGACCGGTGGCGGCGGGCAAGGTAGCGGGGGCGACGAATTTTGATGCTCGTTTGGAGTGATGCAGGTCGCGTACCCTGGTAGCGCTGTGACTTTTGAATTACGTCCTTCTATGCCGCAAATTTCATCGTACTGACTGCCGGCGTCGGTGTGAACCCAACTCTTCTGAGAAGGAGCGCAAGATGCTTACAAAACTAAAAACAGCGTTCCGCTACTTCAATAGTGTGGTCCCGTTCCGACTGGGCCCAGCGCTGATCACCACGGTCGTGCTGATCACCCTGCTGCTGCTGCCCGTGCCGGAGGGGCTCACCCCCAAGGCCTGGGGCCTGGTTGCCATCTTTCTGACCACAATCGTTGCGATCATCCTGAAGGTCATGCCGATCGGGGTGATGGCAATGATGGCCATCGTGGTGCTCTCGCTGTCGCAGGTCACCTCGACCTCCTCCAAGGGAGCGATCGCCGACGCGCTGACCGCCTTCGACAGTCCGCTCATCTGGTTGATCGTGGTGGCCATCCTGATCTCCCGCGGCGTGAAGAAGACCGGCCTGGGCACCCGCGTTGGCCTGCTGTTCATATCCCTGATGGGGAAACGAACGATAGGCATCGGCTATGGTCTGGCCACCTGTGAACTGGTGCTGGCCCCGTTCACGCCGAGCAATACCGCTCGCGGTGGCGGCATCGTACATCCGATCATGAAGTCGATTGCCAACGCGTTCGACTCGGACCCGGCCAACGGCACCGAGCGCAAGGTTGGCACCTACCTGGCCCTGGTCAACTATCACGCCAATCCCATCTCCTCGGCGATGTTCGTCACCGCCACCGCCCCGAACCCCCTGGTGGTGGACTACATTGCCAAGGCAACCAACCAGAATCTGCATCTGAGCTGGACGAGTTGGGCGCTGTGCATGTTGCTGCCCGGTCTGCTATGCATGCTGCTGATGCCGCTGGTGATCTATGTGCTGTCGCCGCCGCAGCTCAAGGCCACACCCAACGCGGTGGAATACGCGCACGCCGAAATGGCGAAGATGGGACCAGTGTCGCCGAAGGAAATGGTCATGATATTTACCTTCGCGCTGCTGCTGCTGCTGTGGGCCAACGTTCCGGCGATGGTGTTCGGTCCGTCGCTCACGCTGGACCCTACGGTGGTCGCCCTCGTCGGCCTGTTCGTGCTGATCATCACCGGCACCATCGACTGGGACGACGTGCTGTCCGAAAAGAGCGCCTGGGACACGCTGATATGGTTTGGTGCGCTGATCATGCTGGCCGAGCAACTGAACAAGCAAGGCGTGATCACGTGGTTCTCCAAGGGCATGAGCGACGCGATCGTGGCCAGCGGCATTGGCTGGGGCGGCACGGCTGCGATCCTGCTGGCGGTCTTCGTTTTCTCCCACTACCTGTTCGCCAGCACGACGGCGCACATCAGTGCGATGCTGCTTGCCTTCCTGTCAGTCGGGGTCAATCTGATACCGCCAGAGTATGTGGTGCCGTTCATGCTGCTTATGGCGGCCGGCTCGGCGATCATGATGACGCTGACCCACTATGCGACGGGCACCTCGCCGATCATCTTCGGAAGCGGATATGTCACGATGGGAACCTGGTGGCGCGTCGGATTTGTGATGTGCGTGGTGGAGCTGATGATCTTCGCCGTGGTCGGGAGCGTCTGGTGGAAGGTGCTTGGCTTCTGGTGAGCACTCAACCGTACGACGCCCGACGCGCGCACTGCGCCGCAAGCCTTCGCGCTCGGCTGGGTTGAGTTCCGGATAAGCCAGTGCTCGTGCAGATCAAGGCATCGCACCGGCAACCGTCTCACGTCATCAGTCCGCGATGGCAAAGCGGATCTCGTCGCGGGCTCGGGTTCGGATTCGCATCGAGCAGCGCCTTGGCGGCCACTACGAAACCCCGGCGTGCAGAAACCCACTGTGCGGCTCATCATCGGGCGATACCTCCATCAGAATGCTTAATGCGCATCATGCATAGCATTGAAGAAATCAGCCGCTTACGGGGTTGGGCAGCCCTTTTCTTCACTTTATGACAGCCCCAGCCATACGCCGCCCCTTGAAAGATCTTTTTCGCGTGATGGGGCCAGGACGCCACCTCGGAGACCGAGATCCATGGCACAGATACGCACATCCATTTCCGCTTGGTAAGGATTTACCCCTAGATCTGCCCCTCCAGAATTTCGGACACGTATGCAAACGAACCGCGTGACGGTATGGTGGAGCCGTCTATTAAGTAACTGCCTCATGAATAAAGGCGCTTTGAGGGCGCTGGTGCAGCAATGATTAGATCGTTACAGATTCGATCCGCCACCGTTGCGGACCTGCCTGCAATTACTGCGGTGCTAGACGAATGCGGATTAATGCAAAACACATTGTTGTCGCAGTACTCGTTCCACATTGCGTTAATGGATGGGCGCATTGTCGCCTGTGCCGGAGCGGAGCGGCACGCGCAAGTGATAGTCGTCTGTTCGGTAGCGGTGCTGCCCCCATATCGGGATCGCGGAATTGCCAAACACCTGGTATCTGCCGTTCTGGTGCGCGCGCGTGCAGAGGGCTGCGAACGCGCGGTCCTCGCCACCGCAAAATGCCCTGGCTTCTTTTCGCGTTACGGTTTTTCCCTTGTTTCGACGACCTCTCTGCCTGTCAGCCTACGGAATTCGCATACATTGACGTCGCCGGGAATGCCAGCGGGAGTCTGCATGCAATGCGAATTGAATTAGTGACCGGGACTGCAACAAAGACGGGAACCCCATTGCGGTCCAGTGAGAGGGGTACTGCCAAACGGATTTACCGTAGAACTTTGGCATCCTTGAGACAAGGGTTCGGGAAAACTTCACTGATTTGCACGGTCGAGTGGGACTCGTCTTCATTGAAACCCATGTCGGCCATCGGCTGCAAAGCTCAGGTCTTCTCTATGCGGCCAAGCACTCGACGGACCGCCGCCTCGAATCTCGGGTCCAGGACGGCGCCAACATTGAACCGCGACCATGGCGATTTGGCTTCGGAGTTGACGCGGAAAACGCGGCCTGGCGCGATGACCACCTTCTGCTGCAGAAGGTGCTCGGCCAGAACCAGTGAGTCTTCCACCTTCGGTAGTGCGCCCCACAGGTACAGACTTTGTTCAGTCCTGGCGAGTACGTCAAGATTTAGCCTTTCAAAGAGCGCCAGCGCCCTGGCGGTGGCTTCAGCCAGGCGCGACCGCAGCCTGGTCACGTAGCGCTGGTAGTGGCCTTCGCTGAGAATCACATCGACGGTCCGCTCGCAATACTCTGAACTGCTGACATGGATCAGCGCCTTCAGGTCGGCCAGATCGCTTGCCAGGTCGGCGCCGCATGCAATGAAGCCTACGCGCAGGGCAGCCGAGAAAGACTTTGAGAAGCTGCCGATATAGATGGTGCGTTCGAGCTGGTCCAGCGCCGATAGCCGGGGCAGTGTCGTGGGCTTGAAGTCCGCGAGCGCGTCGTTCTCCACGAGCAGCAAGTTGAAGCGCTGCGCGAGCTGCAATACTCGGTACGCCTTGCCCGGCGAGAGATCCGAGCCGGTCGGATTTTGTGCCACGGATTGCGTGAAGAACAAGCGTGGGCGGTGCTGGACAAGAAGCTGCTCCAGCATCTCCACGTCCGGCCCGTCGGCCAGCCGCGGCACGCCAATGATGGTAGCGCCGGCCAGCTTCAGCTTGCCGAACAACGGGTAGTAGCCAGGATCATCAACCAGAACCGTGGCGCCGGCCGGGACAAAGTACCGGATCACCAGGTCGAGCGCATCGTTGGCGCCATGGGTCAGGAGGATCTGCCGGGGATCGGCGCCCACGCCGACGTCGCCCAGCTTGCGCACCAGATGGTCACGCAAGGGGCCGTATCCGAAGCGATTTCCGTACCGGAACAACGCACCCAGACCGGTGCGCACAACTTTGTGGTGATACTTGTCCAGTCGCGCTTCCGACAGCCATTCGACTGGCGGGAATCCATCCCCCACGGCTAACACGTCTGGCCGGCTTTTCAGTTGCTCTCGCATCAGCCAGACGATGTCCATCGCCCGCCTCAGCGAGCCGGCGTCCTCGTCGGCCTGTGCCTTCACAGGCCGGTCGAGCACAAAATAGCCGGCGCCGCGCCGGGGTTCCACCAGCCCGCGGCTGACCAGCAGTTCGAACGCAGCCACGATCGTGTTCTTGCTGTATCCGTGCAACAAGGCCAGTTCCCGCAGCGAGGGCAGCTTGTCGCCGGTCCGGTAGGCGCCTTCGACAATCTGTCTTTCCAAGGTGTTCGCCAGCGTTGCGGCGAGTGTAGGGGACTTTGTATGCATCGCAGGCGTTATGGTTTTGGCCGCGCTTCGCGCCGGCAGGTTTCACCCAAACTGTCCCGTCGAACTGTACCTTTTTTCACGGGTACAGTCAGCCTAAAGTGTCACCGTTCCATACCCCAAGGAAGGAGACATTCAATGGCTACCGATTCCAGGCTGCCCAATTTCCGCGCCATGACCCCGGCCCAGCGCCTCGAATATGTCGCGGGCGCAACATCGCTGACACAGGAAGAGATTCGCTTGCTCGCCGAACCCGGCGCACTGGGAGCGGCCCGGGCCGACGGCATGATCGAGAACGTAGTGGGCACCTTCGAGCTACCGTTCGGCATGGCGGGATATTTCCAGGTCAATGGCCGCGATGTGCTGGTGCCGATGGTGGTGGAAGAGCCGTCTGTGGTGGCGGCAGCTTCCTACATGGCAAAGCTTGCGCGCGAATGCGGCGGCTTCGAGACCTCCAGCACCGGGCCGCTCATGCGAGCACAGGTGCAGGTACTGGGGGTGACCGATCCCTACGGCGCCCGACAGGCCCTGCTGCGTCATCGCGAACAGATCCTCAGCGTGGCGAACAGCCGCGACCAGGTGCTGATTGGCCTGGGCGGCGGCTGCAAGGACGTCGAGGTCCACGTCTTTGCCGACACGCCAAGGGGCCCGATGATCGTGTTGCACCTGATCGTCGATGTGCGCGACGCGATGGGCGCCAACACGGTGAACACCATGGCAGAAGCGGTTTCGCCACTGGTGGAGCAAATCTCCGGTGGCACGGTGCGCCTGCGCATCCTGTCCAATCTAGCCGACCTGCGCCTGGCACGGGCGCGGGTCCGGCTGACAGAGGCGGTGCTGGCAACCAGGGAACGCAGCGGCGCCGAGATTATCGAGGGCATCATCGATGCATACACCTTCGCCGCCATCGATCCCTACCGGGCGGCCACGCACAACAAGGGCATCATGAACGGCATCGACCCGGTCATCGTGGCGACCGGCAACGACTGGCGTGCCGTCGAGGCCGGTGCCCATGCCTACGCCTGCCGCGGCGGACGCTACACGTCGCTGACGCATTGGGAGAAGGACAGCAGCGGCGCCCTGGTCGGCACCATTGAAATGCCGATGCCGGTCGGCCTGGTGGGCGGTGCGACCAAGACCCACCCCCTGGCACGTCTGGCCCTGAAGATGCTCGACGTCGATTCAGCCCAGCACCTGGGCGAGATTGCCGTTGCCGTGGGCCTGGCGCAGAACCTAGGCGCACTACGTGCACTGGCCACCGAAGGTATCCAGCGCGGCCATATGGCGCTGCATGCGCGCAACATCGCCCTGGTAGCGGGTGCCGTCGGTGAAGAGGTCGATCGTGTGGCCAAACGCATGGCCGATGAGAAGGACGTGCGCACCGATCGTGCCGTAACACTGCTGGCCGAACTCAGGGGCCAATAGGCAGCGCAAGGCGCCACCGCGTGGCGCCACATTCAACACACGACCAAGAGCTGCCGACGCGCCAGAGCGCCTCAATGCCGGCCAACTTACGGAGCAACCCAATGAAAACAAATGAAGCGCGACTCGCGTCGCCCCTGGTCGAAGTCTGGGGAGACACCGCGGATACCGGCCATCTTGCCTGGTCCATCCTGATTGGCGGCGGCGTCAGCATCGTGGGCTTCCTGGTAGCAAGCCGCCTCCTGGCGGGGCTGGTCGCGACACCGGAGCTGGCGCGCGCCTACGCCATGCTGGCCGGCCTTGCCGGCTGCCTGCTTGCCGGCGTCATCTGCGCAATCCTGTTTCGGCCCAAGCGAGAAGTCACCGAAGACGACTCCGGCGACCCGAGCTGGCGCGAGGAAGTCCTCGACAAGCTCGCCGCGGAATCTGGCGGTCTCGGGTCGGTCGCCGACCTGCCCGCCGCCGCCGTGCGCGAGATGCAGGAGCTGGAGTTGTTCGAACTCTTCGCATCGCGCGAACGCCATAGTGCGGGGATCGAGCCGATTGGCAACGCCGCTTCCCCGGCAGCGCCTGCAGCGTCCACAGTGCCCATCCAATCCACCGCGACGTGAACGCCTGCCCAAGAATATCGGAGACACATCATGCTTGAATCCGCAATACTGAACCACATCCTCGTTGCCGCGGGCATGGGCCTGGCCGGCGCCATCATCTTCGCCGCCATCGGGCTGATCTCGGGCACCGACGAAACCACCACGCTCGCCCCGCTCACCCTTCTCGTCGTGTTGCTCGGCGTGCCACCCGAAGGGGTCTTCACCTTCTTTCTCGCGGGAGCCGTCGCCAAGCACATGACCCACGCGATTCCGACTGCGCTGCTCGGCATTCCCGGCGACACCATGGCGACGCCCTTGCTGCAGGATGCCAACCACCTGCGCAACCTGGGCGTGCCGCATATCGCCCTGCGCAAGATGATCTCGGGCGCGATCATCGCGGCCTTTGTCGCGGTGCCGCTCGCCGTGCTGTTCGCGGTGCTGCTCGCCCCATTCGGCGCCGCGATCACCAAGGCCGCGCCGTGGATCTTCGTCGTGGCCGCCGTGATCATCGCTTACAGCTCCGCCGGGCGCTGGGCCTCGATTGCCACGCTGGTGCCGTTCGTCGTCGTCATCGTCGCGCTGCAAACGTTCACGGGGAAGTTCGGCGTGAAGCTCAGCATCAGCTACTTCCTGGGCATTGCCATTGGCCCGCTGATTGCGGATTTGTTCTCGGTGATCTCCCCGGCGGACAGCGCGCGCATGCGCCGCGACAAGGTGCGCACGTTCACGCTCGCGCCCGATGTGAAAGGCTGGTCGGGATACTTCCCGAATCCGTTCCGGGTGCTCGACCGCGACCAGACCAAGTGGACGGTAGCGACCGCCGCGGTGTCCAGTGCGACCTTTGTGTTCAGTCCCGTGGCCATGACCGTGGTCCTGGGTGAAATTGTCGGCGCGCGCGTGAAACATGCCTATCATCGCCTGACCACCGTGCTCAGTGCGCGCAACGGCGTGACCGAAGCAACCTATATTGCCGAGGCGCTGGTCCCCCTGATCGCCTTTGGCTTGCCGCTGAGCCCCGTAGCGGCCGGCCCTGCCGCGCCGTTGTTCAACGCGCCGCCGGTATTCACCGTCGATGCCGCCTCGGGCCAGACGCATAACCTGCACAACCTCCTGAACCACTGGGAGTTCCTGGGCTACGGGCTTCTCGCCGTCCTGCTGGCCGCGCTGGTCTCCTACCCGTTCGCCATGAACTACGCGCGCAGTGCCGCACTGTTCGTGTCCCGCAGGATCTCCCACGAAGCCATCATCGCTACCTTCGTCGGCCTGATCCTGGTGATCAGCGTTTGGGAGGGCCAGCTTCTTGGCCTGCTGGTGATCCTGACGATGGGGCTGCTGGGTGGACTGCTGTCCAGGACGATCGGGTTCAACACGGGCGTGCAGTTCATGGGCTACTACACGGCGGTGCTGACGGTGCCGGCGTTGCTGAAGCTGATTGGGTGATTCCAAGCTTGCGGATACGGGGCGCTTCATCAGCGATGCTGTCGGTCGCACCTCAGCTTCCCGGGTGGCACGCGCGCCAGACAAATGCTGACGGTAAGAGCAGTCGGTGAGAGGTTTTGCAATGAGAAGTGCCAAAAATGGCACACGCCCTCCCGGCCGGCGTTTCACGCCTTGCGCGGCGCCGCCGTGGAACCCCGCACGATGAGGTGGGGCTGCAATTGCACGGTGACCGGATCGGAGGCCGGCTTGCTGATCTTCCTGAGCAGAAGGCGCGCCGCCTCCTCGCCCATCTCGTGCACGGCGATCCGGATGGTCGTCAGCGGCGGCGTCAGTGCATCGACGAAGGGCATGTCGTTGTGGCCGATGACCGAGATGTCGTCGGGGCAACCCAGGCCCTGCTCGCGCAGGTAGTCGTAGCAGCCCATCGCGATCAGGTCATTGGCCGCCGCAATCGCGGTCAGCGCGGGAAACACGGTCATCAGCTGCGCGCAGGCGACCCGGCCCGCATTGCGGGAATAGCTGGACGCCTCGACCACGTGCCAGTCCGCTCGACGCAGGCGATGGCGCCTGACGGCCTGGATAAAGCCCTCGCGGCGCAGGTAGCCGGTTGACAGCGATGCCGGCCCGGCGATATGCCCGATGCGGCGATGACCCAGTTCCATCAGGTGATCGACGGTCAGCTGCATGGCCCGCACGCTGTCGCTCACCACGGAAGACACGCTGCCCGACCCTTCGCCGCGGTTGACCGTCACCACTGGGACGTGCCGTGCCAGGCAATACTCGAGCACCGGATCCTCGCGTTCCGCGGTGGCCAGCACCAGCCCTTCGACCTGCCGCCCGAGCAGCTGGTCGATCACGAACCGCTGCCGCCGCTTGTCGCTGCCCGCGTTGACCACGATTGGCACGTAGCCCTGCTGCGCCAGCACCACCTCGATCCCGGCCAGGATCGGCGGAAACACAGGGTTGGCAATATCGGGCAGCACCACGCCGATCAGCCCGGAGCGCTGGGTGCGCAGGCCGGCGGCAATGCGGTTGGGGGAAAAGCCGCGCGCCTCGGCAACGGCCAGCACGCGCGCCGCCACGTCTTCTGCCACCAGATGCCGCGTCGCCGGGTTCATCACCCGCGACACGGTCGAGTAATGCACGTCGATCTCGGCGGCCAGGTCTTTGAGGGTGAGGCGCTTGCGCTCGGGCATGTAGGGTGAGGGCCGGGAAGGATGGGAGTACGCCATTTTAAGCCAGCGCGCAATCCGTCTCCCGGCGCCCCGCTCCGCGCGGCGCTACTGCCCCGCAAGCGCCCCGGATTGGCGGATGACCGGCGCAAGCTTGCCGATCTCTGCCTGGATATACGAGGCGAATTCCTGCGGTGACGAGCGCTTCGGCTCGGCGCCCTGCGCCGCCAGCCGATCGCGCACGTCGGGCGCCGCCAGCGCCCTGCCGATCTCGGCGTTGAGGGTATCGATGATCTCCTTCGGCGTGCCGGCCGGCGCCAGGATGCCAAACCACGAGTCGAAGGCATAGCCCGGCAAGCCGGACTCTGCCACGGTCGGAATATCGGGCAGCGAACTGCTGCGCCTGGCCGTGGTGACCGCCAGCGCGCGCAGCTTGCCCTGCCGCACGAACGGCATGGCCGACACCGTCGGGGCGAACATCATGTCGCCGCGGCCGGCCATGACGTCGGTCAGCGCCTCGCCCGTGCCCTTGTACGGGATATGGACGATGTCGATGCCGGCCTGCATCCTGAACATCTCGCCGCTGAGATGCGTGGAGCTGCCGGAGCCAGCCGAATCGAAATTCAGCTTTCCCGGCGCCGCCCTGGCAGCCGTCACCAGGTCGTGCACCGATTTGTACTTGCTGCCGGCGCTGACCACCAGCACGTTGGGCACCGTCGCCACCAGCGACACCGGCGCGAAGTCCTTGACCGTGTCGTAAGCCAGTTTGGGATACAGCGTGGCGTTGATCGCATGGCCGACCGACACCAGGATCAGCGTGTAGCCATCCGGCGCCGCCTTGGCGACGCCGGTCGCGCCGAGCGTGCCGCCGGCGCCCGGGCGGTTGTCGACGATCACCTGGTAGGTACCGCCTTCGCTCATCTTGGTGCCGATGATGCGCGCCAGGATGTCGGTGGCGCTGCCCGCCGAAAACGGCACTACCAGGCGGATCGGCTTGGCGGGGTACGGCGCCTGGGCCACCGCGGCGGGCGCGGCGACAAGCATCAAGGACGAGCTCAGCGCCACCACGGCGCCTCGGATGGATCGAATCATGGTCTGTCTCCTCACTACCGGATCGGGTCGAAGCGGCACGCCTCAGAAGAAATGGCGCATGCCCAGGGCAAAGGTCTGTGGGTCGGCGCCGGCGCTGACACCCAGTTCATTGATGGCAAAGTCGTAGATCGCATTGCGCTTGTTATGGATGCGGCTGTAGTAGGCGTACAGCGCGGTGCGTTTGGACAGCGGATAGTCGTAGCCCACCGTCACCTGCGTGGCGCCAGTCTCCGCACCGCTGCGGAAAAAGCCCACCGTCTCCGTGGCGCTGCCTGCGCCATTGCCGGCCAGCGCCACGCCCACGCGCACGCTGCCCGGGCCCAGCTTCTGCACCAGCGACGCGTAGTAGCCGTTACGCGTCAGGTCGCCGGTGGCGGTGCGGTAGTGCAGCCGTTCATAGAGCAGCGCGACGGTCGTGCTGGGAAATTTGTAGGACACGCCCGCCTTGATCGCATCGTCATTGCGGCCGGCGGTCTGGTAGTGCTGGTGGAGTTCGTATGCCAGCACCACGTTGAGCGGACCGTTGTCATAGGCCGCGGAGAAGGAGTACAGCGCCGGATTGCGCGGCACACTGGTCTTCTCCTCGTTGACACCCCAGGCCGCGGCACCGCTGAACCCCGCCAGCGAGGGTGTCTTGTAGACAATGATGTTCTTCTGGCGGCGGTCGAAGGCGCTGGTGTCCTGCACGTTGTCGGAGCTCGACGCCGACCCGTTGCCCATCAGCGCCATGTAACCGGCGGTGGTGGGGTAATACGGGTCATAGCCCGCGGTCGCCTCGGTATAGGGCGTCTGCCAGTGGCCCATGAACAGGGTGCCGGCCTTGCCCTGCAGGCCGATGCGCGAATTGCGGCCAGCGATCTGGCCCTGGCCGTTATCCAGCGACAGATTGCTCTCGATCTGCCAGATGGCCCTCAGGCTGCCGCCCAGTCCTTCTTCGCCGCGCATGCCGAAGACAGAGCGGTTGTTGGTCAGGCGGCCAGTGCCGCCGAGATGCGTCCCGTCGGTGGCCGTGCTGGCCCGGGAATATTCGAGTGCCGTGTTAAGACGCCCGTACAGGGTCACGGTGGACTGGGCGCCAGCCTGCCCGGCCCAGCCGGCCGCGGCGCTGGCGGCCAGCAGCCAGGCCCTTCCGCGCATGGGGGCGATTGTCATGGGTGTCTCCCTTTGCTTGTTGTGGTTGTGGTGGTTGTCGTCTGGCAAGCGATCCCGAGGTTTTGCAATCGTTTGCAGAACAGTCTCAAAAAATCAGGTGGCCGGGAACGGCATCGCCAGCAGCAGCATTGCGGGCCGGTTGCCCGGATTCGATACCTGGCGCGCTTCCCCGGGCGCAAGCCGTACCGAATCGAACTGTCCCAGCAGCGCCGCTTGTTCCGACGTGCGGATGCAGACCTCGCCTTCCAGCACGACGTAGTGCTTTTCCACCGCCGAGGCATCGAGCGCGGTATGCCCGCCCGGCAGCAGCACCGAGACGCCGAGCCACAGGGACGCCGCGGGCCCCGCTTCATGGCCTTGCAGGCGCAGGCAATGCATGCCCTCATGATTCGCCGGAAAATACGCCGGCGCCTGGGCGAACCGGGTGACGTTCATGGCTGGAGCACCACGCGTTCCGCCGCGCCCGCCAGCACGGCACGGTAGGCCTCCGTGGCCTGCGCCAGCGAATAGGTGTAATCGGGCAGTACCGGGAACGGCCGCAGCTTGCCGCTGGCGAACATCGGCGCCAGCTGGTCCAGGATGCGCGCGCAGGCGTTGCTGTCGAGCGCCAGCGTGTCGACGCCCACATAGGTGTGCTGGCCGCGATAGAAGGCGAAGATGTCGAAGGGCACCGGCTTCTCGATGGTCGAGATGAAGATCTGCGTGGCGCCGATTGCCATGCTGCGGTTGGCCTGCTCGAAGTACGGACTGCCGACGGTGTTGTAGACGATGTCCGCGCCGTGCCCGCCGGTCTCTTCGCGCACGACCTGGGCAATCGGCTCGCGGCTGGCATCGATCATGCGGACCGCGCCGCTCGCATGGCCGCGGTAAGGCTGGGCCGTCCGCTCCACGGCAAAGACACGCGCGCCCAGTGCCGTGGCGATCTGGATGGTGGCCTGCCCGACCTTACCATTGCCGCCGCACACCAGCACGGTGCTGCCGGCCTGCGGCATGCCCGCGCGGCGCAGTCCTTCATAGGCGGTGATGAACGGCACGCCCACCGCGCCCGCTTCCAGCAGCGATACCGATTCCGGCTTGGCGCGCACCGAGGCCGCGTCGATGCGCAGGTACTTGCCATGGGTGCCGTCGCGGCGAATGCCCAGCTCGCCGCCGCTGCCCCACACCTGCAGCCCCAGCAGCTGCGACGGGCCATCGACCACCAGGCCGGCATAGTCGCGCCCAGGCGTGCGCGGCCAGACCGCATGCGGCATCAGGCCCAGCGTGGCTTTGACGTCGCTGGGGTTGACCCCGGCACTGGCGACTTCGATGATGCACTGGTCAGCCGCGGCTTGCGGACGCGGCATGCCTTGCAGTTCTAGCTGCAGGGTCTCGATATCGTTGGCTTTCTGGTTGACTCGGATAGCGTTCATGATGGTTTCGGTTTGGTTGGAATCCGGTGCGGCGTTGCCTCAGGCCTCGCGCAGGCCCAGCGTGCGGCGCGCCTGCGCCGGCGAGGCCAGCTCGCCGCCGAGCGACCGCACAATATCGCGCGCCTTGGCGACCAGCGCGGCGTTGTCGGGCGCGAGCACGCCCTTCTCCAGGTAGATGTTGTCTTCCAGGCCGACGCGCACATGGCCGCCGGCGAGCCACGCCTGCGCGACGATGGGAAATTCAGCGCGGCCGATGCCAAAGGCGGACCAGTGCGCGCCCGCGGGCAGCATGTTGCGGGCGTAGAAGATCGTCTCCGGCGTGGGCGCGAAGCCATACTTGACCCCCAGCACGAAAGTCCAGAGCCCCGGGCCGTCCAGCACCCCTTCGCGGATGAAATCGAGGGCCATGTTGAGGTCGCCCGAATCGAAGATCTCCAGCTCCGGCATCACGCCGGCGCCGCGGATGATGTCCGCCATCTTGCGCACGTTGGCGGGCGTATTGATGACCACGTCGGCGCCGGAATTCATGGTGTTCAGGTCGAGCGAGCATACGTCCGGCCGCAACGCGGCAATATGCTCGACACGCTTGGACGGGTGCAGCAGCGTGGTCCCGGGCGCGGCCACGCGCGGCTCGTGCTCGCTCGGCACGAAGCGCCCGCCCGGCCCGGTGGTGAGATTGATGATCAGCGCCCGGTTGCGCTTGCGGATGCGGTCCATGACGTCGGCGTAATAGTCGAGGGACATCGACGGGCGTCCGGTCTCCGGGTCGCGCACATGGATATGGGCGGCGGCGGCGCCCGCTTCGGCGGCCTCCAGCGCGGCATCGGCGATCTGTGCCGGCGTGACGGGCAGGCCGGGATGCTGTTCCGGGGTGACGATGTTGCCGGTCACCGCGCAGGTGATGATGGTCTTGCGTGCATGCATGGCGTGGTCAGAAGTTGCGTGATTGGCTTGGCTGCGGCCTAGCCCAGCTGGCGGCCGCCATCGACGACGATGGTGGTGCCGGTGGCAAAGCGCAGTGAAGTGGCACAGGCGGCGATGGCATCGGCCACGTCTTGCGCCTGGCCGATGCGGCGCAGCGGCGTGGTCCGGGCGGCGCGCTCGTTGAAGCTGTCATCGCGCCCCGGCACGAAGCCGGTGTCGACCACGCCCGGGGAGACATTGAGCACGCGGATCGCCGGCGCCAGCGCGCGTCCCAGCGACATCGCCATGGCGTCCAGGCCGGCCTTGGCGGCGCAGTAGGCCACGTTGCTGCCCTGCCCGGTGCGGCCCGCGATGGAGCCGACATTGACCACCAGCCCGTCGCCGTTGGCGCGCAGCAGCGGCGCGAAGGCGCGGATCGCCGCGAACTGGCCGCGCCAGTTGATGGCGAACAGCGCGTCGATCAGGGCGTCGTCCAGCGCGTCGAGGTCATCATGCGGAATGGCGCGAGTAAAGCCCGCGCTGTTCACCAGGATATCGACGCGACCGTAGTGATGGCTGGTTGCGTCGGCCAGCTTGCGCAGCGATGCGCTGTCACCGATCTCGGCCACCGCGGCCAGGTGGTTGCCGGCCGGAAGCGCGGCCGCGGCGCTGGCCGCCTTGTCGGCATCGCGGCCGGCCAGCACGATGCTGGCGCCCAGGCGCGCCAGCGTCTCGCCAGCCGCCAGGCCAATGCCACCGCTGCCGCCGAGGATCACGGCTACCTTGCCGGAAAGAGAAGAGGCGCTCATGGTTTCGATGTGTGTAGTCAGGGATGATGCGAAGGGCCCGGTTCAGTCGATGGGCGGCTTGGGAAAGGTCTGCTCGCCCGGCTCGAGGGTGAAATCGAACGCGAGCGTAAAGAACGGCGCCGGCACGCTGCCCCACGGGCTGTATCCGTGGTCGTGCCGCTGCAGCTGGCCGACGAGTTGCCGGTGCACGCCAAAGGTGACATCGGATTCCAGCTGGGCTGGTTCGTCGGCGAATACCTGCGTCACCAGTGTGCGGTAGCCCGGCGCCGCGACGATGAAATGGATATGCGCCGGCCGGTACGGATGGCGCTGCTGCGCGGCCAGCAGGGTGCCCACCGGGCCGTCGGTCGGCACCGGATAGCCTGCCGGGCGCACCGAGCGGAAATGGTAGTGACCGCCTTCATCGGCATGGAAGCAGCCGCGCAGATTGCGGTCGGGCTGGGCCGGATCCTGGTTGTCGTACAGCCCCACCGGCGAAGCCTGCCAGACTTCGACCAGCGCACCGGGCAGCGGCGTGCCGTCGGTGGCGCGCACCGTGCCGCTGACGAACAGCGGCAGGCCGGGCGCGTTGTCCTGCACCACGCAGTCGCCGCACGCATAGCGCGGCGCGTTGGCGCGGTAGAACGGGCCCAGCAGCGCCCCCGGCGTGCGTCCGTGCCGCGTGCCGTTGTTCATCACAGTCACCAGGGTCGACAGCCCGAGCACGTCCGCGGCCAGCACGACTTCGTTGTGCGTGGCATGCGTGGCCTGACCCAGCCGGGCCACGAACTCGAGCGCTAACTCGAATTCCGCATCGGTCAGGCGCGCCTCCCGCACAAAGGCATGCAGGTGCCTGACCAGCGCGCCCATGACAAAGCGCAGGCGCGGATCGGGCGTATCCGCCATGGCGGCCTCGACGATGCGGGTCACCGACTGCTCGTCGTCGACCAGTGAAAGCGCGCCGTCCAGGGGTCGCCGCTCGTGTTCCAGGTATGTATCCACCTGACCTCCTTTGCAAACGTTTGCAGTGTTTGCATTATCGTCGCCGGCGAAATCCGGTCAAGGCGAATTCGCCGCGCAGCGCGGGCCGGATGGCACGACAGCGTCGATTAGCTCAATAAATTCAAGGCGCTACGGCGCGAGGCTGGGACAAACCCGTAGGCGTAGCAAAGTGCGGAGATAGCAACTGGCTTGTGACCCGCGGCCAGCCTTCTGGATCAAAGAGCAGCGGGGACTGGCTGTTGCGCCCGCCGTTCCAGGTATGCGGCCGCAAAGTCCGCGAAAACACGACACGCCGGGTTATGTGTCGCCTCTCGCCAGATCAGATGCAATTCGGCCCGCACGTCGTCGCGCCAGATCGGGCGAAACAGCACATGCGGAAAGTGAAGGTGGCGCGCCGACGCTGGCACCAGCGCCACGCCAAGGCCTGCGCGGACCAGCGCGATCACGCTGTGGGTCTGGCTCATCTGCTGGACGACACGCGGCGGCCGCGACGTGCCCGCCAGCACCGAGCCGATGAGGTCGTGAAAATACTTGCCCTCGGTAGCGGAGTACTGGATGAACGGCAAGCCCGCCAGGTCTTTGCTTAAGATTTGCTCGCGTTGCGCCAGCGCGTGCCCCGCCGGCATTGCCAGTTGCAGCGGCTCGCTGACGGCCAGGCGCCATTGCAGTTCGGCGTCCATGTCAGCGATTGGCCGCATAAAGCCGAGGTCGATGGTGCCGGCTTGCAGCGCACTGACCTGCGCGACCGTGACCATTTCGTGCAACGTCGCCTCGATTTCCGGCAGCGCCTCGCCTGCCTTGGCGATGAGGTTGGGCACGAGATCGTAGCCCGCCACCGCGGTAAAACCGATCCGCACCTTGCCGCTGACGCCTTGGTCGATCCGGCGCGCCGTGTCGACCGCGTGTCCCGCCAGCGCGAGCAGGCGCCGGGCGTCATCGAGCAGCGCCGCGCCGGCTGCGGTAAGCCGCACCGCGCGGCTATTGCGGTCGAACAGCCGCACGCCGAGCATGTACCGCCGCCTGACGGAGGCCGAGCGCTATGTGCGCGCCGGCCAGTGGGGCAAGGCTCCGCTACCGCTGGCCCACCGCTTCAGCGGCAAACGTGTCGGCATCGTCGGCCTTGGCCGTGTGGGCCGGGCCATTGCCGCGCGCGCGGCGGCCTTCGACTGCCCGGTGTCGTACACCGACCTGCGCGCATTCACCGACGTGCCTTACACCTTTATGCCGGACATCGCCACGCTGGCTGCCAATTGCGACGCCCTGGTCCTGGCCGCGTCCGCCGATGGCGCAAAGCCGGTGGTGGACGCCGCCGTGCTCGAGGCGCTCGGCAAGCACGGCGTACTTGTCAATGTGGCGCGCGGCAGGCTGGTGGACGAACCGGAACTGGTGCGCGCGCTGGCATCCGGTCGTATCGCCGGCGCCGGGCTGGATGTGTTTGCCGATGAACCCGCTGTGCCCGCCGCCCTCCTGAAGATGGACAACGTCGTGGTCCAGCCCCATCGCGCCAGCGCCACGTGGGAAACCCGCGACGCGATGGGCGAGATCGTGCTGGCCAACCTCCGCGCCGGCCTGTCCGGTCAGCGCCCGCCGGACACAGTGCTGGCATAGGCCCGCCCGTCCTCGCCGACGGCCATCGCTTCATCGAACAGGCGCCAGTCAAGAGCGCCACAGAAATTTCCCGGAGACACTCATGCCATACCGCGTTCCGCTAGCTCACTCCCTTTCACTGCTTGCACCAGGCTGGCTGGCCGTTGCGGCTGTCGTTGCCATCGCCCCCCAGCCCGCGCACGCCGGCGCTTATCCCGAGCGGCCCGTCACTATCGTCGTGCCCTTCCCCCCGGGCGGCGGCACCGACACCGGCGCACGCCTGATCGCGCAACGCCTGGCCGAACTGTGGGGTCACGCCGTCATCGTCGAGAACAAGCCAGGCGCCGCGGGCCAGATCGGCAGCGCCTACGTGGCGCGGACGAAGCCGGATGGCTACACCCTGCTGATGGGCAACATCGGTACGCATTCGATCAACCCTACGCTGTACAAGACAGTCCCCTACAACGCCGTCAAGGACTTCGCCCCGGTGTCGCTGGTGGCGGAACTGCCACTGGTCATGGTCACCGCCAGCAGTAACGCCGCCAACACCGTGCCGCTGGCCATCGCGGCGGGCAAGCGCGAGCCGGGCAAGGTCACGTACGGCAGCTCCGGCAGCGGCAGCTCGATGCATCTTGCCGGCGCCGTCTTTGCCCGGCAGGCCGGCGTCGACATGCTGCACGTGGCCTACAAGGGGGGCGGCCCGGCCGTGGCGGACGTGATGGCGGGGCACGTGAACTATGCCTTTGCGACGCTCTACGAAACCATGGGCCTTATCAAAGGCGGCAAGCTCAAACCCGTGGCCGTGACCAGCGACAAGCGCGCACCACTCATGCCCGACGTGCCGACCGTGGCGGAAGCCGGGCTACCCGGCTACGACTCGATCTCGTGGATAGGCCTGTTGGCACCCGCCGGCACGCCGCCGGCGATCGTCGGCAAGATTGCGCAGGACGTGCGCACCGCATTGGCCGATCCGAAGGTAAAGCAAACACTCGCCGATCAGGGCGCGGTGCCGTCTGGCAGCACGCCAGAGGCGTTTGCGTCTGTGATGGCACGGGATACCACGCGGTATGCCAGGGTTATCCGCGAGCAGGGCATCAAGGCGGAATGATCGGCACAGGCAAAATCGAAGAGGAGACACCATGATCGCACTGCTTTCCCGGACCCTGAGTACGCTGCTGCCGGCCCTCGTCGTGGCGACATCGCCCGCGCTGTACGCTCAGACATCGGACGCCTCAGAGGAACTCGCCGCCGCCAACGAAAGGCTTCGCGCCGCCATGCTCGCACCCAGCCCGGCACAGCTCGACGCCTTGCTGCATGCGCAGCTGACTTACGGCCACTCGTCGGCCAAGGTCGATACCAAGGACAGCCTCGTGAAGGCGCTCCTGACTGGCACCTCGAAATTCACACGCCTTGACTTTACAGACCGGAAGATCGACGTGGTCGGCGAGGTCGCAACCATCCGATATACGTTCGACGCCGATACCCATCCCGCTGGCAAGCCCCCCACCACCGTGCATCTGCAAGTATTGTCGGTGTGGCTGCATCAGCCATCGGGCTGGCAATTGCTCGCCAGGCAGGCGGTGAACCAGCCCAGGTAAAGGGTCGGAGCCGGTGACGCAAGGCGGAGCCAGGACGGACATTCCGCATCCGGCCCCGCCTGGCCGCACCGCGCTACCGCGACAGCGCTTCCGCCACCGCCCTGAAGGCCCGGAACGTGATCGCGTTGTTGGCGGCATTGCCGGCCACCGGGTGCGAGGCGTAGCGCACGATGGTCAGTTCGGCCTGCGGGTCGATGTAGATGCGCTGGCCGTGGATGCCGGCAGCCTGGAACATGCCGTGGCTGTCGTGCGACACCCACCACATGTCGCGGTAGCTCCAGCCCGGCAACACCGTCGCGCTGCCCGACCTGGCAAACAGCTCGCGGCTGCCGCCGCGGCGGATATCGGCCACCACCGATGCCGGGATAATCTGCTTGCCGTTGAAGCGCCCGTTGCCGCGGATGGTCTCGCCAAAGCGCGCGAGGTCGCGCAGGGTGGTGTTCAGCCCGCCGCCGCCGGATTCGGTGCCGATGCTGTCGACGGTGAAATACGCGTCCTGCTCGGCGCCCATCGGCTGCCAGATCCGCTCGGACAGCAGCTTCGCCAGCGACTGGCCCGAGGCGCGGCGCACGATCCACGCCAGCACCTCGGCATTGACGGTCTTGTAGGCAAACGCGGCATCGTGGCTGCCGTCTTTCTGCAGCGTCTTCAGGAAGTCATAGAACGTGCCGGGGCCGTTGTAGTTTGCGGGTCGGGCCAGCATGCCGCCGGCACGCGCGTAGTCCCAGACCTCGGCCCTGGGATCGGCATAGTCCTCGGAGTAGCGCACGCCGATGGTCATGTCCATCACCTGGCGCACCGTGGCATCGCCATACGCGGTGCCGGCCATCTCCGGCAGATAGCGCGTCACCGGCGCGGCCGGGTCGAGCTTGCCTTCTGCCGCCAGCATTGCGGCGAGCGTGCCGACGAACGACTTGGTCACCGACATGGCGATATGCGGCGTATGGCTGTCGAGCGCGCCGAAATAGCGCTCGTAGATGACCTTGCCCTGGTGCATCACCAGGATGCCGTCGGTATAGGTCAGCGCCAGCATCTCGTCGAAGGTGCGCCGGGTACCGTCGGCATCGGTGAACGGGATCGCGCCGATGGCCTGCTCCGCGCGCGGCAGCGTGCTGGCCGGGCCGGGTCCGCGCCATACCGATGCAGTCGGTCCCAGTTCGCGCACATGCGAAAACAGCCAGCGGTTGCGCGGAAACCGGTTCCCCCCCGGCACATGGGTGATGAGCTTGTCCGGCGGCGGCGGAAAGCCCTGCATCCAGCCCATGAGGTTCGGATCGGTGGCCAGCGCCGCCGCCACCGTCGTCGCCGGTGCGGCGGCCGCAGGCGCTGCGCTGGCCGCGCTGGCTGCAGGCTGGCTCCACGTTGGCAGGCTCGCCGCGAACAGGGCCACGCCAGCCAGGCGGCGCCATGACCGCGGGGATTGCCGATGGGGCTTCAACGACATGCTGTCTCCTTCATTGGTTATTTTGGTCAGCGGATTGCCGCCCTCGCCCTCAGTCCGCCGATGCTTCCGCGCCTTGCTGATGTGCGATGAGCGCGTTGGTGAGCTTGTCGATGCAGCGATCCAGTGTCTTTACTTCTGCCTCGCTCAGCACCGACAGGAACATCTTCTCCAGCACGTCGCCACGCTGGTAGGTCTGCGCCACCAGGGCTTCGCCTGCCGGCGTCAGGTAAAGGTTCAGCTGCCGGGCATCGGCTTCGCCCACTTCACGACGCAGCAGGCCGCGCTTTGCCAGCGCGGTGACCAGCTTCGACGTCACCGTTTTTTCCAGCAACACCAGTTCCATCAAGCGCGTCAGCGTCAAGCCCGGTTCCAGCCCGGCGAAACGCAGCACACGCAGTTCGCGCAGGCCGATGCCGAATTCCCGCTCGTAGAAGCCGGAGGCCGAATTCTTCGTCATTTCGCAGAGCCGGTTCAGGCGGAACGACATGAATTCGAGGATGGAGTGGGTCGAGCGGGTTGCGTTGGACATGTGGGCGGTAGGTGGGGCGGCCAATTGATTCTATGGTCAATAGTTTCCATTGGCAACTATATGGGCCAATAAATGCCGCTGCCGGGGCAACACGCGCGAAGCGCGCTCAGTCGAGCAGATGTCCCATGCGCGTGCGCTTGGTCGCCAGGTATTTCTCGTTTTCGGCGTTGGAAGGCACGATGTGGCGCAGCTGCTCGGAGACGGTGATGCCAGCCTTCTCGAGCGCGGAGGCCTTCAGCGGGTTGTTGCTCATCAGGCGCACGGACTTGACCCCCCACTGGTGCAGCAGGTCGGCGGCAAAGGCGTAGTTGCGCGCGTCGATGGCCTGGCCCAGGGCCAGGTTGGCGTCGACGGTGTCGAGGCCGCCGTCTTGCAGGCGGTAGGCGCGGATTTTTTCCGCCAGGCCAATGCCGCGCCCTTCGTGGCCGCGCAGGTACAGCAGGATGCCGCGGCCCTCGGCGGCGATCTTTTCCATGGCGAGTTCGAGTTGCGGCCCGCAATCGCAGCGGCACGAGCCGAACACGTCACCCGTCAGACATTCGGAATGCATGCGGATCAGCACGTTGTCGCCCGCCACATCGCCCACGCTGAGGGCAAGGTGCTCGATGCCTGAATCGGCGCCCTTGAAGGCGTGCGCCGTGAAGTCGCCGAATCGCGTCGGCAGGCGCGCCGAATCGATCAGCTCAATTTCTGTGTCGTTCATACCGGAATTCTTGGTCAAAAGGCGGGGGCGCAGCCCGGCACCGCCGACATTATGAGCGGAATCGGACATTCGCGCTGGAAATCCCCGCCGGGCCTGGCTGCAGGGGTGGTCGGCCAATTCCTACAAGCGCAAGCGCCGTCGACTTATGCACCCGCTTCAAACGGGTCCCTAGACTCGGTATACAGGACATGGGTCGTCCCCCGCGGGCACGGAAACAATGCGCAGCTCCCGCCTCGTGGCACGGCCGCAGCAGGAGTTCGCCATGACAGCCAATCCGTTGAATGCCGAGGCCGCCGGCACCAAGCTCGCAGCATTGTTCGACACCAAGCTCGCGGCCAGCGGCGCCGCCGAGCGCGTTTGCTACGAGGCACACCTGAAGCGGGGGCAGGTGCGGCTGGTGCACCCGTACGAGGCCCATTTCGGCCGCAAGCTCGAGCCCGAAAACGACGGCATCGTCCACACCGCGGTGCGCTCGCACCTGATCATGGCCGCGTTGGGCATCATTGTCGGCCTCGCCGTGGTCGGCATCCTGCATCGGCAGGAAGTCGACGCGGTGATGCAGAGCCCGGGCCTTGCGGCCGGCGCGGCAGTGTTCCTGGGGGCGATGTTCGGCATGCTGCTGGCGGGCCTGATGACCGCGCGGCCAGACCACCAACTGGTGATCACGCCGGTGCGCGAGGCGGTGCAGCATGGCCGCTGGGCCGTGCTGGTGCACCCGACCACGCCGCAGCAATGCAACGAGGCCCTGCGCGCCCTGCGCAACACGACCAACGAAGTGCTCAGGACCGCCTGATCACGGCTCGACCGAAGTCTCGCGCTTGAGTGTGCGCAGCACGAAGGTCGAGCGGCTGTGGCGCAGGCCGGGCAGCTTGTACAGCTTGTGCCGCAGGAATTCCTCATAGCCCTGCGTGCCGGCCACCGCCACCTTGATCAGGTAGTCGTATTCGCCCGTCAGCAGGTAGGCCTCCATCACCTCCGGCAGTTCCGCCAGGGCCTTGCCGAAGCGGTACAGCATGTCGTCGTCGTGCCGCTCCAGCGTGACTTCGATCAGCACGGTGTCGGGCAAGCCCAGCGCCTTCTGGTTCAGCAGCGCGGCATAGCTTTCGATGACCCCACTTTCTTCCAGCGCGCGCACGCGGTTCCAGCAGGGCGTGGCCGACAGGCCCACCTGCTCCGCCAGGCGCGCATTGGACAGGCGGCCGTCGCGCCGCAGTTCGCGCAGGATGCGGCGGTCGGTGTCGTCGAGTTTGGGTGACTGTGCCATCAAACACCACCTGCTAGGAATAATCTCCCTGATATTCTATCAAATGAAGATGGATCACCTAATCTTGACGCATATATGGAGAAAATCAGGAAGCCAATTTTGCGGCACCGCTGGTAAATTTACCGGCATAGATCGACTGCCGGAAACGACACATGCCAGCCTCCCGCCATCTCCCCACCCTGCGCCTGTCGCTGCGACTTGCCCCTGCCGACCTGTTCGGCGCCATGGAATGGGTGCTGGCCAATGCGCGCCGTACCGGGCTTGCGCCGCAGCAGCTGAGCTTTGATGCCGCCCCGCAAGCCGTGATGCATGCCACGCTGACGGCAGATGACGCCGGCCTGTTGTGGCTGTTCCTGCGCCGCCTCGATAACGGCTTCGACGTGGAATTGCTGGTGGCGGACGTGGAGGATCCGGACGACGACACGGTGGCGGAACCGGCGCCGCGCGCGGCCGCTCGCCGCGACCGGTCCGCCGAACTGATGTTGACGGCGTGAATCGATCCGGGCGCCGCTACGCCGCCGGCGCCAGCAGTTCGATGCCGTCGAGCTGCGCTGCGCAGGTATCGCGCACGATCGCGACAAAATCCGCCACGTACGGCCGCCGCGCCAGCGCGGCCGGCACGGTCGCGTAGAGTTCGCTCCACAGGCCCTTCACGCCGATGCGCTTGGCCAGCACGTAGTCGTGGTCGACGTAATTCTTGACGCCCCAGTTGGGCAGTGCCGCCACGCCGCGGCGGCTCGCCACCAGTTGCAGCACGGCCACCGTCAGTTCGGCGGTGCGCCGCTCCAGGTGGATGCCGGCGGGTTCGAGCACCTCGCGGATCAGGTCGATGCGTGACTCGGGCACCGGGTAGGTGATCAGGGTTTCGCCGGCAAGGTCCGGGGCTTCGATGCGGCGCTTGTTGCGCAGACGGTGTTCGTTGGCGATGACCGCGAGGATCTCGAAGCGGAACAGCGGCGCCACCTCCAGCCCGCGCCGCGCCGCCGGCTGCGAGCCGATCACCATGTCTGCGCGGCCGTTGCGCAGCAGCGCGATCGGATCGGCATGGAAGCCCGCGACCAGGTCCACCTCCACTTCAGGCCAGCGCCGGCGAAATTCATCCATCACCGGCATCAGCCAGTCAAAGCACGTATGGCATTCCAGCACCACGCGCAACTCGCCGCGGGTGTCGCCCTTGAGCCGTTCGATATCGCGGTCGGCCGCGCTGACCGCGGCCAGCACCTCGCGCGCCAGCGCCAGCAGGCGCTCGCCCGCCGGCGTGAAGCGCAGGCCCTGGCGCGTGCGGTCGAACAGCGGCACGCCGTAGTGCGATTCGATCGCCTTGATCTGATGCGACAGCGCTGACTGGCTGACATGCACCCGTTCGGCCGCCGTGGCCAGCTTGCCCGATTCGGCGATGGCCACCAGCGAACGCAAATGGCGGACCTCGATCATGCACCGCCTCCGCGTCGCCGCCTGCCAGCCATGATATGAAATTGGTTCATACGTTGTTTAAAACTTGTCGCTTGATTCATTTTATGGGCAAACCGACACTGTGCGCCAGACCTCTACCGGAGCAACACCATGGCACGCACCCATATCCTCGGCTTTCCCCGTATCGGCGAACGCCGTGAACTGAAATTCGCGCAGGAAGCGTTCTGGCGCGGCGAACGCACCGAGGCCGAACTGCGCACGGTGGCCGCCGAACTGCGCCGCCGCCACTGGCAGTTGCAGGCCGAGCGCGGCCTGGACACCGTCGCCACCGGGGACTTTGCCTGGTACGACCAGATGCTGAGCCTGACCGCGCTGCTGGGCGCGCTGCCGCGCCGCTTCGGTTTCGACCCGGCGCAACTGACGCTGGCGCAGTATTTCGAGCTCGCCCGCGGCAACCGCGAGCAGCCGGCGATGGAAATGACCAAGTGGTTCGACACCAACTACCACTACCTGGTCCCGGAGCTCGACGCCGACACCAGCTTCGATGGCGGCCCGCAATGGTTTTTCGAGGAGACCGATGAAGCGCTGGGGCTGGGACTGCGCGCCCGTCCGGCGCTGATCGGGCCGGTCACCTACCTGTGGCTGTCGAAAAGCCATGTGCCAGGCTTCGACCGGCTGTCGCTGCTGCCACGGCTGCTGCAGGCGTATCGCCGCATCCTGGGCCAGCTCAAGGCTCGCGGCATCGAATGGGTGCAGATCGATGAGCCGGCGCTGTGCCTGGACCTGGAACCGGCGTGGCTCGATGCCTTCGACACTGCTTATGCCGCGCTGCATGAGGGTGGACCGACGGCGCGCCCGAAGCTGCTGCTGGCGACTTACTTCGACAGCGCCGCCGACCATGCGCAGCGCGCGGCCGCGCTGCCGGTCGACGGCTTCCAAATCGACCTGGTGCGCGCCCCCGAGCAGCTGGCGGCATGGCAGGCCGTGCTGCCAGATCACGCAGTGCTGTCGCTCGGCGTGATCGATGGCCGCAATATCTGGCGCACCGACCTGCGCCGCGTGCTGGACCTGCTGCGCCCGCTGCACGGCGCGCTGGGCGAGCGCCTGTGGCTGGCGCCGTCGTGCTCGCTGCTGCATGTGCCGGTGTCGCTGGCGCAGGAAGCGCGGCTCGATGCCGAGCTGAAGTCGTGGCTCGCCTGCGCCACCGAAAAGCTGGACGAACTGTCGGTGCTGGCTCGCGCGCTGAACCAGGGCGACGGGGCCGTCGCCGACGCCCTGGCAGCCTCGGACGCCGCGCAGGCGTCGCGCCGGGCGTCGCGGCGGGTGATCAATGCGCGCGTACAGCAGCGCCTGGCTGGCGTGAATGATGCGATGGCGCACCGCGCCAGTCCCTTCGCCGAGCGCATCGAACGCCAGCGCAAGGCGCTTGCGTTGCCGCTGCTGCCGACCACCACCATCGGCTCGTTCCCGCAGACCGCCGCGATCCGCCAGACCCGTGCGGCATTCAAGCGCGGCGAGATCGGCGCGCTTGAATACCTCGAGCGCATCCGCGCCGAGATCGCGCTGGCGGTGCGCAAGCAGGAAGCGCTGGGGCTGGACGTGCTGGTGCACGGCGAGGCCGAGCGCAACGACATGGTCGAATACTTCGGCGAGCAGTTGTGCGGCTATGGCTTCACCGAGAACGGCTGGGTGCAGAGCTACGGCTCGCGCTGCGTCAAGCCGCCGGTGATCTACGGCGACGTGTACCGCCCCGAACCGATCACGGTCGACACCGCCCGCTACGCGCAGTCGCTGACCGAGCGGCCGATGAAGGGCATGCTGACCGGCCCCATCACCATGCTGCAATGGTCTTTCGTGCGCGACGACCAGCCGCGTGCCACCACCGCGCGCCAGCTCGCGCTCGCAATCCGCGACGAGGTGTGCGACCTCGAGCAGGCCGGCATCCGCGTGATCCAGATCGATGAACCGGCGCTGCGCGAAGGGCTGCCGCTGCGCCGCGCCGACTGGGACGCCTACCTGGACTGGGCCGTGACCGCGTTCCGCCTGTCGGCCAGCGGCGTGCGGGACCAGACCCAGATCCACACGCATATGTGCTATGCCGAATTCAACGACATCCTGCCCGCGATCGCGGCAATGGACGCCGACGTGATCACCATCGAGACCTCGCGCTCGGCGATGGAACTGCTGGAGGGCTTTGGCGACTTCGACTATCCCAACGAGATCGGGCCGGGCGTCTATGACATCCACTCGCCGCGGGTGCCGTCGGTGCAGGCGATGGAGCGGCTGCTGGAGCGCGCCTGCGAGGTAGTGCCGCCGCAGCGGCTGTGGGTCAATCCGGACTGCGGGCTGAAGACACGCGGCTGGGAGGAAACCGAAGCGGCGCTGGCCAACATGGTCAGCGCGGCGCGCGCGCTGCGCCAGCGCCTGTCGGCGCCGGAAATCGCGGCGTGGAAGCGCGTCGAGCGCACCGCCGCGGCCGGCACCGCACCGGTGCCGCACACGGCCGGCGGCTGCACTGCCTGCGCTACGCACGCACACTGACCAGCCAGCCTCACGCAGAACACCGCGGCGTAGAAAAACAGGCCGCATGCCCGTCAGGGCATGCGGCCTGTTTGCCTGCCGGCGTCCGGCGGATCAGTTCACGCGCATCACCGGCGGCGGCATCCAGCTGCCGTCCAGCAGCGCCTGTTCCGGCCAGTACGCGCGCAGCATCATGTTCAGGCCATCGGGCGGCGCCGGCAGCCAGTTGGCAGCCCTGGCGCCGGCCGGGCGCTCATGCTGGATGTAGATGTCGAGCGAGCCGTCGCGGTTGTAGCGCAGGCGGTCGCGGCTGCCGATGGCATAGCGCTGGATCGGGTTCGGGACAAAGGCCTGGCGCTCGTTGTACAGGGTCAGCGACCAGAACGCGCGCGCCGGCGGCAGCTGGTTCTTGTCGAAGTGCAGCACATAGCGCGCCCCACCCTGCAGCGGCTTGCCGTTGGCATCGGTGCGGGTGGAGGCGTAGATCGCGTCCTCCGGCAGGTTGGCGCCCAGGCCCACCCACGCCGTGACCGCGCGGCGGCCATAGCTGGTGCCGTAGGTGCCCAGGTCGCGATGCATGACCCAGCCGTTGCCGGCGTCGGCGTTGCCCTTGCGCGCCGCCTGCTCGATCGCCGCCAGCGCGGCCGTGGCCCCTTCCTGCACGGCCCGCGCGGTGGACGGCTCCATCACCGTGGTCTTGAACGGCACGCCCGGGCGGATGCCCATGCGGCGCATTTTGTCGACCATGGCGCTGTCGGCCGGCGCCGGCGGGTTGGCCGGCAGCAGCGCGGCAAACCGCGTGAAGAACGCCTGCGCGTCCATGGCCGCCACCTGCTCGACCGGGGCGCTGTCCGGATCCAGCGCGGGCCGCGCGGCGGCCTTGTCCGGCACGCGGCGGCCGCCGCCCCAGGCCGACAGCGGCGTCAGCCGGTACTGGTCCTGCAGCCGGTGCACCGCCGCGAAATCCTGCTTGCCGCTGGCCTGAGTACGGCCGATCAGCCAGACCATCGACGTGGGCGAGCGGATCTCCTGCAGGCCCCTGGGCAGCGTGCCGCGCCAGTCCGGACCGGTGATGGCGAAATTGCCGCGACGGGTGCCGGTGGTGCGCTTGCCCGGTGCGGCAAACACATTGGTCCAGGCATCCATCAGCGGCATCAGGTAATAGCGCCCGCTCGTATCGGGCACCGACAGGATCACCGGCTCGCGCGACAGGTCCAGCCACGCCGACGAGTACAGGGTGTCGGCATTGGGGCTGACCACATCGGTGAAGGTGGCGTCCGGGAAGGCGCGCTTGTGGCTGAAGGTGTTGACGGGCGTGCGCAGCGTCATCAGCTCGCGCGTCACGTCCATCAGCACCATCGGATAGGCAAAGGTGAAGACCTCGGCGGACAAGGCCTTCATGGCCTGGTCGGAAGGCGGCTGCTCGGCGGCCGCCGGGTTGCCGGCATAGTCTGGCCCGGTGGCGCAGCCGGACAGCATGACGGCGAGCGTGACCGCGCCCGCCAATTGACGAAAGTTAGGCTTCATGACCCCGATTCCCAAAAGTTCTTGTGCGCTCAGCGGGCATTTCAGCTATGGCTGCCGGCATGTCGTCCCGGAGGCGCATCTGTCGGTCGCATCTTGTCCGCGTGCTACGACCCTGTCAATGACTCGGATGCGGGGATCCGAGACCGGGCGCACCAACGGCAGGACAATACGGAAAGGGGTGCATGATAAGCCACGCGGCCGGGCTACGGAAAGGTCAGGTACTGTCGGTCAGGGATCACGGGCGGTGCTGCGGGTCGGCGGCTCAGTTCTGCGCGATGGCGGAGCCGTGCTGGGCCAATGGCGTGACCTTGATCTCCATGTACGGGTACAGCGGCAGCGCGATCAGCAAGGTGTGCAGTTCATCGTTGTCGCTGACGTCGAAGATGCTGACGTTGGCGTACTGGCCCACCACGCGCCACAGGTGGCGCCACTTGCCTTCGCGCTGCAGGCGCTGCGACATGGCCTTTTCATCGGCCTTGAGCTGCTCGACCAATTGCGGGTCGAGCGATGCGGGAATCCTGACGGTCATTTCGGCCATGAACAGCATGGAGTCTCCGGTGTTGGGTGGCGATGGGCAGCGCGCGCGGCCCGGTCAGAGGCGGCAGGTGCCGTCGAGATAGGCCTTGCGCCAGCGCACGATGCGCACCTCGGCAAAAAGGCCAGCCGCGGCGAACGGGTCGGCGTCGATAAAACGCTGCGCGGCCTCGCGGCTGTCGACATCGACGATATAGACGCCGCCGCCGGCGTCGGAGCCGTCATCGTTGAGCTTGGCGCCGCAGGCCAGCAACAGTGCCTTGTTGGCGTCCAGGTAGTCCAGGTGGCTGGCGCGGGTGGCCTGGCGCACGTGCTGGTGGTCAGGCTTGTCGACGGTTTCGATCAGGTACGGCATGTGGTTCTCCTGTCAGCCTTGCGGCCGGGTATCAAAGTCGGGCAATCTGCGCGCCCCACATCGGCATCGCAGCGATATAGGTGGAGCATAGCGCGGCTCAGTACCGCATCTGGACATCATCGACCTTGCCGGTGCGCGCGTTGTACAGGCAGGCGTAGTGGAAGCCGATCGCGGTCGAGCTGTCGTCCGGCTCGAACACGCCTTCGCCGTTGACCGATGTCTGCGCGTTGGGGCGCTGGTAGTACTGTTCGCGGTCGGCCATCAGCATGACGCTGCCGGGTTGCGGATAGCGGCGCTGGAGCGCTTCCGCCACCGCCGGCTCGCAGGCCGCGGAAGCCGCCCGGGACATGGCCTGGGGGTCGACGGTGATGCGGGTGGTGGGCGGCGGCACCGGGCGCGGTGCCCGTTGCGGCGGCGTCTCGCAGGCCGCCACCAGGCAAGCAACCGTCAGGCACAGGTAAGAAGCTCGGATCACGCGGACCTCCTCCGATGGAAGCGCCGGCGGTGGCGCTCCGGAAAGTGAAGCGGAGCTATCAGGTTACTGCCTGTGGCCGGAAAAGCCAAAGCCCGTCCGCTGGGGCCCGCCGGCTCGGCGCACCGCGGCAGCGGCCGCGGCGCCGGGATTCCCCGGACTTTCGAATCCGCGAACGCGGCTAAACTAGCGCACGCGGCCGCGCCTTGCCTGCCTTGCCCCCGGCGCGCCGCGCGTACAAACCACGATGCCGACCAATGACAACCACAGAGACAAGCGGCAACCGCCCCGCCCATCCCACCCCGCTGCTGCGCACGGCCGCCAGCCTGCTGGTGGTGCGCGACGCGCCCGCCGGCATGGAAGTGCTGCTGGTGCGCCGCGTCGAACGCGCCAACGACCGCAGCAGCGGCGCCTATGTTTTTCCCGGCGGCACCCTCGATGCGCAAGACCGGCACCTGCACGCGCACGCCCACGGCCTCGATGACGTGCTCGCCAGCGAACGCCTGGGCCTGCCGGCCAGCGGCCTGGACTTCTACCTCGCCGCGGTGCGCGAATGCTTCGAAGAGGCCGGCCTGCTGTTCGCCTGCGATCATCAGGGACGCCCGCGCGCGCCGCACGAACTGGACGCCGCGCAGCAGGCGCTGCTGCGCGAGGCCGTGCAACGCGGCGGTCCCGGACTGGCCCACGCCTGCGAGCAACTGGGCCTGCGCCTGGCGGCGGACCGGCTGGCTT
The DNA here is from genome assembly GCF_023952485.1 of Cupriavidus mimosae. Lineage (NCBI taxonomy): Bacteria > Pseudomonadati > Pseudomonadota > Betaproteobacteria > Burkholderiales > Burkholderiaceae > Cupriavidus > Cupriavidus mimosae. The sequence continues at coordinate 32,115 of NZ_JALHRY010000010.1, read as the reverse complement.
ATCACAGCTACTGGCTGACGCCGCCCGGCCTGCCCAAGCGTTTCGATACCCGCTTCTTTGTCGCCATCGCCCCGGAGGGCCAGCTGGCCGTACCCGACGGCACCGAGGTCGTCGAACACCGCTGGGTACGCCCGGCCGAGGCCGCCGACCCGGCCAGTGGCCTGCCGATGATGCATGTCACGCGCCGCACGCTGGACTCGATCGCGCAATTCGACAGCGCCAGCGCCTGCTTTGCTTATTTCTCGCAGCTGCGCGGCATCGCCTGCATCATGCCGCGCCTGGCAAACGGCGCGGCCGGGGTGCGCCCGGTGATGCCGAACGAGCCCTGCTACGCCGAAATCGGCCGCATCGATCCCGACGGCAAGGTGCATGGCCGCTACGAGCTGGCGCCCGGCGTGCCGGTGCCGTTGTCGCAGCGGATATGGCGCGTCACGGCCAACAACGGCAGCGTGATGACCGGCCCGGGCACCAACACTTACCTGGTCGGCGGTGGCGCGCGCAACGAATGGGCGGTGATCGATCCGGGCCCGGACGATGGCGAGCATGTGCGCGCCATCCTGGAAGCGGCGCCCGGCCCGATCCGCTGGATCCTCGCCACGCATACGCACCTGGACCACTCCCCCGCGGCGGCGGCCTTGCAGGCCGCCACCGGCGCCACCGTGCTGGGACGCGCCGCCCCCGCCGGCCCCTGGCAGGACACCACCTTCGCACCTCAGCGCGAACTGCAGCACGGCGAACGCCTGGCCCTGGCCGACGATTGCACGCTGCGGGTCTGCCACACCCCCGGCCATGCGTCCAACCACCTCTGCTACCTGCTCGAGGAAGAAAAGACGCTCTTCACCGGCGACCACGTGATGCAGGGATCGACGGTGGTGATCGGCCCGCCCGATGGCGACATGCGCGCCTACCTCGACTCGCTCGCGGCGCTCCAGGAAGAAGACCTGGAGTGGCTGGCGCCGGGACATGGTTTCCTGATCGCGCGCCCGCAGGACGCCATCCGCATCCTGGTGCGGCACCGCCTGCAGCGCGAGGCCAAGGTCGCCGGCGCGCTGCGCGAACTTGGCCCGGCCGCGCTCGGCGAACTGGTGCTGCGCGTCTATGACGATGTGCCGCCGCGCATGCATCCGGTGGCGCAGCGCTCGCTGCTGGCGCACCTGATCAAGCTGCGCGACGAAGGCAAGGCGCGGGAGGCGGATGGCGTCTGGTCGGAAGCCGCAGGCTGACGCCGACAGAGGCGGTTAAAGATTTTTGGCAGGGGGGGCTTGCGCAAATCGATAATTGCTATACAATTCCGCTTCTCGTGTGCGGCTGTAGCTCAGTTGGATAGAGTACTTGGCTACGAACCAAGGGGTCGTGGGTTCGAATCCTGCCAGCCGCGCCACCTATGCAGAAAGAAAAAGGGCTTCCGGAAACGGAAGCCCTTTTTTGTTGCCGCGCGCGTTGCGCGCGACTGCCCCCACCACCCCTACCACCGATAGCGCGCGCCGACGGTGCCGCTCGGGTTGCGCCCCGCCCGGACCTTGAACCACAGCTTCACGCCGGTCTTGGTATTGCCATGCGCGCCGATATTGAACGAGAACAGTCCGCGCAGCAGGTCGGCATCGATCTTGGTGCCGTTGATATTGATGACCTGCTTGCGGCTCTCCTGCCACCAGTCGGCCTCAACGAACGGATAGATTCCGGCCAGCCGCGTCGGCTGCGCGCCGTACAGGCGCACGCCGATGCCGGTGGCGCTGGCATCGCCGGGCATCGCCTGCGACAACTTGTTCGGATCCGCGCTCGTGCCGGGCTGGTAGGCGAGTTGCAGCCGCGGCTGGATGGTCAGCCCGCCGGCACGCGGCACCACGGCATCGACCGCCAGCGCCATGGTGCGCACGCGATTGTCGGCAAAGCCGCTGGCGGTGGTGATGTCATCGAGATGCAGCGACAACCGGCGCGCACGCTCCGGCATGGCCGCGGTCTCGCGGTCCGCGGCGGCAAGGCCAGGGGCATCGTCATCGGGCCCGGCGCCGATGGCGCGGGGCAAGGCTGAAGTAGATGGGGATGAGGATGGCGTCGGCACTGCCGCGTATTCGACCACCACCGGCTCCAGCGGCTGGACCATCCAGCCACCCGCTTCGGAGCCGTCGGCCGGTTGCCCGGAAAGCTGCGCCGGTTCCGCCGGCCCGGCTTGCGCCAGGCTTGCCTGCAGCGGCGGATCAGCGGCAGGAACGCCGTGAAAATCCGGCAAGGCTTCGTCTGCGTGGGCCAGCGCACACATCAGCATGGCCAGCATGGCGCAGTAGTGCAGGTGATGGTGGGCGATGCCGGGATGCGCGGCACAGCCGTGCCATCCGGGGCTCGTGCCCGCCTCCCTTTCTCTCGATGATGACAAGACCACAGTCATGGCAACCACCTTCGGGACGTTATAAATGCCTGCCCGATGAGCTTGAGCATAGGTCAAATGCCCCGCCAGCGTTAGCCGCGTATGTTCGGCTGCGCGCGCCCGTGAAAACCTGCCGGGCAGCGGCGGCGCCGGTGTCGCCCGCGCGAATCGCGGAAGATTTGGACAGGTGCCGCAGCCTTTTCGTCAATAATGTCGGGATTGACAGAATTTTCACGCATGGCCCGGCCACTGGCAGCCGGGTGGAGACAGCATGGCCCTGCGGCATCGCGCCCGACAGCTTGATCCCGGCAACGCCACTGCCCTGACCGCCGGCAACGGACCGCGCCGCAGCCTGCAGCGCAAGCTGGCGGTGGCGACTACGGTGGGCGGCCTGTGCACGGTGGTGCTGGCGGCGCTGGTGATCGCCGCCTCGTACGGCGACTTCGCCGCGGCCCGGCAGAACCTGTACGACATCTCGGCGTACCGCGAGGTGCTCGACGCCGCCAACACGCTGTCCGCCGAACGCGGCCCGGCCAACAGCGTGCTGGGCGAACCGCCCTCGCCCCACAGCGCGGCGCGCGAGCGCCTGCAGGCGTTTCGCGCTCGCAGCGACGCGGCGCTGGCGCGGCTGTCCGCACCGCCGCCGGCCCCTTTCGGCTTGCACAGCCATCACCCGCCACCGCTGATGATCGAGCGCGTGCGCGAGCGCCTGGCGCGGGCGCGCGCCGAGATCGACGAACTTGCCGCGCGCGCGCCGCAGCAGCGCGACATGGACGAGATCCGCCATGCCATCGAAAGCATGTTCGAGGTCGTCGACGCACTGCAGCCCGCCATCGCCTGGCAGGTGCGCGAGCTTTCCGTTTGCGATGACGGCCTGGCCGCGCCCGCGCTGACCGGCAAGATGCTGGGCGACCTGCGCGAGTACGCCGGGCGCATGGCATCGCAGATCATGGCGCCGGTGGCGGCGCGCCAGCCGATGCCGGTGCAGAGCCTGGTCGACGCGACGCGCTCGCGCGGACGGCTGCTGGCGCTGTGGCAACTGGCCGGACCGGCGTACAACATGTTCGGCGCCGCGCCGGCGCTGGAACAGGCCTATGCCGACACCGGCCACCAGTTCTTCGGCCGCGGCGTGGCCATGGTCGACAGCCTGGTCGCGCAGGGGCGCATCTCAGGCAATTACTCGATGACGCCCACCGAACTGACCAACCGCTACGTGCCTACGCTTGAGCCGCTGGAGCGGCTGCGCAGCGTGTTCCTGGACGAGGTGGTGGCGCATTTCACCAGCACGCGCGAGCGCGCGCTGCGCCGGCTCGCGGCCGCATGCGGCACGTCCGCGCTGATCCTCGCGGTGCTGGGCTACGTGCTGGTGTTCGCGCGGCGCGCGGTGTTCCTGCCGCTGCTGCGCGCGCGGGCGGAAGTGATCGCGCTGGCCGAGGGCCGCGGCCAGCGGCACGAGACCGCGCCATCCGAGGCTGCCGCGCAGGCCCGGCGCATGGGCCAGGCCGCCGAGATGCGGCGCCTGTTCGATGCCATCGACATCCTGCGCCGCAAGCTGCGCGAGCGCGCCGCGCTGACCGCGCAACTGGAGCAACAGGCCCGCACCGACAGCCTCACCGGCCTGCTGAACCGGCGCGCGCTGGAACTGGTGGCGGCCCGGTACGGCGCGCACGAAAGCGCCAGCCTGGTGCTGATCGACGTCGACCGCTTCAAGCAGATCAATGACCGCCACAGCCATGCGGCGGGCGACCAGGTGTTGCGCAATATCGCCGCGCAGATGCGCGCGCTGGTGCCGGCCGAGGGCGTGCTGGCCCGCTTCGGCGGCGAGGAGTTTGCGCTGTGGCTGCCGCACGGCCGGCCCGGCGAAGCCGCGGCACTGGCGGAAACGCTGAGGGCTGCCATCGCGGCGCAGCCGGTCTACCTGTCCGGCACCACGCAGCTTGGCGTGACCGCCAGCTTCGGCGTCGCCGTCGGCCATGGCGGCGCCAGCCACTGGCAGCGCCTGTTCGGCGCGGCAGACGCGGCCATGTACCGCGCCAAGGCAGAGGGACGCAACTGCGTGCGCGAGGCGCAGGAACTGGAGGGGATGGCGGGACGCTAAACTACTGCGCCAGCCAGATCAGAAACTACGGACGAAAAAAAGCCCGCTGGCGCGGACGTGGTTGCCATGGAGCATGGCCTGAAACGAAAAAAGGCTCGCTTGCGCGAGCCTTTCCGAATTTTGGTGCCCAGAAGAGGACTCGAACCTCCACAGTGTTGCCACCGCTAGGACCTGAACCTAGTGCGTCTACCAATTCCGCCATCTGGGCTTCGTTTTGCTGCATTGCTGCAGCGCTGCGAAGAACAAAATTATGCCGAGTGCTGCCGACACTGTCAACATCCGCCCGCAAAAAACTTTGTGCTCGCTATGCCGCACCGCCGCCGCGCCGGAAATCCACCTGCCCCGGGCGGCCCGGCAGCGTCAGCGCCGCGGTCGCCGCCGGCATGGTGGCGATGGTCTTGCCGGCGCGCAGCACGCGCAGCCGCGTGGCGCGCAGCCGGATCGCCTCGACCGGATCGCGCGCCTGCAGCAGCACCAGGTCGGCGCGGCAGCCGGGAGCCACGCCATAGTCCTCCAGCCCCAGGATGCGCGCCGGCGTGGCGGTGACCGCGTTGAAGCAGGCGCGCATCGCCTCCTGCCCGGTCATCTGCGCCACATGCAGGCCCATGTGCGCCACTTCCAGCATGTCGCCGGAGCCCAGGCCGTACCACGGGTCCATCACGCAATCGTGGCCGAAGGCCACCGGCACGCCGGCCGCCATCAGCTCGGGCACACGCGTCATGCCGCGGCGCCGGGGATAAGTATCGTGCCGCCCCTGCAGGGTGATGTTGATGAGCGGATTGGCAATCGCCGCCACGCCAGCCTCGCGCATCAGCGGGATCAGCTTGGACACGTAGTAGTTGTCCATCGAATGCATCGAAGTCAGGTGCGATCCCGCCACCCTGCCCTGCAGGCCCAGCCGCACGGTTTCGCTGGCCAGCGTCTCGATATGGCGCGACAGCGGATCGTCGCTTTCGTCGCAATGCATGTCGACCCGCAGGCCGCGTTCCGCCGCCAGCTCGCACAGCAGCCGCACCGACTCCGCCCCCTGCGCCATGGTGCGCTCGAAATGCGGAATGCCGCCGACCACGTCGACCCCCAGCTCCAGCGCGCGCTTCAGGCTGGCCAGCGCGCCGGGCGCCCGCAGCACGCCGTCCTGCGGAAACGCCACCAGCTGCAGGTCCAGGTATGGCCGCACGCGTTCGCGCACGTGCAACAGCGCCTCCACCGCCAGCAGGCGCGGATCGCACACATCCACGTGCGAGCGGATCGCCAGCAGCCCGCGCGCCACGGCCCAGTCGCAATAGGCAAGCGCGCGCTCGACGATGGCCTCCTGCGTCAGCAGCGGCTTCAGTTCGCCCCACAGCGCAATGCCTTCGAGCAGCGTGCCCGACTGGTTCACGCGCGGCAGCCCGTACGACAGCGTCGAGTCCATATGGAAGTGCGCATCGACGAAGGGCGGCGTCACCAACTGGCCGGCGGCGTCGATCTCTTCGCCCGCGCGCGCCGCCAGGGCCGGCTCGACTGCGGCGATGCGCCCGTCGGCGATGCCGATGTCGATGCCGGTGCGCCCGTCGGGCAGGTTGCAATGCCGCAGGATCAGGTCGAGCATGGGTCGTGTCGTGGTATCCGGTATGGGTACGGGCGTGGGATCTCAGGCCAGCGGCACCGGCGCCAGGCCGCAGCCGCGCAGCAGCATCACCACCACGTGCTCGGTGGCGTGCGCATAGTCCTGCGGCTGCAGCCGGCTGATCCCCAGCACCGCGCAGACCTGCGATTCAAAGTCCGCGTAGGTCTGGGTGGCGGCCCAGATGGTGAAGAACAGGTGCTGCGGATCGACCGGCGCCATCTGGCCACGGTCGATCCACTGCTGCACCACCGCGGCCTTGCGCGAGACCAGTTCGCGCAGGGCATGGCGCAGCACCTCGCCGATCTCGGGCGCGCCGTGCAGCAGCTCGTTGGCGAATACCCGCGATGCATCCGGATGGCTGGCCGAGAGCCGCATCTTGGCGCGGATGTACTGCTCCAGCGCCACCTGCGGCGGCAGTTCGGCGCGGATCACGTCGGCTTCCGACAGCCACAGCTGCAGCGTGTGCGCCAGCACCGCGCGGTACAGCGCCTGCTTGGTGCGGAAGTAGTAATGCAGGTTCGACTTGGGCACGCCGGCGCGCATGGCGATCTCCGCCATGGTGGCGCCGGCAAACCCGGCGCGCGCGAACACGTGCTCGGCCGCGCGCAGGATCATGGCCTGGTTCTCCTGCCGGATGCGGCCGCACGCCGCCGCGCGCCCGGGCGGCGCGCGCAGTGTCGGCGCAAGGCCGGCGCGCGGGTCCATCAGCGCGTGCCGTACAGGCGGTCGCCGGCGTCGCCCAGTCCGGGCACGATATAGCCGTGCTCGTTGAGGGTGTCATCGATGGCCGCGGTGACGATGCCGACGTCCGGATGCGCGCTGCGCAGCGCGCGCAGGCCCGGGCGCGAGGCGATCAGGCACACATACTTCATGGTGGTGACACCGGCCTCCTTGAGCCGGTTCAGTGCCGCGATGGCCGAATTGCCGGTGGCCAGCATCGGGTCGACCACGATTACCATGCGCTCCTGGATGTCCTCGGGCATCTTGAAGTAATACTCGATCGGCTCCAGCGTCTCGGGATCGCGGTACAGGCCGATATGGCCGACGCGCGCCGCCGGCAGCAGGTCGAGCATGCCATCGATAAAGCCGTTGCCGGCGCGCAGGATCGACACCAGGCACAGCTTCTTGCCGGACAGCACGCGCGATTGCGTGGCCGCGATGGGCGTGCGGATGGCGATGGTTTCCATGGCCAGGTCGCGCGTGGCCTCGTAGGTCAGCAGCTGGCTGATCTCGCGCACCAGGCGGCGGAAGTTGTCGGTGGTGGTCTCCTCGCTGCGCACCAGCGTGACCTTGTGCTGCACCAGCGGATGGTCGACCACCATCACGCCGGACAGGCTGGCAGGGTCGGCGGGGTCCGGCGCGCGCGCCTCGACTGCGGGAACAGCGGTCATGTCGTTCATGGTGACGCTCCTGAAGCCACGTTGCACAAGCCTTCCCTGCTTGCTACGCCGCCCGCGGCGCGGGCGGCGCGTTCAGAACACCGTGCCGTCGCTGGTGATGGCAAACGGCGGCGCGCCGCCGGGCCGGCGCTTGGCGGCGATGCGCCGCCCCGCCGCCCAGGTGCCGCCTTCCAGCACGCGCGCCAGCGGAAACTGCGCTTCCTCCAGCCCCAGCGCCTGGCGCACGCAATCGGCCACCAGGTCCAGGCCGCTGACGGTCAACGCGCGCCATTCGACGATGACGGGCTCATCGACCGCATGCGGTTCGGCGGCAAAGCCGGGATCGCGCGGCACCATCAGCTCGAAGTCGTACAGCAGCCCGCCGTTGCGGTACTCGGGCAGGCCGGTCAGCGCGTCGAGGCCGGTCACGGTCAGGCCGGCGTCCTCGAGCGGCTCCAGCAGCGAATAGGTCAGCCACTGGGTCAGCTTGTGGAACGGCACCAGCCCGCCCGGCGCCGCCGGGTGGCGCCAGCAATCGCCCAGCGACACGCCCTCGACCACGATGCGCCCCGGCCACACCGGCCCAAGGCCCACCAGCAAGGTGCGCAGCAGGAAGCCGGCATCGAGCTGGCCGCCGACGGCATGCGCCTTCAGGTAGTCATAGAGGTTGCCCAGCCGCGCCGGCCGGCCGAACAGCGCCGGAGTCGCGTCCATCACCTCGCCCAGCCGGCGCAGCAGCCCGGCGCGGCCTTCCAGGCCCACCAGCGGGTTGTGCTGCGCGACCTGGAAGGCATGGGCAATGCTGTCGGCATCGATGCGTTGCAGGCGCTCGGCATCGGCGCGCAGCGGGTCGCCCGGCGCCGCGGAAAAGCCACCGCGCGCGAACAGGTCGAAGCTGGCCGCGCCCAGTCCTTCCGAACGCGTCAGCACCAGGTCGCTGGCCGGATCGCGGTAGCGCCACTCCGGCCCGGCGCCTGCATCCAGCAGCACGCTGGGGATCACCAGATCGATGCCGATGCGGGCGCGCTCCTCGCGGTGTTCGGGCCCGCTCAGCGCGGCGCGCTCGCACAGCACCTGCCAGCGGTCCGTGCGCTGGTTGCCCGCGCCGCTTTCGAAATGGCGCCAGCGGCTGTGATAGGGCACCTGCAGGTCGGGATAGCGCTGCCGGATGGTGCTGGCGACGTAATCGGCAATCGCATGCACGCGGTCGGGGTGCCAGCTGAAGAGTTCGGATGCGCCGCTGGCCACGTGTTCGGTGACCGCGGCGCAATGGGTGCGCACCGCCTCGGCGCACAGCAGCGCCGCCGCGGGATGCCCTTCGGGCACCGGGCTCAGCCAGCCGTTGCCATGGCGTTCGTCGCCGGCACTGTCCTCGGGATACCTCGTCATTCGTTCAACCCCCTGCCCTTGGCCAGGGCCAGTTCGTTCGCATCTGGCGGCGTGTAGTGCGTAAAGTAGCCTGCGGCCACCTTGGCATCGATCTCGACACGGGCGTCGGCGGGGATCAGCGCCTCGGGGATCGCCACCTGCTCGACCACCTCGATGCCCTGCGCCACCAGCGCGCCATGCTTCATGTTGCTCATCGACGCCCAGCGGTCGATGCGGCGGATGCCCAGCCAATGGAACACATCCGGCATCAGCTCCTGGAAACGCATGTCCTGCACGCCCGCCACGCATTCGGTACGGGCAAAATAAGTCTCGGCGCGGTCACCGCCAACCTGTCGCTTGCGGGCGTTGTAGACCAGGAACTTGGTTACCTCGCCCAGCGCGCGCCCCTCCTTGCGGTTGTAGACCACCAGCCCGACACCGCCCTGCTGCGCCATCTCGATGCACACCTCGATGCCATGTGCCAGGTACGGCCGGCAGGTACAGATGTCTGACCCGAACACATCCGATCCGTTGCATTCATCGTGCACGCGGCAGGCCACGCGGGTCTCGGGCTTGCCCAGCTGGCTGACATCGCCGAAGAAATACAGCGTCATGCCGCCGATCGGCGGCAAGAAAACCTTCAGGTCCGGCCGCGTCACCAGTTCCGGGAACATGCCGCCGGTCTGCTCGAACAGGCTGCGGCGCAGCACGCTTTCCTTGATGCCGAAGCGGGCCGCCATGCCGGGCAGGTACCACACCGGGTCGACCGCCGCCTTGGTCACCCGCACGTCGCCATTGGCATGCAACAGGTCGCCGTCGGGCTTGAGCCGGCCCGCGGCGATGGCCGAAACCAGTTCCGGCATGTTGATGTGCGCACGGGTCACCGCGATGGTCGGGCGGATATCGACGCCGGCGGCGATGCGGTCGGCAAAGACGCTGGAGACCAGGTGTCCCCACGGGTCGAGCGAAACGATCTTGTCAGGGTCGCCCCATTGCGGATGCGGGCCGATGGCTTCGGCGGGTGCGGTATCGGTCAGGTCGGGACGATGGTCGCGCTGCAGCGTGCCGGAGGCGACCGCGAGGGCGCGGTAGATGGCATAGGCGCCGGCGTGCGTGCCGATCACATTGCGCTGCGCCGGATTGCCCAGGCTGGCGATCACCGGTCCGCGCTGCGCCGCCGTGAGGGCGCCCCAGTGGATCGGCTCGGCCGGCTTGTCGCGGCGCGCGTGCGAAGTCAGGACGATATGGTCGGACATGACACCCTCGGTTCCCGATGGAATCCTGACCAAGCGGTCAGGTTTACGATTCCATACTAGGCAACCTTTGTGCCATCGCCCAATGCCCGTTTACGCCAGTGTGGCGCCACTGTGTGTGGCGTCCAACGCAGGTCCGTGGCAGCGCCATGCACGCCGGGCGTGCCGGCGGCACCACGCCGGCGGCGTGCATGCACCACCCGGATGCCGCGGGTGGCGATGCCACGCGCGCAGCCGCCGCGTAGTGCGGCGCGGCGATGCTTGCAACGGTTACATGGTCGGGCGGCGCGCCGAGCCCGGGCCCGAGTCGCCTGCCGCGTCACCGCGGCCGCCCAGCAACGCCCGCAGTGCCGCGAACGGCTGCGCGCTTTCGACGAAGCGGTAGAACAAGGCCCCCGCCACATTGCTCAGGGCCCACGCCGCCGCCATGCCCAGCGCGTTCAGCACCGGCTGCCCCGGTGCCAGATGCGACATCAGCGCATTGACCACCAGGCACACCGGGAAATGGACCAGGAACACGGAATAGGAAATGCGCCCGAAGTAGCCCACCACGCGCGCCCGGGGCCAGCGTTCCAGCCATTCGCCGCGCCGTGCCAGCGCCAGCAGCAGCGCGGTGGCCAGCGCCACGGCGATGCGCAGCCGGAAGTCCAGTGCCAGCGCGCCCAGCGCCACCGCGCCGAGCAGCGCCAGCGGCAGCAGCGGACGGCCGGGCGTCGACGCCCAGTAGGCCAGCGTGCCCATGCCATAGGCACCGAAGAAGTACACCGCCCAGATATCCCATGCGGCATCGCGGTTGAACCAGAACAGCGACGCCACGGCCACAAGCGCCACCAGGCCGATGCTGACCGCCACGCCCGCCGGCGCCCTGCCGCGCGACACCGCGCGCGCGGCCCACAGCGTGCCCAGCAGCAGCGCGAACAACTGCAGGTCGATGGCCACGTACCAGACCCCGGCCGACAACGCGTCGACGTCGACGATGTCATGGAGCAGCGTCAGATGCGCGAGCAACTGTCCCAGCGAGGGCGACGCCGGGATCGAGTCATGCGTCATCCAGTGCCGGGCCACGGCGGCACCGGCAATGCTGAGCAGGATCGCCGCGGCAAACGGCACCACCAGTTTCTGGTAGCGGCGCCACAGCAGCGACAGCGGGTGCTGGCGGATCTCCAGCCGTCCCTCGGGTGCCAGGCTGCGCGCCGCCAGGAAGCCGCTGATCACCAGGAACACCTGCACCGCGATGCGGGCGTAGTCATAGAGCCACTCCACCAGCCCCGGCGCCAGTTGGTAGGCGGCGTCGGACATCGGTCCATAGAAGGCGAGGTGGTGCAGGACGATCAGTTGCGAACTGACGGCTTTGAGGGCGTCGATGCACGGCAGGCGCGACGGGCGGGAGCTCATTGTTATAGGGATGATGCAAAGGGCACGGAAGGCGCGATTCTACCCGTTGCACCACCACTCAATGTGGCGCAATGAATACATTTTGCGGATTGGTTACACAGTGGACCCGCTTGTTGCGAGTTCGCCAGCCGATGCACTGTCGCACAGGCCGGCGGTTGGGGGCTACCCGCACAGCGCCATCAGCGCGATCCACGCCTGGGCATGGGCGGGATCGAGCCACCCGGCCAGCGCCACGGCGCACACGGCGGCGCCACCGAGTACCGACAGCCAGGTGCCGAGCGCGGTTGCGCCAGGCCGCCTCACGGCCGTGCCGGCGCCAGACCGGTGCGGACAATCTGGCGGTCGTCGATCGGCGAATGCAGCGCCGCGGCGACGATCCCCAGGGCCATGGCGCCGTACCAGACCGCGTCGTACGAGCGGGTCACCTCAAACACCAGCCCACCCAGCCACACACCCAGGAAAGAGCCGAACTGATGGCCCAGGAACACGAAGCCGAACAGCGTGGCGAGATAGCGCACGCCGAACACCTGGGCCAGGATGCCGTTGGTGAGCGGCACCGTGCCCAGCCACAGCAACCCCATCGCCGCACTGAAGGCGTACAGTGTCGCCGGGCTCAGCGGCAGCAGCAGAAACAGCGCCATCGCCGCGGTGCGCGCGAGGTAGATGCCGGCGAGCAGGTACTTCTTGCTGTGACGCCCGCCCAGCAGCCCGCACACATAGACACCGGCCACGTTGGCCAGCGCGATGATGGCGAGTGCCGCCATGCCGTCGGCCGGGCGCATGCCGCGGTCCAGCAGATAGGCCGGCAGGTGGCTGGCGATGAAGGCAAGCTGGAAGCCGCACGCAAGAAAGCCCAGGTTGAGCAGCCAGAAGCCCGCATGGCCGAAGGCCTCCCGTACGGCGGCGCTCAGCGGCTGGCCCCCGGCCGCGTCCGGCGCGTGGCAGTCCGGCGCTGCCGCCGCGCCGCGGTCCTGGAATGGCAGCGCCAGTGGTGCCAGCACGGCCAGCGCCACGGCAAGCAGCAGCAGCGCGCCGGCCCATCCCCTCCCGGCAAGCAGCGCCTGGGCGCCCGGCACCAGGACAAACTGGGCGATGCCGCCGACGGCGCCGGCCAGCCCCAGCGCGCGGCTGCGCTGCGCGGCGCCGGTCATCCGGCTGAGCGCGCCGTAGACCACACCGAAGGTAGTGCCGGACAAGGCCAGGCCGAGGCAAAGCCCCGCCGACCACACCAGCGCCGTCGACGTATGCGCCTGCGTCATCCCATAGAGCCCCACGGCATACAGCGCCAGCCCGCCCGCCATCACCTTCCACGAGCCGTAGCGGTCGGCCAGCATGCCGGTGAAGGGCTGAGCCAGCCCCCACGCCAGGTTCTGCACCGCCATGGCAAAGGCGAAGGTCTCGCGGGTCCAGCCGCGCTCGGCAATGATTGGCAGCATGAACAGCCCTTGCACATGGCGCACGCCCAGCGCCACTCCCATCAGCACGCCCCCCGCCAGCACCAGCACCCAGAGTTGCCGCCACCAGGGCGTGGCGGCAGAACCGTAACAGCGTGGCAAATGGGTGGTCATGACAGCCCTCTTGTCGATCGATGGCGCCCGCGGCGCGATGGCTCTATTGCAAGCGACGGCAGGCCTTCCTTCAACCGATCTTTCGGGCGTCCTGCCATGCGTAACGCGCATGCCAGGAGCCTCCCGGATCGTGCTGTAATGAGGTTTGCGCGTCTGCCTGGAGCTCACTGCATGTCCACCCCGCTGGTTCGCCTGTTCTCGCTCGACCTGCTCAAGGGCTTCGTCGCCGTCGGCCGGCGCATGAGCATTACGCAGGCAGCGGACGACCTGTGCCTGACCCAGTCGGCGGTAAGCCGCCAGATCCATGCGCTGGAGGCGCAGCTGAAGGTGCAGCTGTTCGTGCGCAAGCATCGCGGCGTCGCCTTCACCGCCGAGGGCGAGCGCTTGTTTCGCAGCGCCGACAGCGCGCTGCAGCAGCTGCAGGACGTGGTGGCCGAAGTGCGCCGCAGCGAGGGCCGGCAGCCGGTCACCGTCACCGCCAGCATCGGCGTGACCGGCCTGTGGCTGCTGCCACGGCTGGGCAGCCTGCAGAAGGCCCATCCGCACCTCGACGTGCGCCTGTCGGCCAGCAACCGTATCAGCGACCTGCGTGAAGAAGGCATCGACCTCGCGGTGCGCTATTGCCGCGACGCCGCGGCGCCGCCCGATGCCGTGCGCCTGTTCGGCGAGCACATCGCCCCGATCGCGCATCCGTCGCTGCTGGCTGCGCTCGGGCCGCACGGCGATGCCCTGCTGCAGCTGCCGCTGCTGGAATTCGACGATCCGCGTCCTTGGCTGCAATGGCGCAGCTGGCTGGCAGCGCGCGACCTGCGCCAGGCCAGCCAGCGCGGCATGCTTCGCTTCAACCAGTATGACCAGGTCATCCAGGCGGCGCTGGCAGGGCAAGGCGTCGCGCTGGGACGGCTGGAACTGGTGCGCCCCCTGGTCGACGGCGGCCAGCTGGCGCTGGTGCCGACCGCGCGGCAAGCGCCGCCAAGCCCGAACGCCTACTGGCTGATCCAGGCCGCCGCGCAGCCGCGCGCCGACGTCAAACGCGTGGCGCAATGGATCTGCCAGGAAGCCGCGCACACGGTCAAGACGCCCGCGCGCGCCGCAGCCAGCTAAACCGCAGCGGGCCGGCCCCGCGCGGTGGCGCTTCGATCCCGCACAGCGCCGGACCCGCGCCGTGCAGCGCCGCGACAAACACCTGGGCATCCGCTTGCAGCCGATGGCGCTCGCCCGGCGCCAGCAACACATCGGGCGACGGCCGCCCCGGCACTTCGAAGGTAAGCCACAGGTTGCCGCCGCGGCAGACCAGTTCCGTGCCGGCGCGCAGCCGCAGGCCGAGACATTCCGCTTCCAGGGAAAAAGTGCGTGACATGAAAGGCTCCGGTTAGGGCCATTTCATTGTGCTGAGCGGGGTCGCACGCTGCCATGAGCAATGCGTCGGCCAGCCATCTGGCAGCGGCATGCGAGCCCCGCATGCTAGCGCTGCCCCGTGCGCGTCCCGCCCTGTGCCAGCGCCTCGCCGGGGGGCGCGACGTTTAGTGTCGCCAGCAGCAGCCCGATGCCCGCCAGGATGCGGTACTGGCTGGCGAGTTCGGTGTACTGGCCCGTCACATAGGCGGTGCGGGCACTGAAGTACTCGTTCTCCGCATTGAGCAGGTCCAGGAGGCTGCGCTGCCCGATGCGGAATTGCCTGCCGTAGCTGAGCCGCGTGGCATCGCTTGCCTGCACATATTGCTGCAGGCTGGCCAGGCGGTCCTGCGCGGTACGGTTGGCGTTATAAGCCAGCGACACGTTTTCCTGCACCTGCCGCCGCAGCCGTTCCAGGTTCTGCTCGGCTTCCTGGATCTGAAAGCCAGCCTCGCTGATGCGGGCCTTGTCGGCATTGCCGCGGAACACGTTATAGCGCAACCGCAGCATCACCCGGCGCTCGTCAGTGGTGCCCAGCACACGGTCGCGGTCGCGTGCCCCGCCCACCTCGAGTTCCAGCCTTGGCCACAAGGCCGAGCGCGCCAGCGCGCGCGCGGCCTCGGCTTCGGCGATATCGGCCTGGCCCGCGCCCAGTGCAGGGTGGCTGGCACCGGCCACTTGCTGCGCTTCGCGCTCGGTTGCGGGCAGGACGGCGGCCAGCGATTCCGGCCGGGACAAGCGCTGCGGTGCCGTCCCGACCACGCGCACGAACGCCGCCTCGGCATCCTGCAGCGCGCCTTGCTCCGCCCGCAGGCTGGCCTTGGCCAGCGCCAGCCGGCTTTCGGCCTGGTAGAGGTCGGCGCGGCGCAGCACGCCGTTGTCGGCGCCAAGCCGGATCTGGTCATGGATATGCTGGTGCGCCTCGAGGTTGGCGATGCCGATCGCCACCGTCTCCTGCCGGCGCAGCACCTCGACATAGACCCCGACGGTGCGCAGCGCGATGTCTTCCGCAGTGGCGCCGACCCGGTAGGCCGAGCCCTCGATCCGGGCGCCCTGGCGCTCGACATCGCTGCTCACGCCGAAACCGTCGAACAGCATCTGCGTGATGGTGACGTCGGCGGCATGGCGGCCATACGAGGCGTCCGTCATTCCGGCCACGCGGCTGCTTTGGCTGTCCAGCCGCACGCGGCCGGTGGCGCCGCCGATATCGATCCGCGGCAGGTAGCCGGCACGCGCCTGCTTCAGCCCCTCGTCGGCAGCCAGGCGGCGGCTGCCCGCGGCCAGCACTTCGGGATTGCTGTGCACGGCCAGGTCGACCGCCTGCGGCAGCGCCTGGCCCGCGGCGTGCCCGGGCACCGCCAGCGCCGTCCATAGCAGTACGGGTGCCAGCCGGCACCATGTCGTCGTCATGCTTCCCCCAGCCCGGGTACACCGCGTTCGCACGCCATACGCGTCCGAACGCTGCGCCCCTACCCGCTTATTATGGTTTTGACACTGCCGGCAGCACTGCTGCCGTCCCGCCTTGCCGCTTGTCGCGGTCTCTTCCCCCTTCCTGCTCGCCCCGTCCCCTTGCTGGCGCCTGGCTCAGGCCGTATGAATATTGCCGTTGCTCAGCAGCGTATTCAGGTCGAGCCCCACTACGCCCTGCAGCACAGCCACATCCTGGAACCCGCCGGCAGCGCCACCGCCGTCCCGGTCCAGGCTGACCACGGTATTGCCATCGACTTCCGCCAGCCGCACGAACTGCGACGCGTTGGCGCTGGTTACGCTGACGCCCGACAGCAGGTCGGAAAGGTCGAGCACATCGCCGCCGCCAGCAGCGGGAGCGAAGTCAAAGTCAGTGATCGTGTCGACCGAGGCGGCATCGGCGCGCAGGAAGCGGAAGGTGTCGCTGCCGGCGCCGCCCGCGAGCGTGTCCGACCCGGCGCCGCCGACGAGCAGGTCATTGCCCGCGCCACCCGTCAGGTGGTCATCGCCGGCGCCGCCACGCAGCACATCGTTGCCGGCCGAGCCGTTGATCGTGTCATTGAAAGCCGACCCGATCACGCCCTCCATGCCCTTGTAGCTGTCGGTGCCCAGGTTGACGCTGCCAAGATTGACCGACGTCGCACTGCTACCCTGGACCAGCGTGAAATTGATCGCGCCGGTGGCATCGGAGAAATCCAGCAGGTCGATGCCCGCGCCGCCATCGAGGGTGTCGTTGCCCGCGCCACCGCGCAGGATGTCGTTGGCAGTGCTGCCGGTCAGCGTGTCATTGAAGCGCGACCCGATCACGCCTTCCATATTGCTGTAGGTGTCGCTGCCAAGGCCCGCACCGGACAGGTTGACCACGGTGCTGCCCTGCGTCAACGACAACGTCAGCCCGCTGCTGGCATCGGAAAGATCCAGCATATCGATGCCGTCGCCGCCGTCGAGCGTATCGTCTCCCGCGCCGCCGCGCAGCACATCGTCGCCGCCACCGCCGTGCAGCGTGTCACTCGCTGCGCCCCCGATGAATACATCGCTGGCCGGGGCCCCGGTCAGCGTATCGTTGTTGCTGCCGCCGTCGAGGTAAGAAGCCTGGTAGGTCTGGCCTGCCAGCGTCACCTGAGCCGCGCCATTGGTCGACGAGACATTGACCGTCACGGTAGCCGTGCTGGTGCCGCCAGCACCGTCGGAGACGGTATAGCTGAAGCTTCCTGTCGCCGAGTTGCTGGAGTCGAACATGATGTAGCTGTTATTGGTGCCGGGCGCGAACCTGAGGTTGCTGACGGCTCCGGTGGCCCCGGTGAGCGCCGTTATCGTCAGTGCCAGACCATCGACGTCGCCGTCATTGGCGAGCAAGGCACTGACCGGTATCACGATGCTGCCTGTGTTGTTCGAGACATAGACCACGTCCGCGGCAGCCACCGGCGCGTCATTGACCGGATTGACGGCGATCGCCACCGCATCGGTGTCGGTCGCTGCGCCATCGCTGGTCTGCATCTGCAGCAAGGCCGTGCCGGCATAGTCCTTGTTTCCGGCAAACTGCAGGCCATCCAGTGCGGCTTGGATCGCCGCGTCGGTGCCGGTGAAGGTCATGGTGCCGTCCGCGCTGCCATCTCCGGCCAGGAACTGCAGCCCCGCCGTGCCGTTCAGCGTGATCGTACCCCCGCTCGCCGTCAGCGTTACCGTGTGGCTGCCTCCGTCCACATCGAAGAAGCCGAGCGCATTCCCGTTGGCCGTGCTGAACACCAGCGGCGTGTCTTCGTTGACCGACTGCGCGGCAGGAACGCTGTTGACGACGGCATCGTTGGTGCCGGTGATGTTGACCTTGATTTCCTGGCTCGCACTGAGATCGGCAGAGTGCACCAGCAGCGTATCGCTGACCTGCTGCCCTGCGATCAGCGCATCGGCCTTGCTGTTATCCAGCGTGTAGGTCCAGGCACCGGTGGTGCTGTTGAACGTGAAGGTGCCGTACTGCCCTACCAGGCTGTCCGGCGCCACCGCAGCAAACTGCGCTTCGCCACTATCGACATCGCTCACCGTCAGCGTGCCGCTGGCTGATGCATCGCCTGCGGTAGCGTTTGCCACGCCGCCGGCTTCTGTCACCGTCGCATCTTCGCTCGCCGACGCGGTGATGGTCGCGGCATCGTTGGTGCCGGTGATATTGACCGTGATGGTCTGCTGCGCGGTCTGGTCGGCCGAGGACACCGTCAGCGCATCGCTGACTTGTTGTCCGGCGATCAGCACATCGGCCTTGGTGTTGTCCAGCGTATAAGTCCAGGCGCCGGTGGTACTGTTGAACGTGAAGGTGCCGTACTGCCCTACCAGGCTGTCCGGCGCCACCGCGGCAAAGTGTGCTTCGCCACTATCGACATCGCTCACCGTCAGCGTGCCGCTAGCTGATGCATCGCCTGCGGTAGCGTTTGCCACGCCGCCGGCTTCTGTCACCGCCGTGTCTTCGCTCGCCGATGCGGTGATGGTCGCGGCATCGTTGGTGCCGGTGATATTGACCGTGATGGTCTGCTGCGCGGTCTGGTCGGCCGAGGACACGGTCAGCGCATCGCTGACCTGCTGCCCGGCGATCAGCGCATCGGCCTTGGTGTTGTCCAGCGTATAAGTCCAGGCGCCGGTAGTGGTGTTGAACGTGAACGTGCCGTATTGCCCGATCAGGCTGTCCGGCGGCACGGCCGCGAAGTGAGCCTCGCCGCTGTCGACATCGGCCACGGTCAGCGTGCCGCTGGCCGAGGCATCGCCTGACGTGGCGTTCGCCACGCCGCCGGCTTCCGTCACGGCCGTGTCTTCGCTCGCCGATGCGGTGATGGTCGCCGCATCGTTGGTGCCGTTGATGCGGATGCTCAGCGTCGACGCCGCCGAGGCCTGGCCATCCGTTACGCTGTAGCCGAACGACTCCTCGACATGGTCGCCAAGGCGCAGCGACTGGACCAGCGGATTGCCGTTGTCCAGCGTGTAGCTGTAGCTGCCGTCGGCGTTGATCTGCAGCGTGCCGTACTGGCCGACATAGGTGCCGGGACTGGCTACGGCCAGCACATTGCCGGCGTCGACGTCGCTGTCATTGGCCAGCACGTTGCCGGTAACCGGGTTCGGATGGTTATCTTCGCCGATGGCGTTGGCATCGGCCGCGGCGGTAGGGGCATGGTTGTCGTAACCGGCAAAATCGGATTTGGTCAGGTCGTGCAGGCCGTCAAGGCGAATCACCATTTCGGCCGTGGCGGGATTGCCATCGACATCGACGTAGACATAGGTGTTGCCGCCCGATTGCTGGTACCAGGCACCATGGGCCGTCGGCGTCAGGCCGCCCCACTGGAAGCCGGTGTCGCCCAGCACCGGGCGCAAGTCCAGGCGATCCGTGCCGCGCTGGAAGTCGGCGATGACGTCCATGGCGGCCGCGGTGGAATCGGCGACAGCGTTGTAGACGAAGGTGTCGCGGCCGCTGCCGCCCCTCAGCGTGTCGGCGCCGCCCCCGCCGGCGATGGTGTCGTTGCCGCCTTCGCCGTAGACGGTGTCCCTGCCATTGCCGCCGGCGATGATGTCGTCGCCGCCGACGGCGGCGCCGTCGCCGTTGTCGCCAAAGATCAGGTCGTCGCCGTTGCCGCCCTGGATGCGGTCATTGCCGGGCTGGGCCGACTCATGTCCGCGCCCGAGCAGATAGTCGGCATGGCTGTCGTAGCCGTCGCCATACAGCGTATCGCCGCCGTTGTCGCCGGTGTAGAGCGTCGACGCACCGTCGGCGCTGCCAATCACGTCGTCGCCGCTGCCGCCATAGACCGCGTCGGTGCCGTTGCCGCCGGACAGGCTGTCGTTGCCGCGCCCGCCGAACACGCGATCCTTGCCATTGGCCCCCAGCAGCGTGTCGTTGCCATCGCCACCCTCGACAATGTCGTCGCCATTGCCGGCGTCGACATAGTCGCTGCCATCGCCTGCGCTGACATAGTCGTTGCCGTTGCCGCTCAGAATGGTGTCGCTGCTTGCGGTGCCGGTGAGGCTGTCGCTGCCGTTGGTGCCAGTCAAGGTTGCCATGGTCGTTCTCTCTCCGTCCTCAATGCAGGCCTGGTGGCCGTGCCTTGCTTGTTATGGTTGCAAAAGGCTCGCGTGCGAGCGCGGGTCCTACCGTTCACGGAACGCCATGTCCCGGGTCTTGATGAGGGGCTTGAGCAGGTAATGGAGCACCGTCTTCTGGCCCGTCAGTACATCCACCGTGGCGACCATGCCGGGCAGGATCGGCACCTGCACCGCACTTCCCGCCGGCCGGTTGTCGCGGGTGCGCACGCGCACCAGGTAATAGCTCTCGGGGCGCTCGCCGGGCCGTTCCGGCATGAGCGTATCGGCGCTGATATGTTCGACGGTGCCGGCAAAGCCACCATAGACGGAGAAGTCGTAGGCCGACAGCTTGACCACGGCGGGCTGCCCCGGCCGCAGGAAGGCGATGTCGGCCGGACGCACGCGCGCCTCGACCAGCAAGGTGTCTTCCAGCGGCACGATTTCCACCAGGTCCATGCCGGGCTGGACCACGCCACCCACGGTGTTGACCTTGAGCTGCTTGACAATCCCGGCCAGCGGCGCGCGCACCAGGGTGCGATCGACCCGGTCCTGCAAGGCCGTGTTGGTCGCGCTCAGCGCTGCCTGCTCGGCCTTGGCCTGGTTGAGCTCGCGCATGGCCTCGGCGCGGAAATGCGCACTCGCTTCGTCGAGCTTCTGCTGGCTCTCGCGATAGGCCGCCTCGAGGCGCGGCATCGCCAGCCGCGACGCGTCGAGTTCGCCTTTGAGGTCATTGGTCTGCCGCTCCAGCCGCAGCACGTCGACATCGGAGACCACGCCCTGCGCCACCATCGGCCGCATCATCGCCAGTTCCTGCGCTACCAGGCGATGGCTCTGCCGCAGTTGCTGCTCGCGCGAGCGCTTTTCGGCCAGCTCCTGCCGGCGCTGCTCCGACTGCTGGCGCAGCACCGCCAGGTTCGCTTCCAGCGCATGCTTGCGCGAGGCGAACAGCGAGCGTTCCTCGGCCACGAAACGGCGCGCATCGCCGTCGCCGCCGCCCGCACTGGCGTCGAAATCGGTGCCAGCGGCCTCGGCACTCAGGCGCGCGATGCGTGCCACCAGCGCATCGTCCTTGGTGCGGCCTTCCTGGTACGAGGCGGTAAAGCGCGTATCGTCGATGCGCATCAGCGGCTGGTCCTTGCTGACCACCTGTCCGGGCCGCACCAGGATCTGCGCCACGATCCCGCCTTCCAGGTTCTGCACCACCTGCACCTGGCTCGACGGAATCACCTTGCCCTCGCCCACTGCCACCTCATCGACCCGCGCCAGCGCCGCCCAGCTCAGCGCCACGATGACGAAGACCACGGCGCACCACAGGATCCAGTGCGCGAACCAGCGTGGCCGCGCCAGCGCCGCCGCGTCGCGCGCATCCATGAAGGCGGTGTCGTCGGCGTGCGGCCGCAGCGCGGCGGCCACGCGGCGCGCAAGGGTGCGGGGCTCAGGCGGAGGCAACATGGAGCTTCCTCCCCGCGAGCGCGTTCAGCACCTCGGCCTTGGGTCCGTCCGCGACGATGCGGCCCTGGTCCATCACGATCAGGCGATCGACCAGGCTCAGCAGCGAGCCGCGGTGGGTCACCAGCAACAGCGTGCGCTCGCCCAGCGCTGCCGCGAGCCGCGCCTTGAACTGTTCTTCGGTGCGGTTGTCCATGGCGCTGCTGGGTTCGTCGAGCAGCAGCACCGGCGGCTGCAACAGCTCCGCGCGCGCGATGGCGATGGCCTGCCGCTGTCCGCCTGAAAGACCCTCCCCGCGCTCGCCCAGGCGCAGGTCATAGCCCTCGGGCAGGCGCTCGATGAATTCGCTGACACCGCCCAGGCGCGCGGCGCGCAGCACGGCGGCATCGTCGGCCCAGGGGGCGGCCATCACGATGTTGTCGCGCACGGTGCCGCTGAACAGCATCACGTCCTGCGGCACATAACCGATCCCGCGCCGCAGCGCCGCCGGGTCTAGCTGGCGCACCTCGGCGCCGTCGACCAGCACCGAGCCGGCATCGGGCGGATACAAGCCCAGGATCAGCTTTTCGATGGTGGTCTTGCCCGAGCCGATGCGGCCGATCAGCCCGACCCGCTCGCCGCTGGCAATGCGGAATGACACACCGTCGAGCGCGGCACCGTCGCGGCCGGGATAGCGGAAGCTGACCGCGCGGAATTCGATCTCGCCGCGCAACGGCGGGCGGTGCAGGAAATGCTTGCCCGGCGGGCGCTCGACCGGCAGCGCCATGGTCCGGTCGAGGGCGGCCAGCGCGGTGCGCGCCTGGTGATAGCGCGTGGTCAGTCCGGCCATCTGCGACAGCGGCATCAGTGCGCGCCCGGCCAGGATGGTGCAGGCGATCAGGCCGCCCATGGTGAGCCGGTCGTCGGCAATCTGGTAGACGCCAATCACGACCACCGCCAGGGTAGCGGCCTGCTGCGCGAACAGCGCAGCGTTGATGACGCAGGCGGACAGCCAGCGCGAGCGCAGCGCCAGCCTGGCCATCTGCCCGACCACCTGCTCCCATTGCCGCTGCGCGACACCTTCCGCGCCCGTGGTCTTGATGGTCTCCAGCCCCACCAGCGTCTCCACCAGCGCCGCCTGCCGCTGTGCCGCGCAGGCACTGCTGGCCCGCACCGCGCGCGACAGCGGCCCCTGCAGCGCCAGGCTGAGGCCAAGCACCAGCGGCACCGTCAGCAGCGGCACCCATGCGAGCGGGCCGCCCACCCAGAACATCGCGGCGATGAAGACCACGGCAAACGGCAGGTCGACCAGCGTGGTGATGGTGGCAGAGGTCAGGAAATCGCGCACCGATTCGAATTCCTGCAACTGGCTGCTGAGGCTGCCGACCGAGGCGGGCCGTGACTTCATCTCGATGCCCAGCACTTTCTCGAACAGCGTGGCGGATACCGTCACGTCGATGCGCTTGCCGGCCACGTCGACAAAGTAGCCGCGCAGCATGCGCAGGGCGAGCTCGAACAGCAGCACCAGGCCGACGCCGACGGCAAGTGCCCACAGGGTCTCCAGCGCATGGTTCGGCACCACGCGGTCGTAGACGTTCATGGTGAACAGCGGCATCACCAGCGCAAACAGGCTCAGCAGCAGGGACGCCACCAACACCTCGCCATAGACTGGCCAACACTGCCGCATCACGCCCCAGAACCATGCCCGCGGCGCTTGATCGGGCGCGTGATCGGTTGCGGCGGCGATGTCAGCCCCGACGGCATCCGAACGATACGCGGGCCGGGCAAAGATGGCGTGTCCGGTGTAGCGTGCCAGCAGCTCTTCGCCGCGCACGGCCTGTTCGCCGTCGCCGAACTCAGGCAGCACCACCACCAGCATGCCCGCCTCGGCGCGGCGCACCAGGATGCAGGCGTCGCCCTGGTCCAGCAGCAGCATCGCCGGCAGCACGCGGTCAGGGATCTCGTCGGGCTTGCGTCGCACCAGCCGCGCGCAGAGGCCTGCGCGCGCCGCGGCGCGCGCGCACAACGCGGGGGTGAGGCGATGGCCCTCCAACGGCAGCCCGGCGACCAGGGCCTCGGCGGAGGCCGGCTCGTGGAAGTGCCGGGCGAGCCAGAGCAGGCAGTCCAGCAGCGCATCCTCCGGACGCGCGTCGCCGGAGAGACCCGGGGCAGCATGCCGGATCTCGCGCGCAGGCGTGGCGGCTGCGTGCATGGCACGGGTCCCGGTGTTACCGCGACGGCAGACGAGGCAGATGCCGGGCGATGGCACGTACCGCCATCGTCGTGCGCCCACGATTGCTTGCTGACATCATGCCCCCCGTTCCGTTGCCATGTCGTTTTTCGCAAGCGTAGGTGAGCCGGACGCCGGCGCCCATCGTCCGAATGGCGCAACCGGCGCTTCGAATGCGCGCAGGGGCCTCATCCGTTTGGCGTTTCACCGATGCAACAGATGCGGGGAACCGGGGCCGACCCTGGGGAATTTGCTTATGACGACAATATCCTTCGCCCCGCGCGCTCTCGGGTATACCCTAGCGTCTTCGCCGGATTGCCGGCTGCTTTCCAGATTCCCCGCATGACCGCCTTTGCCTTCCCTGCCCTGACCGCCCGCCTTCCCCGCGCCCTCCGCCCGCTCGCGGCAATCCTGCTCGCCGCCGCCGTGCTGGCCCCGGCTGCCGCGCGCGCCCAGAGCCCGGTGCTCGACAAGATCCGCGACGCCGGCACCATCGTGCTGGGCTACCGGGAATCCGCGCTGCCGTTCTCGTTTGCCGACGACAAGGGCCAGCCGGCCGGCTATGCCGTCGACCTGTGCCTGCGCGCGGCCGAGGCGGCGCGCCAGAAGCTGGGCCTGAAGGACCTGAAGGTGCGCTGGATGCCGCTGACGCCGCAGAACCGCATTCCGGCGGTGGTGAACGGGCTGGTCGACCTGGATTGCGCCCCCAACACCAACTCGCTCGAACGCCAGAAGCAGGTCGCGTTCAGCGTCTCGCACTATGTGTCGACGGTGCGCATGCTGGTGCGCGCCGACTCGGGCATCCGCTCGTTCGGCGACCTGCGCGGCAAGACCGTGGTCACCAGCGCGGGCTCGACCGGAGACCGCCACGTGCGCCGCTTCAAGGGCCAGTACGGCTATCACGACGTCTACGCCAAGGACCACGGCGAATCGTTCCTGCTGCTGGAATCGGGCCGGGCCCAGGCCTTCGTGATGGACGACGTACTGCTGGCCGGCCTGCGCGCGCGCGCCAAGGACCCCTCGCAATACGTCATCGTCGGCCCGGCGCTGTCGGTCGAGCAGAACGCACTGATGCTGTCCAAGGCCGATCCGGAATGGAAGCGCCTGGTCGACCAGACCCTGGCCACGACCTTCGCCGGCCCCGAAGTCAAGGCGCTGCAGCAGCGCTGGTTCCAGCAGCCCATCGGCAGCCGCGGCATCAACCTGGCGCTGGCGCCTTCAGGCGAGGTGCGCGCGGCCTGGAAGCATCCGTCCGACGCGGTCACCGAATAAGGCGCGCCGGCGGCGCCACGCGCAATCGCGCTGGGGCCGCAATTCAGGGTTTCCATGAGGTTGCCGTGCCGGGCAAGCCCCAAGTTGACAGTCGTGAATGATGTTGGCGACACTGGCCCGAGCCATCCCTGTGCAGGGACGGGCCATAGACCCGACCGCCCTACGGCGGCATATCTCAGGAGAAACCATGAACAAGTTCGTCGCGACCGCGATCGCACTCTGCGTTGGCGCCGCATCGCTGGCCGTGCAGGCACAAACCGGCGGAAAGCAGCAGTTCGATCCGTATTCCCAGGGTGCCAAGTCGGGCGAGAAGTTCGACCCGTACAGCCAGGGTGCCAAGGCCGGCGACAAGTTCGATCCGTACAGCCAGGGGGCGAACAAGAGCACCCGCACCGACCTGACCGACCCTGCCGCGCCGGCCGCCGACAAGAAGCCAGCCAAGCAAGGCACCAAGAAAAAGAACAACAAAAGCAGCAAGAAGAAAGCCACCCCCGCCCCGGCCGCCAGCTGAACTACGGCTGCCGCCGGATACAAGAAAACCCGCCGCGGCGGGTTTTTTTGTGCCCTCGCGGGCCAGGTTGCCATGGCGCCGGCCACGGCATCTGCTACGGCGCCTGCGTGTCGCGCTCCAGCGCGGTGACATCGACGCGCTGCACCTTGTCGTCCTGGCGCACCTCGGTGCGCAGCACGAAGGCCTCGGCCGGGCAGTACCAGTCGGTGACGTGCATCACGGTGGGTTCGACCTGCACCAGTTCCCCGCCGATCATCAGCGGTCCCAGCGAAGTGCGCTTGTCGTAGGAAATCGGCTGGCATTCCTTGCGCCCCATCAGGGTGTCGATCATTTGCAGCCTGCCCACGTGGCGCGAGCCGATATGGATGGTGGCACGCTGCGCGTCCATGGTGCTGACCGCTTCATCGGAGCCCAGCGGATAAACCTTCAGCGAGACGCTGGAGCGGAACACTTCGCCCTCCAGCGTGGTGCCTTCGCGCAAGTCCAGGCCGGCGTAGTTGAACACCCCCTTGCCGCGGAACGCCGCCTCGCCATACATGCGGGCATAGCGGGCGCGCGCGTTGATGACCGCATGCTGGCTTTCGATGCTGGTCTGCGCCTCGGGCGCACTGCGTTCGATCACCACCTCGTGGACCTGGTTGGTGATCACCGGCGGCCCCATCAGCGCCGACAGCGCCGACTTGGAATTGACCTCGAGCTGAGCGCGGCAGCCGGTCGGGCTGCGCTTTACATCGCGCAGGGTCATGCGGATCGACATCGGCATCACGCCGTCGCCTTCCATCTGTACATGAGAGCCGGAGCGGAACCACGGCGCATTGCACAGCACCGCGGCGGCGGCCGCCTGTGCCTGGCTGGCCGCGGCCTGGGCGATGCCGCCGGTGCCGGGCAGCACCGCCATCCCCTGCGCGCGGGCGGGTGGCGCGGATAGCCCCACACCCAGCGCCACGAAGGCCGCCGCGCACGCCACCAGGCCGGCCTGCCGGTTTTGCTGAACCTCTGTTTTCACCTCGATCCCCAATTCTGGATTGTCCCGCGCGCATTCGGTGCCCGCCTGGCTGGCAACTGACTGGTGATCGGAATTATCGCGTTTTTGTTGCGTGTGTAACTGGTCATTTCACGCCGGCGCCGGTCTAACGGACAAGCCGACAAGGATGCTGGGGGGCAACCAGGCGTTCATTCTGACCGCATATGCTTTATACACCGCATTTGTCGCGCAGCCGGCGCTGCCGGCACTTCCGAAGCCTGACCGGAGTGACTTGGCCGCCGTGCTACCATTGCGCGCCTCGCGTATTCCAGCGGTTGTGGCGTTCCGGGCACCTGGCGCTCACGGCGTGCCTGCGGCGCGCCCATGCGGATGTTTTCGCGCGCTGTCCACCGCCAGACCCGGCTCTGCGTTGTGAGGGCTTCCGCGTCACCGCGCCTCGCCCGAGACCCGTTTCGCCGCGCTTTTCCAGGAGATCCATGCGTAGTTCATCGACCTCGCGGTTTGTCGCCGCGCCGTCCGTCGGAGCCACCGCAAGCACCGTCGCGCTGGTCAGCCTGCTGATCCTGCTGGTCTGGTTCGGTACCCTGGACATGCGCCACCTGCTGCGCTCCGATGAAGGCCGCTACGCCGAGATTGCCCGCGAGATGGTCGCCACTGGCGATTGGGTCACGATCCGCTACCACGAACTCAAGTATTTCGAGAAACCGCCCTTCCACATGTGGGTGACGGCGCTGGCCTACACCCTGTTTGGCGTAGGGGACTGGCAGGCGCGCCTGTGCGTGGCGCTGTCCGGCATGCTGGGCATCGGCGTGTCGATGCTGGCCGCGGCCCGCTGGTACGGCTGTCGCGTGGCGATGCTGACCGGGCTGGTGCTGGTGTCGACGCCGATGTGGAATGTCGCCGGGCACTTCAATTCGCTCGACATGACGCTATCCGGGGCCATGGCGTGCGTGCTCGCCTGCATGCTGCTGGCCCAGCATCCCGCGGCCACGCCGGCCGCGCAGCGCAACTGGATGCTGGCGTGCTGGGCGGCGATGGGAGTTGCGGTGCTGGTCAAGGGCCTGGTCGGCCTGGCCTTGCCCGGGCTGGTGCTGGTGGTCTATACGCTGGCGACGCGCGACTGGAAGCTGTGGGGCCGCCTGCATCTGCTGGCCGGCATCGCGGTGCTGCTCGCCGTCACGGTGCCGTGGTTCTGGCTGGTGTCCGAACGCAATCCGGAGTTCCTGCGCTTTTTCTTCATCCACGAGCACTGGCAGCGCTACACCTCCAACGTACACCACCGCGAGGGCTCGATCTGGTTCTTCGTGCCGCTGCTGCTGGGCGGCTTCCTGCCATGGCTGGGCCTGGTGCCACAGATGTGGCAGGCGGTGCGCGAGCGCGCCGGCGTGGCGCGGGGCAACGCGCCGCGGCCGTTCCAGCCGGCGTTGCTGGCCGGGCTGTGGGCGGTGGCGATCTTTGTCTTCTTCAGCCTGTCCGGCTCCAAGCTGCCGGGCTACATCGTGCCGGTGTTCCCGGCGCTGGCGCTGCTCGCCGGCGTGGCGCTGGACACGACCACGGAACGCGCGTGGCGCTGGCAGGTCAATGCCATGATCGCGCTCGGCGTGATCGGGCTGATCGCGAGCCCGTTCGTCGGCATGATGGAAAAGCAGGGCACGCCCAATACGGTGTATCGTGAATTCGCCGAATGGCTCGCGGTCGCCTTTGCCGTGATGCTGGGCGGCGCGCTGCTGGCACACCGGCTGCTGCGCACGCGCGGCGTGTTCCCCAGCGTGGCCGCCTATGCGCTGGCCATGTTCGTCTGCGCCACGGTGGGGCTGCGTGCCCACGAAGCCATGGGCCGGCCGAGTTCCGGCGCGGACCTGGCGCCAGCGATCAGTGCCGTGCTCAAGCCCGGCATGCCGCTGTACAGCGTGCGGCTGCTGGACCACACGCTGCCGTTTTACTTGCGCCGCACCACGATCCTGGTCGAGCATCCGGACGAACTGGAATTCGGCATCAGACAGGAACCGCAGAAGTGGATCCCGACCATCGACCAGTTCATTGAGCGCTGGCAGGACGGCCAGCGCGCGGTGGCGATCATGGCGCCGCAGACCTATGCCGCGCTGGCCGCGCGCGGCGTGCCGATGCACAAGATTGCCGGCGACCGCCGGCGCGTGGCGGTCGCTAATTTCGCCCTGCCCGGACAGCCAGCACAGACGCAAGCACCGTAATCCGCCAACCGCCTTGCCATGACGCTTTCCACCTTTGCTTTCATCCTGACCGGCGTGCTGCTCAACGCGGCGGCGCAGCTGCTGCTCAAGGCCGGCGTCAACGCCGTCGGCGCCATCACGCTGGATCGCGGCACGCTGGTGGTAACGGCGCTGCGCGTGCTGACGCAATGGCCGGTGCTGGCCGGGCTCACGCTGTACGTGGTCAGCGTGGGCGTCTGGATCGTGGGCCTGTCGCGCGTCGATGTGTCGATCGCCTATCCGATGCTGTCGCTGGGCTATGTAGTCAATGCGCTCGCGGCCTGGTGGCTGTTCGGCGAGATCATCGGCCCCTTGCGCGTGGCCGGCATCCTGCTGATACTGGCGGGCGTCTTCCTGATTGCCCGCTCCTGAAGGCTGTCCGCGCCTTCGCCTGGCCTGACCGCCGCTGCCTCCTTCGCCCGCCATGACCGCTTCCGCTCCCGCCTTCCTGCCGTTTGTACGGCCCGAAATCGACGCCGCCGCCATTGCCGAAGTCGGCAAGGTGCTGGCCTCGGGCTGGATCACCTCCGGACCGAAGATGCAGGCCTTCGAGACCGCGCTGTCCGACCTGTTCGGCGGGCGCCCGGTGCGCACCTTCGCCAACGGCTCGGCGACCATGGAGATCGCACTGCGCATCGCCGACATCGGACCCGGCGATGAAGTCATCACCACGCCGATCACGTGGGTCGCCACCGCCAACGTGGTGGTGGCCGTGGGGGCGAAACCCGTGTTCGTCGACATCGACCCGCGCACGCGCAACCTGGACCTCGACGCGGTCGAGGCCGCCATCACGCCGCGCACGCGCGCCATCATGCCGGTCTACCTGTCCGGCCTGCCGGTCGACATGGAGCGCCTGTACGCGATCGCCGCCAGGCACGGGCTGCGCGTGATCGAAGACGCGGCCCAGGCGATCGACTCGCGCTGGCGCGGCCAGCGCATCGGCGCCTTCGGCGACCTGGTCAGCTTCAGCTTCCAGGCCAACAAGAACATCACCACCATCGAAGGCGGCTGCCTGGTGATGAACACGCCCGAGGAAGCCGTGCGCGCCGAGCGCCTGCGCCTGCAGGGCGTGATCCGCACTGGCCTGGACGGCATGGATGTCGAAGAGCCGGGCGGCAAGTTCAACCTGACCGATGTCAACGCCGCGGTCGGCCTGGCCCAGCTGGAGCGGCTCGACGCCATCACCGCGCGCCGCGCCGAACTGGCCGACGCCTACTTCCGCTGCGCCGCCGACAGCGGCCTGCAGGCCCTGGGCATCGAACTGCCGCAGGCGCTGGACCCGCACGCGGCCACCACCAACTGGCACATGTTCCAGGTGGTACTGCCGACCGACCGCATGCAGGGCGGGCCGGCGCAGGCCCGACAGAAGCTCATGGAGGCCATGCGCGAGCGCGGCATCGGCACCGGCGTGCACTATCCGCCGGTCCATCTTTTCACTTACTACCGCTCACTCGGCTGGCGCGAAGGCATGCTGCCGCACGCCGAGCGCATCGGGCGCGGCATCGTCACGCTGCCGCTGTTCCCGGCGATGCAAGCCTCGGACGTGGAGCGGGTCTGCGCAATCCTCAGCGAAACATGCAAACGTCTTTCCCAATGAGCCCGGTCCAGGTCTCGGTCGTCATTCCGGTCTACAACGAAGAAGACGGGCTGCAAGCCCTGTTCGACCGCCTTTATCCGGCGCTGGACGGCCTCGGTGACAGCTACGAGGTCATCTTCATCAACGACGGCAGCGTCGACCGCTCGGCGCAGCTGCTGGCGGCGCAGTTCCACAAGCGTCCGGACGTGACCCGGGTGGTACTGTTCAATGGCAACTTCGGCCAGCACATGGCGATCCTGGCGGGCTTCGAGCACACCCGCGGCAAGATCGTGATCACGCTCGACGCCGACTTGCAGAACCCCCCCGAGGAGATCCCGCGCCTGGTCGAGACCATGCGCGCCGGCCACGACTACGTCGGCACCATCCGCCGCCAGCGCAACGACACCGCATTCCGCCGCTTTGCCTCGCGCGCGATGAACCGGCTGCGCGAGCGCATTACCAAGATCCGCATGACGGACCAGGGCTGCATGCTGCGCGCCTATGACCGCAGCGTAATCGACACCATCAACGCCTGCCGCGAGGTCAATACCTTCATTCCGGCGCTGGCGTACACCTTTGCCTCGAACCCGGTCGAGATCGAAGTCGGCCACGAGCAGCGCCACGCGGGAGAGTCCAAGTACTCGCTGTACCAGCTGATCCGCCTGAATTTCGACCTCGTGACCGGCTTCTCGATCGTGCCGCTGCAGTGGTTCTCGGCCATCGGCACCTTGCTGTCGCTGCTGTCCGGGGTGCTGTTCGTGGTGCTGCTGGTGCGGCGCTTTGTGCTGGGCTCCGAAGTGCAGGGGGTGTTCACGCTGTTCGCCATGAATTTCTTCCTGATCGGCATCCTGCTGTTCGGCGTGGGCCTGCTGGGCGAGTACGTCGGCCGCATCTACCAGGAAGTGCGCGACCGCCCGCGCTACCGCATCAAGGCCATCCTCGAGGCCGACCCGGCCCGCACCGTGGAGCCATGATGCGCGCCGTCGTCTTTGCCTATCACAATGTCGGCGACCGGTGCCTGCGCGTACTGCATGCGCGCGGCGTGGAAGTGGCGTTGGTGATCACGCACCGCGACCGGCCCGACGAGAACATCTGGTTCCGCCGCGTGGCGGACACCGCCGCCGAGCTGGGCGTGCCGTTTCTCTATGGCGAGGACCCGGCCGATGCCGCTGTCGAACAGGCAGTGCGCGACGCACGCCCGGACGTCATCTTCTCGTTCTACTATCGCGCCATGATTCCCGCCGGCGTGCTGGCGCTGGCACCGGGGGGCGCGTTCAACATGCATGGCTCGCTGCTGCCGAAGTACCGCGGCCGCGTGCCGGTCAACTGGGCAGTGCTGCACGGCGAGACCGAGACCGGCGCCACGCTGCACGTGATGGAAGCCAGGCCGGACGCGGGCGATATCGTCGACCAGACCGCCGTGCCGATCCTGCCCGACGATACCGCCGGCGAAGTGTTCGAGAAAGTCACCGTGGCGGCCGAGCAGACGCTGTGGCGCGCGCTGCCCGCGATGCTGGCGGGACAGACGCCGCGCCGCCCGAACCGGCTCGCCGAAGGCAGCTACTACTCGGGGCGCAAGCCCGAGGACGGCCGCATCGACTGGAGCCGGCCCGCCGCCGAGGTCTACAACCTGATCCGTGCGGTGGCGCCGCCCTATCCCGGCGCCTTCACGGAAGTTGGCGGGCAGCGCTTCATCGTGGCGCAGGCGCGCCGGCCGCTGCCGGGTGCGGCGCCGGCCATGCCCGCCGGCACGCCAGCCGGCCTGCAGGTGCGTGACGGCCACGTGGTCGGTGTGTGCGGCGACGGCGGCCTCGTCCTGGTCACGCAACTGCTGGCACCGGACGGCGCGGCCGTCACGCCGCAAGCGCTTGCCCGGCATCTCCATACCGAACAGTCCAACGAGGGAAACCGATGAAAAAGGTCCTGATTCTC